>JAUXEM010000185.1 GCA_030620515.1 Salinivirgaceae bacterium
ATCCTAATCCAGGCAATAGTTATTTTACAATAGAAATTGTTAATGATTTTTTGAATTCTGAACTAGTTTTTTATAATAATATTGGAGTTGTTGTTTTAAAAGAACAAATAAAATCATTAAAAGAAACTTATGGCATAGCCAGCTTAACAAATGGATTATATATTTATGAAATTCGTAATAATAATAAAATTATTGAAAGAGGTAAATGGATTAAAAGCAATAGGTAAAAACATGTGGTAACACTGGCGCATAAATAATACGGTTTAAGTCGCAATTTGAAATTAATTAGGCACCTGCTAGCTTCGCCAAACTCTAATTTGCTTAACTATAAAAATTAGTATATTGCAATCAAATAATAGTATTGGCTAATGAGTAAACCGCAAATTTCATTCTACTAATTCCGTACTACCTCGTTAAATCTGCCTGTGGCAGACAGGTCTTTTTTTTTCTCACAAAGCTGTTAAGCCGCAATGACTTTATGTTGAGCTAGTTAGCTACATTGTGCTAATCGTTGTAATTAGTTATTTATCAGATAGATATAAAAACATACCGAACCATTGTTTTATAGTAAAGTATAAAAAACAAAGAACGCACTACTAGGCACACTGAATAACTACAGTAGGGCAGGGATAATGCTGATGCAAGTATCGCATATTTACACGTGTTTTTAATGATACAATTAGCAAATTAACTTTTTTTTTAAACAGTAATCAGGTAAAACTATTACTTTACTAATATTGGTTATAGATTATATATTCCCCATTGCCAAATTAACAATGTGTCTTTTTGTCATTCTGTCTGCCTTATTCTGTAGCAGAGTTGATTTTAAAATGTCAGAATTGCATAAATCTCGTCTAAAAACATATTGGCACAATCATTGAAAAGTAAACAGCAAAACAGATTAAATAATTTTATAATACAATATAAAAATGGGTAAAATAATTGGAATAGACTTAGGAACAACAAACTCTTGTGTTTCAGTTATGGAAGGGAATGAACCAGTGGTTATTCCTAACAGCGAAGGAAAAAGAACAACACCTTCAGTCGTAGCTTTTGTTGAAAACGGAGAGCGTAAAGTAGGTGATCCTGCAAAACGTCAGGCAATAACAAATCCTGAAAAAACAATTTATTCTATAAAGAGATTTATGGGTGAAAAGTTCGATGGTGTAACAAAAGAAGTTGGTCGCGTACCTTATAAGGTAATTAAAGGTGAAAATAACACACCACGTGTGCAAATTGACGATAGAAAATTCTCAGCTCAAGAAATTTCAGCTATGGTTCTTCAAAAAATGAAGAAAACAGCTGAAGATTATCTTGGACAAGAAGTAACTGAGGCGGTAATAACTGTTCCAGCATATTTTAACGATGCGCAGCGTCAGGCAACGAAAGAAGCTGGTGAAATTGCAGGATTGCAAGTAAAAAGAATTATCAACGAGCCAACAGCTGCTGCATTAGCATATGGTTTAGATAAGTCTGATAAAGATATGAAAATCGCAGTATTCGACCTTGGTGGTGGTACTTTCGATATATCTATATTAGAACTTGGTGATGGCGTTTACGAAGTGAAATCAACTAATGGTGATACACACCTTGGTGGTGACGATTTTGACCAAATTATTATTGATTGGTTAGCCGATGAGTTTAAAACAGATCATAACATTGATTTACGTAAAGACCCAATGGCTTTACAGCGTTTAAAAGAAGCTGCTGAAAAAGCAAAAATTGAGCTTTCAAGTTCTACTGCTACTGAAATAAATTTACCATATATTATGCCTGTTGATGGTGTGCCAAAACACTTAGTTAAATCGCTTTCAAGAGCAAAATTTGAGCAATTGGCCGACCGTTTAATACAAGCTGTAATTGGACCTTGTAAAACTGCAATGAAAGATGCAGGAATGTCAACATCTGATATAGACGAGGTAATTCTTGTAGGTGGCTCAACTCGTATGCCTTCTATTCAGAAAGTTGTCGAAGATTACTTTAAAAAAGCTCCTTCTAAAGGTGTTAATCCTGACGAAGTTGTTGCAGTTGGTGCAGCAATTCAAGGTGGTGTTTTAACAGGTGAGGTTAAAGATGTATTGCTTCTTGATGTTACTCCGCTTTCATTAGGTATTGAGACTATGGGTAGAGTAATGACTAAATTAATTGAAGCTAATACAACTATTCCTTCAAAGAAAACTGAGAGTTTTACTACTGCATCTGATAATCAGCCTTCGGTTGAAATTCATGTGTTACAAGGTGAGCGTCCAATGGCTAACGATAACAAAACAATAGGTCGTTTTCACTTAGATGGAATTCCACCAGCACCTCGTGGAGTACCTCAAGTTGAAGTAACTTTCGATATAGATGCTAATGGTATTTTAAATGTTTCGGCTAAAGATAAAGGAACAGGTAAAGAACAAAATATTAGAATTGAAGCTTCATCGGGCTTAAGCGATGAGGAAATTAACCGCATGCGAGATGAGGCAAAAGCAAATGCAGACTCAGATGCTAAGGCAAAAGAAAAAATCGAAAAGATTAACGGTGCCGATAGCTTAATTTTCCAAACAGAAAAGAACTTGAAAGAGTTTGGAGATAAATTACCAGCTGATAAAAAAGAACCTATTGAAGCAGCATTAGCTGAATTAAAAGAGGCTCATAAAACTGAAAACTTAGAGACTATTGATGAAGCTATGAAGAAAGTAAATGATACGTTCCAAGCAGCTTCGCAAGAAATGTATAACGCTCAGCAAGAGGCTCAAGGTGGTGCACCTGAAGGCGCACAGGCAGAAGGTGAGCCTCAAGCAGCAGGCAAAGAAGATGAAGTAACTGATGTAGATTTTGAAGAAGTGAAATAAGCTTTTTTTAAGATATAATTTTAAAGCTGTCTCTTATTTTTGGAGACAGCTTTTTTATTTTATTCAAATTAATTAATGTTGTAAATTTCTTATTGTTATTTTTGTCACAACATTCTACTTTATTAAAATTAGATAATAGATTAAAATACATATATATGAATAAAATTATAACCATCATTTTTGCAATTTTAATTTTTGCAAATGGTCAAGCACAGAATGTAGGGCAAAGCGGTGATACTCTTATGAACTATTCTGATATTAATGGCTTTAAACAAGGTTTCTGGAAAAAGAATTATGAAAATGGAAACCTAAAGTATAAGGCTTACTTTGTTAACGATAAACCCATTGGTGATCTTAAAAGATATAGCGTAAGTGGCTATTTAACAGCTCATTTAGTTTACGATTCGGTAGGAATAACTGCTACGGCAGAATTTTTTCATAGAAGTGGAAAGCTTGCAGGTTCTGGTAGTTATTTTGGCAAACAAAAAGATGGTGTGTGGAAGTATTATGATGAGAAAGGAACTTTTTATCTACAAGAATCTTTAAAAAAAGAAGTTAAACATGGTCAGTTTTTACAATTAACTTCAGAGGGTGTAATAATTGAAGAGACTAATTGGGTAGATGGTGTTCAAAATGGTAAATGGATAAAAAGATTTGCTGAAGGACCTTTAATGTGGGAAGCAACTCATGTTAATGGAAAACTGGAAGGCATGACAAAAACTTATTATAAAAGTGGAGTATTACATAAAGAAGGAAAATTTGTAGGTGATTTAATGCACGGACCATGGAAAAAATATAATGAGAATGGAAATTTAGTTAAAGTATATCAATATACAAAAGGCCGCTCGCCTGAGGCAGATAATGAGCAACAAGAGCTTTTAGATGAATTGGAAAGAAATAAAGATAAATACAGTGAACCTAATGGTAATAACGATATTGATTGGTTAAGGAATAACCGAAGATAGTTTTTATTTTATTGAGATTATCTAAACTTTTTGAATTTGCTATTGTTTAAAGCAAAGTTAATGCAATAATGTAGACTTGAAATGAGTAAGGGAAGAGTATTAATGGCAATGAGCGGTGGAATTGACAGTACCGTAGCTGCCATGTTGTTGATTGATGAAGGGTACGAATTAGAAGGAGTTACTTTCAGGGTTTGGGATAATATTTCACAAGCTTGCATGGAGAAAGAAACAGGTTGTTGTAATGTTGATGCTATTTTTGAGGCTAAAGCAATGGCAGATCATTTTGGATTTCCACATCAAATATTAGATATACGCAAGCATTTTGAAGAAACAGTTATTGAAAACTTTGTTAGTGAATATATTAGTGGACGAACTCCTAACCCATGTGTGGTATGTAATTCTGACATAAAATGGGGCGAAATAATTAAAAAAGCCGATGAGCTGAATTGCGAATATATTGCTACAGGTCATTATGCTCAAATTCTATATGATAATGACAGATATTTCATAAAAAAAGGAAAAGATGACACTAAAGATCAATCCTACTTTTTATGGAGTCTTACTCAACAGAATTTAAAAAGAACATTATTCCCTTTAGGCGAATTAACAAAAACCGAAGTAAGGGAAATAGCCTTGAATAAAGGTTTTGAAAAGCTTTCAAAAAAACGTGAATCGCAAGAAATATGTTTTATTCCCGATAACGATTATCGTCGCTTTTTACGCGAGCGAGTACCTGATTTCGATAAACGTTTTGGACCAGGTAATTTCTTGGACACTGCTGGGAAAGTGCTTGGTAAACATAAAGGATACCCAAATTACACTATTGGTCAGCGAAAAGGGTTAGAGATTGCTCTTGGGCATCCTATGTACGTTGCTAAAATTCATCCCAGAACTAATACAGTTGTATTAGGAACTCGCGATGAATTAAACAGCACTACTTTTTATGTAGAGAATTCAAACTTAATGAAGATTGGTAAGGTAGAAGGTGAGGTAGAAGTTGTTGTAAAAATTCGTTACAGAAACAAAGGTGGTTTAGCCAGAATGACACAAGAAGGAGATTTACTAAAGGTGGAATATTATAATCCTATGGATGCAATAACCCCAGGGCAATCAGCTGTATTTTATCAAAACGATTGCTTAGTTGGTGGCGGTGTAATTCAAAGTGTGGAGTAGCTTAGTATAAAAAGCCAAACAACCATAGTGGGATTTTTTGTGTAGTTCCAATTTCAATATTATCAGCAGCAATATAGCTATTTGCAATTGTTTTTATTTGAGAGAAATTTTTATCTTTTCCTCCAATTTCAAAAGTAAAATGGTTGTCAATTATAAAATCACCCTTTTTTGGAATAGCTACTTCATGTGCTAATTTTAGTTGATTTAAAAAGAATGTTTCTCTCAAATTACCGATATTAACATCTTTTCCTAAAGAATATATCAGGTTCGGGTTATTTAGGTATATCTTTTCTGGTTTATTTAAAGCTGTTATTCCTTTTGCTTGGCTGTAAGACAATTGAATGATACTAGCTTTTTCAAGGTATTGAAGATATTTTATTAGCGTTTCTCGCGATACTCCTATCTTCTCACTTAATTCTTTAATGTTAGGTTTAAAAGGAACTATATTGGCAATAATGCCTATTAACTTTTTCATTCTAACAACAGCATTATAATCTATATTAAAAGACGACGGAATATCTGTTTCAAGAATAAGACTTGTAATTTGTTGTAGTCGTTTATGGTAGCTTATTTTGTTTTCCTTATAAAAAGGATAGTATCCGAATTTAAGATATTCTTCAAATAATTTAATTGGTTTAATTTTTTTATTTATAGATAAAGCTAAATCTCTATTTTGTTTAATTAAACTATTGAGATTAATTGCTGGAAACTTAATCTGATATTCAAAATCAATATATTCCCTAAACGATAAGCCTTGCATTTGATAAACAATTGCTCTTCGGCTTAAGTCTCCTTGCCCTTTTAATATCTCAATGGTTGACGATCCTGTTATTATAATATTTAAATCTTTAAAGCGATCGTAAATTATTTTTATTTCTCTTGACCAGTTGGGTGATTTATGAATTTCATCTAAAATTAAGTGTTTTCCACCTCGTTTTGTAAATTCTTCGGCTAGCTCAATTATATTGATGTTTAGATAAAATAACTCGTCAATACTTAAATACAATGTGTCATCACTATTTTTGAGTTGTTCTTTTATATATTGAAGAAGTAGAGTTGTTTTACCTACGCCTCTAGCACCAGTAACTATAATTAATCGGTTACTCCAGTCAATCTGTTTCCAAATGTATCTTTTAAAATCAAGTGATGTTTGCTCAACTATTTGAATAGAATTGGCTATTATATTATCCATAATAATTTATATGTTATTTTTATATTGCAAATATACAAAAAATGCATTATGCATATAACATAAATACATAAATGTGTAAAGTGTAATTTATATTTTATGAAAAATAGATTTTTTGTATTAGAAATTACATTGGTCAATCAGCAGTATTTTATCAAGACGATTGCTTAGTTGGCGGTGGTGTAATTCAAAGTGTAGAGTAGTGAAAAATAATTCATGAATTAGTGGCAAAGGAAAGGAAATCGGAAGAACGGAGACGGGAAACCGAAAAAACTTTGTGTCTTTGTGCCTTCGTGGTTAATTTGTTTTAATTAGTGGCAAATAAAGGAATCATAAAAAAAACTTTGTGTCTAATTGGTTTTAATCTGTGAATTTTACAACTCAATTATTAAAGTAACAATATGCTCTATAGTTTCTCCATTTATTATTGCAGGTTGCCATTGTGGTCCCTCTTTTATTAAGCGAATTGCTTCATTTGTTAACTTATGGTTAGGATTGTCAATGGTTTTGAAATTAGATAAATTGCCATCTGTACTAACTACAAAAATTACAGTAATTTCTATAGGTGGAGTATTTGATATTTTTTTGTTTTCATCAATATAGATGTGAAATTTTTCTAAACCTACAATTGTCCTTGGTTG
The DNA here is from genome assembly GCA_030620515.1 of Salinivirgaceae bacterium. Classification (GTDB taxonomy): domain Bacteria; phylum Bacteroidota; class Bacteroidia; order Bacteroidales; family SZUA-534; genus JAUXEM01. The sequence goes on from JAUXEM010000185.1 coordinate 6,806, forward strand.
CTTGTTAATTGCTATTTCTGTATTTTTAGATGTGCCTGACAACTTATATTTTCCGTTTCTTCTTTTTTTCTCTTTTTCAATACTAACGCCAGCTACTATGCCACGCGACGGATCTTCTATAGCCCCTGTAGATCCAGCTATTGCCGATTCTTCGTCTGCCGAATAACTATCTACAACAACCTCTTCTAAAGCTAATGCATTAGCATTAAGTCTAATTGTAGCATTATTCAGCATAACAACTTCGGCTAGTATTTCTTTTGTTTCGTAACCAACATAAGCAATTTGCAAAGTATCAATCATGTCGGCTTCAATTTTAAAGTTCCCATCAATATCTGAAACAACACCTTTGTTTGTGCCTTTTATAGTAATGTTTGCAAATGGAACAGGTTCGCCGCTATCGCTAATAACTACACCTTGTACTTTTGCAGCCAATACCATTTTAGCACCCGATTGTG
>JAUXEM010000218.1 GCA_030620515.1 Salinivirgaceae bacterium
TAAATCAATTGGCAAGTACATATAGCTTGTGGTAAAAATATCATTCTTTTCGAATAAAACAGGGTTACTTTCTATTGCACTTCTAGGAGATTGTCCTTTATAAACTGGGCATATTTTTAGTTTATACTGAAGTTGTTTGCCTATTGCCGCATAATTGGTTACCGGTGTCCATATAAAGTTTGGGAATGGATTTGTTACAAGCTCATCGTCGGTAGGAACAATAAGTACAGGAGGTTCAGGAGTAACAATAATTGTACCTGAACAATACTCCTCACCATTGGTAATATTATTTCCTTTTTCATCGTAAATACTAATGCAAACCTCATAATAGCCTTCGGGAACTGAGTTCGTTCTTAATGCAGTTGTATTCATACTCCTATCGTAAGTAATTGAATTAGCATCCAGAATTTGAGATCCGTTTAACACTGTAATATGCGGCATTGGAGGTATAGTAAAACGAGGTGCCGATTTACTGTTAAACTTACTTTCCACTAAAGGTTTTCCATCCTCATTAATAAGCTTAAATCCAAAAGTAGCATTTGCATACTCGTTTCGGCTTGTATTATTTACTATTAACTGTATAATAGTAGGATCCTTTTGCCACTCGTAAATTTGCGAAGGAGTTGGATTGCGAATTAATAACTTTAAATCGACTTGTGAATACAGTGATTGCACGAAGCATACACTTGCAAAAAATGATACTACTAGGGCTAGCCTTTTCATAATTTTGGGTTTTATGAATTGCTTAAAAATTCGGTTTTAAATAAAATTGCACTTCACTCTGTTACTTACAAATCTATGTCATTTATTCTTTCCACAACATAATATTGCTTAAAAACATTTATGCAAATATTTAATTTTCAAGCGATTTGCTTACCACCCTTTCGGGTAGTTTTTATTACGAAATGTATATTTTTACAATAAAACTCCAATAAAAACCAAAAAATCCTTGCTGAATTATTTCAGCAAGGATAGTATGAGTTGTAAAAATGAGTTTATTAAATTTTTATTTTAATGCATTAAGAGCCAAATAACTCATTACCTGAATACCTGTTTTTAAAGAATCTTCATTTGCTAAAAAAGAAGGGGAATGCAAGCCTCCCGAAATAGTATCATCGGCATGACCAACACCTAGGCGATAAAAGCAAGCTGGGAATTTTTGAGCATACCAAGCAAAATCCTCCGCTGTCATTCTAATATCTAAATCGTGTACTTTTGTATCTTCAAGTAATTGCTTTGCTGCCTCTTTCGAGGACAATGTTAATTCAGGATTATTAGTTAAGGATGGAAAGCCAATTTTAATGTCAATTTCGCACGAACCACCCATTCCGTAAGCAATAGAATTGGCAATAGCCTTAATTTTTTCGTGTACATTATAGCGCCACTCTTCATCCATAATACGGAAAGTTCCTTGTAGCTCAACCGTTTCGGGAATAACATTCATTACACTATTGCACACAATATTACCAAACGAAAGTACCGATGGTATTTGGGTAGGAATAATCCTACTAACAATTTGCTGTAATGAAACTACAATTTGCGCTGCCATAAGCACTGTATCAACAGTGTTATGAGGCAAAGCAGCATGCCCGCCTTTTCCTTTTACTGTAATAAATATTTCGTCGGACGATGCCATGTAAGACCCCGGACGCATGCCTATTTCACCAGCTGGTAATTCAGGATACACATGTTGACCAATTATTAGCTCGGGTGTATATTCACTAAAAAGACCATCGTCCATCATTAGTTTTGCACCGCCTGGAATTCGCTCTTCACCTAGTTGAAATATTAAAAGAATAGTACCAGCAAATTGGCTTTTTAAGGTATTAAGTATTTTTGCTGTGCCCAATAAACTTGCCGAATGTATATCGTGCCCACAAGCATGCATAACGCCTTTATTCATCGATTTAAACGAAAGATTATTCTCCTCAACAACCGGTAAGCCATCCATATCGGCACGTAAAGCAATTATTTTGCCGCCAGGCTTTCCCCCTTTTATAACACCTAAAATACCGTATTTTGCTATACCCGAACGATATTCTATACCATATTCTTTAAGTTTTAAAGCAATAAATTTTGAGGTTTCTACTTCTTCAAAAGAAAGTTCAGGATGAGCATGCAAGTAACGTCTGATATTTATTACTTCATCTTCAATACTATTCGCTAATTCTACAACCTTTTCTTTTAATTCAATCATTTTATTAGTTTTAAAAATCGGTACTGAGTGATAAATAAAAAACACGTGGCATTACTCTACCACCATCAATTCCCCATGCCCAATCAGTTCGAATATAATAGCCTAAAAAACGCGAACGTAAACCAAACCCGACACCACCAATAAAAGGCGAACTTTTCCGGTCAATCACAACTTTTATTGGATAATTTTCAATAGGTTCGTAATCATAAGCATTTTCCGCATCGAAAGGATTCCACCCTTCCCAAGCAGATCCTCCATCGGCAAAACCAATAAGCATAAAGTTATTTAAAAAATCGTTACTTATTGGTCTGTTAAAGAAATACCTAATTACTGGCCAACGAAGTTCCGCATTTAAAACAACAAAGGTATTTCCATTACGAGCATTTTGTACAAAGCCACGCATATTTGTTGCTAGGGATTGGTAGGCCCAGTTTTTGTCTTGATTTATTGGTGTACTGTAATCAAAAGTGGGCGTTTTCCTTGAAAAATTCATCCAATTATCTACACTACCTAGATAGTATATTAGGGGCGAGTTTCCAAAAGATGAACTACCTGCAACACGAGTTGCAAATATTAAGTCGCGATGAATAGGAATATAATTACGAGCATCTAAGCCCACCACAATCATATGTGAATTTTCTTCTTTATTTACTCTACCATAATACTCTCCAAAAACTTTAAAGCGTGTCCCATCCAAAAGGTTTAAACCAAGTTTTCGTGTATTATCAAATACAAATTCACCTTTTAAACCGCCCCATACTTGCAATTCATCTTTAGCATTTAAGCTTCCCAGATCTAGCGATTTATATACAAAATTATCGGAACGCACCGATATGGTTCCTTTAAAACCATATATTTGAGTTAGTGGATATCTAAAAACTGCCATTAGATTATTTGAGTGAACCTTGGTATAGTATTCAGGATTAGGAGCCTCAAAAACTTGCCTATGGTAAATATATTGTTTGTCTAGCCTTTCTTTATTGTTCTCGACACTGCAAAGTACCTCATCAATTTTTAAATTGAAGGCCCAACGAATACCACCTGTAATTTTATAGTCTTCGAAAAGATCGATAGCTCCAACTTTGGTAAATAAATTCACACCTGGATTATAGTAAAAGGCACTGCCAGTAAACGCTTGATAGGATTGATTCATAAAACCAAAATCGACCTGAGTAACCATAAGGTTTGTATAGAAATTTGTGAAATATACCATTTGCTTTGGCAATTTGAATAGCGTCCCTTCTTTACCCAAACCATCCTCTTCTGTGTCAAATAAGGTTGGTGTTTTCTCTACCTCAAAAATGTAGTAATTAATATCAATAAGTGAATCTTTTTCAAGATTGGAATAATAATCAAATAATATGGAATCGGGTTCATAACTTTGATTAATTTCTACTTGAAATAAACTATCCATTACTTTACTATGAGTATAATATTCTCTAAACCATGTATTATTTATCTCTAGTGGTAAAATACTATTCTCTTCTTCATCATAAATTTTCAGCAACGAAAATCTTTTCTCCTTTTTATAAAATTCTGTAGAATAATCATTCAAGTAATTATAGTCGTAGCTAGCAATATTGTACGATCGATTTGTTAACGGAACAGTGCTAACAAAATTGCGGTAATGAATAGCTGTATCAATAAAACTAATGGTGCTATCGTAAACCGAATAATATTTATTATATAGTCCATTTTTATTTGAAAGAAAACTGTACTTATCCCGATCTACCTCAACGGGCTTTATTTCATCTACCTGATAAGTATTACTTAACCGTATTAATTCTGGCGACTCTTTTTCAAAATCATAAATAAAAAGATCGTAGTAATCATGACATAAAGACTCCTCGCCTTTCTGGTATTCATTTTTTGTTGTTTTACGATTCGATGAAAAAATAATTTTCGATGAGTTGCTTACAAATTTTGGATTTAAATCATCTGCTATATCTTTTGTGACACGATTAAATGTGCTTGCCACAACCGAATAAACATAAATATCTGTATGTCCATTATCAACGGCCGACAAAACAATTTCTTGACCATCGTGCGAAAAAGAATAGTCAATTACTTTATCTAAATAAAATACTTCTCTTTTTTGTTTATCCTTTGTTTCAAGAGTATAAAACTCAAGCCAAATTAGTCCTTTTCTTTCATAAATATAAGTTAACACATCGCCAGAAGGGTGCCAAGCAACAATTGGATAAGAATAATCTGTTATTTGCTCTACTTTGTGTTCTCGTGAAACCACACGCTTTGTTTTTCCAGATTCTATATTATGCAACCAAATTATATACTTACCATCCTCATTAGATGAATAGGCAATATGGTCTCCATCGGGAGAAATCCTTGCCTGACTATATATTCGCTTTTTCTTGGGGCGTTTTTTTATAGGCGAACTATTCTCAGGCTCTAAGGTTCGGCTTTCTATTTCCTGTTCATATCTACCTTGATAATAAAAAAACCAATCGTTAAGTATATCCTTTAGCGGCATACCTAATACATATAAAAATCCCGATTCTGCATTTTTTGTAATGCGTGTCATATAAACAATGTTTGAAACAACATCGCGACCGTAGGTTTCGGCAATATATCTCCATAAGGAATGCCCTGCATACTTGGCATCGTAGCCATGTAGCTGATGTATTTTTCTGTTTCCATCCTTTAGCATTACCGTTTTAATGCGGCTTTCTGTTTCAAAGTCTAAATCATAGGCAAAGTATGAAATTAAACCAGGAGTGTACCACTCGGGTAAATTAAGTAATACCGATGATTTAAATCTACTTCGGAACGATCCTCCATAAAGCATTTCTTTAACCAATATTTCTACTATAGAAGCTTGTATCTGCTTTTTAAGTTTCTGATGATCGCCTTCATAATACAAAAAAACTTTATTGTCAACAATACGAACTACTCCACCAGTATTATAATCGTCGTTACCTGAGACTAAACCAATATTACTCTGCCTATACTCCGATTGTTTATTATAAACTATAAATATTATGCGGCGCTGTAATATTTCCTCAAGTGAATATTCTATTCTATTTAACTGCTCATTGGCAACTTCAGAAACATACTTAGCCAATTTACTACCACCAACATAAAAATAAGTATCAAATTTATTGAATCGGTAATATTGCCAATAAAAATCGTTGTATTGTACTCTATTTTTCCCAAAAGACATTTGATGCCCGTTATAAAATTGAGCCACACCAAGCAAAGGCATTAAGAATAAGCTTAATACTACAATTTTTAGTTTTATGCTAGTATTGTTTTTCAAGATAAACATCAAATTCTAAAACTCAAATCCCTATAAACATTCCTTTTATCATGTGCTTTAATGTAAAATTATCATTTGTGTTTGTACGTAAACTAAACAAATTACATTAATTACGTTCCATGCAAATATGGTACTTCCAATTTAATTTTATTACGTGGAACGCTAATTTGTTTGTTATTAATACACCTAGGGCGTTGCCCTAGGCTAATGATTACGCCCTTTCAGGGCTTTTTTTTACTTCAACAGCAAAAACGAATGCGTTTCTTTTGAAAGACCAAAGAAGCCACTATTTATTCATTACA
>JAUXEM010000121.1 GCA_030620515.1 Salinivirgaceae bacterium
CCTTCAATCCTTTCAATCTATTTTCAATCTTCCTCAATCTCCTTCAATCCTTTCAATCTTCCTCAATCTATCTTCTATTACAAATTTTCGTCGGAATAAAATATAAGGTGCCATTTGCCATTAAGCAGTTGGAATTTTCGTTCTATTTTAAAACCACCACCTTCAATAAATAGCTTCTCCTTTTTTACAGTTGTTGCCGATTCAATACTGATTTTATAAATGCTTGTGTCTGCTTCTTGTATTTTTGAACGGTGCATTATCCAATTCGTTTCATTCCACTTCTGCTCTTCTCCAACAGTATCTAAATAATAGCCTCCTATTGGAAAGTTAACACGGCTCATTTGGAATAAACTATCCTTATGGAATCTATTATAAAAAGCATCGTATTTCTCGTATTTAATACTTTTTGTTTTCGCTGTAGGCTCCTTTTTGTTTTCAATTTTAGATTCAGTTTTATTACTAGTAGTAACCTCTTTAATTGTTTTATTGCAAGAACTTAGCAAAATAACACTAACAAAAGAAAGGAGGAAAATGGTGTATTTATTATTCATATACTTGGGCTATAATTTTCAAGCAAATTAAGAAAAAATAATTACATCTGCTGAACAAATACTTATAACAATAATAATTTATGTATTGATCCTTTACATTTAGTAAAGTGCTCATAAAAAAAAGAGGTAGAATAAAAATTCCGCCTCTTTTTATATTTACTCCTATATCCGCAGATAAAACAAATATCAATCAGTGTACGAGACAGTTAACTTCATTTATTTTATTTCTAACTTTTGCAGAATAAGTTCCATTTTACTTTCCAAATCTTTAATGCGCTGCTCCTGTTCGTTAATAGTTTTTTGTTGGTTTTGTACCACCTCAACTAATATGGGAGTAATGCCAATATAATTTACATTTTTAAATCCATCGCTTCGTTTACCAACTAACTCGGGGTAAAGCAATTCCATATCCTGTGCAATAAAACCAAATTGTGTTCCCTGAGCAAATCCTTTATCAGGATACTTATCTGTTTTAAAAGAAAACGAAACTGGTTTAAGCTGCATAAATAAATCTGTTCCTTTTGCTATTGGCTGAATTTCTTTTTTTAATTCACGATCTGAAGGCAAACCACTAGGGTCAATTTCAATACCATTAATAAAAAGTGAGCCTAGGATATCAACTCGGCCATTAATTTGAAACAATCTCTCTACAAAATCGCCATAAACCAATGGCTCAGCTTCTTTTGTATTTTGAATATATAGCTTATTGCTTCCTAATTCGTCATAACCAGCACTATTTCCAAGAAAAACATTGTTGCTTCCATTTTCATTCATGTATCCGGCTTTATCGCCAACAAAAATATTCGACACGCCCTCTAAATGGCTATAACCAGCCTGATAGCCTAAAAATGCATTTCGTTCATTTACATTAATATAATCTTCGAATCCTTTACCCGAAGAGAGATTTCCAACTGCAAATCCGCCTCTGCGTCCAACACCTTTTTGTGCATTATTTACATATATCCTTACACTATCGCTTGAAACAGTTAACATATCACCAATACCTTTTCCTGACGATAAATTACCAACTGCAAAGCCTCCTCTACGACCAACGCCCTTAGCTGATTCTTTGCCAACATTTGCTCTAACACCACTCTGGTAAACGGCAAAAACAGTATCGCCAGTGTTATTAATTACGCAAAACAGCACATCGGCATTATTGTCAATTTGGTTTCCTTTTACCTCAAGTCGGCATGCAGGTGAAACTGAGCCAAGTCCTAAGTTACCATTCGGCAAATAAATACTTTCTCCGTCTTTTTCAAAAGGGGCACTAATACTTGGTAAAAACACACCTTTGCCACCTGTTATTTGTATTGAATCGCCATAAATACTCAAACTCTGCATTTCGTTACTTGGATCAGCATCGGCATCATCTAGCAAACTACTAACATCTATGGTATTACCATTCGATATACTTAAGTTGTCTCCTTCAATATTTAGCGTTTGTTCGTCGGTATTTGTTCCGGTATATGCCGATAAGTTAATTTCAGTTGCATCAACATTATCAGTTATTGTAAGAGTATTACCATCTAGTTGCAGGTCTTGTATTTCATTAATTGGATCGGCATCGGCATCATTGACATTTGTAACGGTTTCGGAATGCATCGCAAATGGCACGGCATTAAGTTTTGTTATACCAAGTGCAGAATACCCCGATTCTCCATCCAATTTAATTTCAACCTTTATAAAATAACTACCTTCATTCCAATTAATTTGCGAAAAATTAGAAGTTACTTCATTACCCTCACCAATAATTAAGCTAACAAGTCCTAAAGAGTTAGTTGTTACAAAATGATTTTCGGCATAAACAACCTCGCCAGTATTAGAATCTTTAATTAAGCTAATTAACAGATTAGCTTTTTGGTTAACCAGTATTTTTTCCTCGCTATTTCTAATTACTGCCTGATAATTAAAACCATTTTGCGCATAACAAACATTCAGTAAAACGGCTATAAAAAAAACAATCTTCAATGCATTTTTCATTTTTGTATAGTTTAATAATTTGTACTAATTTTTATATGCAAATACTAAGAACCTTGCTTTTGAATAATATAAGTTTTTGAATAATTGGAACTTGAACTACTAAAGCGTAAATAAAAAATTCCACTAGAATATTGTTTTATATTAATTGTAGTGTTTATGTCAACAATAGGCTGCATAAACAATAACTTTCCTTGATTATTATATAAGGCAATTTTATCAGGTAACTCCTGCACCTTAAACATTTCTTTGTTTAATTTGACATAAATAAACTCGCTTGCTGGATTTGGATAGATTTCAATTTTTTCAATGTCACTGTTATCGGCTTCTTGAATTGATAAAGCATTAAGGAGACCCTGATGGAATCCTTGAGTAAGAATAATATTATCTGATTCTAATGTTTCAACTACTAATTCGCCAACGCTCCATGATAAAACTAAGTTATTGGAGCTGTAAGTATCACCTGCCGATGATATAACATATAATTGCGAATATTGCGCTTTAGAGGAAGCACTAACTAAAATCAAAAAAAACAAAATAAAATATAGCTTTTTCATAATACTAGCTAAGTTTAATAATAATTGCATACTGCAAAAATGGGTTAAAATATTTTCTACTACTACTCTTTGAAAACGATTTAACAAGTACTTTGTTTTTACAAACACTAAACTTATTCAAAAATAAAATTTACTATTAGTAAAGTCAAAATATTCTTACATACAATAAAATAGTTTAGCCTGCATAATGCAGGAGTTAATTACTGAGAAAGTTTGTTTGCCAGAAATACAGCACATTAAATTTAGGATTGCAATTTGCCTACAAAGCACCATTGAAAATGCACCTTGCTAATAATCAATAACTGGCAATCAAGTGAATAAATGCATGAATTAATCAGGTTAGGTAAACACTACTTTACCAAAACTTTAAGTAATTCTGCTTCGCCAATTTTTGCAGAAAGATTGTCGCCAATAGCAACTGGTCCAACACCAGATGGAGTACCTGTAAAAATTAAATCACCAATTTTTAATGTGAAGTATTGCGACACATAAGCAATTATTGTATCAATAGAAAAAATCATATCTTTTGAATTGCCTTGCTGTACTATCTCATTATTTTTACTTAATGAGAAATCTATATTATTAACATTACTAAATTGATTTTTGTTAACGAAATTACCAAGTGGTGCGGCACCATCAAATGCTTTAGCTTTCTCCCATGGCAAGCCCTTCTTCTTTAACTCTGCTTGAACATCACGAGCAGTAAAATCAATACCTATACCAATTTCCTCATAGTATCGGTGAGCAAATTTTACAGCAATATTCTTCCCTAACCTACTTATTTTCACAACTAATTCTACTTCGAAATGCACATCGTTGGAAAAGCTAGGGTAGAAAAAAGCTTGGTTTTTACGAATCAAAGCCGTTTCAGGCATTAAAAAAACAACTGGTTCGGTAGGAACAGGATTCTTTAACTCTTTAGCATGATCAACGTAATTTCGTCCGATGGCAATAATTTTCACAGTAGAATTATTTAGAGTAGTTAAATTTATTTTTGCATTGCTCTCAACTTAATCTGAGTTAGAATTTTTTTTGTATATAATGGGAATTCATTGTTAATCATCCATCCATAATAACCAGGATCTTTCTGAAAAACATCTTCAACGGCTTTGCCTTTATATTTTCCGAAATTAAAGACTTCTCTTCCTTTGTTGTTTAATATTACTCTGCCTGCAAAATCAACATTTTTATTGTGTGATGAAAATTCAGCTAAAGCATCAATATTATTAACAATTGGAGTAGTTTGTTTTCCATCCATATCTTCATATATCACATCTTGATATCTGTCGAGTTGCGATTTTAGCACTTCAAATGTTGCTTTAGTATCGGCAGCAGCACCGTGCGCACCTTCCAGCTTTTTTCCACAATAAAATTTATACGCTGCTATAAGTGTTCTTTTTTCCATTTTATGAAAAATGACCTGGACATCTATCAGCTTTCTTTTTTTAAAGTCGTAATCGATTCCAACACGCAAAAACTCTTCGGCTAATAATGGAATGTCAAATTTATTAGAATTAAACCCACCTAAATCGGCTCCTTCAAGCACTTGAACTAAACTTTTTGCATATTCTTTAAAAATGGGCATGTCTTTTACATCATCGTCTGAAATTCCATGAATTGCTCTAGACTCGTCAGGCATAGGCATTTCAGGGTTTATTCGTTGTGTTTGCTCCTCTTGTCTGCCATCGGGATAAACTTTTAAATAAGATATTTCAACAATTCGGTCTGTAACAACATTTATTCCTGTGGTTTCAAGATCAAATATTATAAGTGGGTTCTTTAAGGCTAATTCCATAGTTTTGTTTCGTAAAAAAAATTATTTGGCGTAAAGAAAACTATTACTTTGGTTTTAAGAAAATATTTTTCTTCAGAATTTTCCCTTTACCAGGGGCATCAACAACTGTAATTTTAATACTTTGGGATTCGGTCTCTTTTCCTGCTATTTCAATAGTGTAAGCTCCTGGTGATAACGCTACAGTTGCCTGACTATTTTTTTTATCGTAAGCATACTTTCCTATAACAACTTTCCCTTTTGTATAAGCAGTGATTGTCAATGTTGTATCGCTAGCTAAAAATTCAGTGTTTTGCTCTTTGTTTCCTGTTTTCATTTTAAAAATGAAAATCTTAACAGAAGGGTCTTCCTGATTAAAAACCACTCGGTAAACATCATTATATCCGAAGCCGCCTGAGCGAATAGCTGATACATATGCATAACGTTGATTAGGCGAAAAGGCAATGGTTTTGTTATCGAATACATCATTTAATGGATAACCTATATTCTTTGGCTCGCTGAATTGACCATTTGGTAGAATATTAGTTTTAAAAATATCGAATCCACCCATGGAATTTAGTCCATTGGAACAGAAATATAATATTTTCCCATCTGATGACAGAATTGGAAAATCCTCATCGTATTGCGAATTAATTTTATCCCCTAAACCAATTGGAATACTCCAGTCGCCAGTAGGAAGTTTTTTGCTAAAATAAATATCTAAACCACCTTTACCATCTAGTCTTACACTGGAGAAAAACAATGTATCTCCGCTTATTGATTCACAAGCTCCATTTTCGGTACCTTTTGAATTAACATTTGAATTAAGCATCACGTCCTTACTAAAACCTCTGCTTGTTCTTTCCGAAATAGCAATATCTTCAAAAGCTTCATATCCTTGTAATTGCACAAATATTTTATCGCCTGTTGCGGAAACCCCAGCTATATGCTCATCGTCAACAGAATTTACTATGCTTAAAGACTTTCCCTTCTTAAAAGCGTTATCGGCAAGTGGTGAATAAAACACATCGTAAGTATACAAATTAAAAGTTCTATCAAATTTACGGTTCGTGGTAAAAAGCAAGAACTCGCCGTCGGCTGTAATTACCGGGGTTAATTCATCCATTTTGCTATTAATATATTTTCCCAAGTTAATAAAAGAAACATCTAAGGGGTGTTTGGTTAATTTCTTCGCATTTTCGGTCATTGCTAACCAAACATCTATTAACTGGATAAAATCTGGTCTTTTAATAGCCAACTGTTTCGCCTTAGTGAAAGATTTATTTGCATAAGTAAGCTGATAATTATACAAATAGGCTTTACCAAGTTCGAAATAAAATATAGGATCATCGGCTTTACTTCTTTCAATAGATTGTAAATGTTTTAATGCTGCTTTAGGATTTGAATTACAATTCAAGTAGCATACGCCTAATCTATAATTTAACTCAGCATTTGTAGTGTCGCTTTTATAAAGATCTTGATAAATAGCTAATGCTACAGGATAATTCTCCGATTTAAAATGGTAATTCGCATCACGTTCTGTCTTTTGTGCCAATAAATTAGCAAGAATTATTAAAGACACGCTTAATAAAAAAGCTCTTTTCATATGCTTAAACATTATAATTATTAAATCTATTTTTTTTATACAGTCTCATAAAAAAAGTTTAATGATATGTCTCTCATATCAATCAACTTTGATTTATGCTTCGTATTGCCAATACATTGTTTTTATTATTCAATCGGCTTTAAATAAATCATCTCAAATAACGGATTATTTGCATGTTCAGGCGTAACAGTAATATTCTTGACATATCCAGAAGCAGCTCCACTAAATTTCACTTCAAGCTTATATGTTCCAGGATAAAGAGCTGCAAAAAACTGTCCTCCATCACTCAAAACTTCAAATTGTCCAATAATATTACCAAACAAATCGAAAAATGTTGCGTAAGCCTTCAAAAAATCTTCACTATATGGCACTCCGTTAGCCTCTGTTCCAACTAGTACAGAACCCATAACAATACCAGGTTGCTGAGCATCATCTCCTAAAGTAATCTTATAAATGTCTAATTTTCCAAATCCCTCTTTACGGTTAGCCGACATGTAGGCAGTTTTTCCATCTTGAGTGAAGGATATTGTAGTATTGTCAATAGGTGTATTAATAGGAAATCCAAGATTCAGCGGTGGTGTCCAAGATTGTGTTTCATCGTTAAAGAATGATGAAAAAATATCATATCCACCAATCCCATCATGTCCTTTAGATGCGAAAAACATTGTTTTACCATCGGCACTTAGGCTTGGGAAATTCTCATCGTATTCTGAATTAATGGTGCTACCAATATTCTCCGATTGTCCCCATTGTCCATTCTCATTTTTCTTAGCTACATAAATATCTAATCCTCCTCTTCCTCCTCTACGATCGCTAGCATAATATAAAGTATTTCCATTAGCCGATAAACATGCACCCATTTCCACACCTTCAGTATTAACATCACTAGGTATTTCGCTTGATGATGCATTTGAGAATTTACTTCCTTTACGGCTTACAATTTTTATATCGTTTGTTGAATAATCGCCATTAGTAAAAATCATTATCTTATCAGCCTCAGGCGAAACCCCAACAACCTCTTCGTTGTCGTAAGTACTAACATCTGGTAAAACTCTAGCGCTGGCCCATACATTCTTTTTCGACTCAGAATAAAATACATTTGCAATATAGTCTTCAAAATCGTCTACATAAGTACGGTTTGATGTAAAGAAAAGGTTAGTATTTAAGGCAGAAACAAAAGGATAATATTCGTCATATTCAGAATTAATAGTAGAATCAAGTCTTTTGAAAGTGATATTAACCGGCACATTTATAAGCTCCAAGGCGTAATAGCACATTTCTATTAGCCGGTCGGTTTCGGACAACAGCATCTCATTAACACCCATCATTTTGTATTCGTAAAAGGCTTCTACGGCTTCTGTAAAACGATATTGGTACATATAAGCACGGCCCAAATAATTAAATGAGCGTATTGGATAATTATTATGGCTTACTACATATTCTAAATGAGGTAGTGCCATGGAGTTATCAATATTTGTTTCGGTATAGCAAATACCAATTTTATAATTTAAATCTATGTCTTGTTCGTTTGCTTCAAACAATACTAAATAATTTTCTAGAGCATATTCAAAATCTCCATCGCGAAAACTATTCTCAGCATATTTTCGGGTAAGTAATAAATCAATATCTTGAGAAAATATAGCCGACGAAAATGTTATGAATAGGATATTTATAAACAGTAATTTACTAATCATTTCTAAATTAATTTTCTATAAATTTTGCTATTGACTAGCAAAGATAAAAATTATCGTTAAAATCCACTAATTAAAGGAATTTAGAGGATTACTACAAGAAATTTCATGTTTATCTTTATACTAGTATGTTAGATTTTGAGATATGAGTAGTGAGACAAAACGCACCATCCTGAATGCTAGCAGGTTACGGATTATTGTAATATTTTATATTAACCTAACATACAGATACTTACAAAAACATAACGAACTAATATTTTTAGATAAATAGTTTAATAATATCTTTTAAAATAAAATAGCCAGCTTTTCAGCTAGCTATTCTTAATATATCTTTAATTGCCTTTATGAATTAATCATCATTGGCATTAATAACATTAGTACGTCTTCATCTTCTGACTCCGCCTCCAGTGGTAATAATATACCTGCACGAGTTGGATCAGATAAATTCATAATCACATCACTTGTTGATAAGTTAGATAAAATTTCAATTAAGAATAAAGATTTAAACCCTATTTCCATTTCATCGCCATCAAACTGGCATTTTACACGTTCGTGTGCCGAAATTGAAAAATCGATATCTTGAGCAGACACTGTTAGTTGATTTGGCGTAAATGCTAATTTTATCAGATTACTTGCTTGGTTCGAAAATACAGATACTCTTCGCAAGGAGTTGTAGAAATCTAAACGGTCAATTGTAAGTTTGCTTGGATTATCTTTAGGTATTACAGCATCGTAATTTGGATATTTCCCTTCTACTAAGCGACAAACTAGCTTATATCCATCAAATTCAATGATAGCATTTTTCGTATCGAATTGAAGATTAACAGCAGTATCGTTCTTTGGTAATATGTTCTTTAATAAACCAGCTGGTTTCTGAGGTAGAATAAATGAAGCACTTTCATCAGATTTTACATCATTCCTTCTATAGCGTACCAATTTATGTGCATCGGAGGCAACAAAAGTCATGTTCTCTGGAGATAACTCAATGTATATTCCAGTCATAACAGGCCTTAACTCATCATCTGAAGCTGCAAAAATAGTTTTACTCACTCCTTGTAAAAACACCTCTGCTGCCAAAGAAATTGACAATGCGTCTTCTTTTATTTCTGGTAATTGAGGAAAATCTCCACCATTCTGACCAACAATACTAAATTTACCATTCTCTGAAACTATATCTACCGATAATGACGCGTTATCTATATTAAATGTTAGTGGTTGCTCAGGAAACTCTTTCAGTATAGTTGAGATTCTTTTTGCATCAATAGCTACCTCACCATCTCCTGCAGCACTTTCAACCTGCACTTTGGTTATTAATGTACTTTCTAAATCAGATGCTGTGATTGTTAATTCACTATCTTTTAGTTGAAACAAAAAATTATCGAGTATTGGAAGTGTATTTTTAGAACTAATTACCCGACTAACAGCCTGTAAATGATTAAGTAATAGCGAGCTAGAAATTATGAAATTCATGTCTTTTATTTTAATTAACAGATACCAAAAATATCAAAAATATTGTTACTAAACAAGCATTATAAAATTCTACCTTATCTATAATTTCTATAAAGTCGGGGTGCGACTCTGTTTGCAAAATACAATGCTTCATAAATTGCATATTTTCAGTAAATTATAAAGTCGCACTTCGACTGTTCTTACTAAAACTCTGACTTTATTAACAGGTACTATCTGGTAAAATCTTTTAAGTCTTTAAATAGAGTTCCGAATACATAGTATTGCCCATACACAAAATCTTTATTATCTAATAACATAAAAAAATGATCGTGATCACTATCTATCTCCTCACCAAAAGAATCTAGTTTTCCCCATGCAGGTTTAGTATAAAGTTTATAATACTTCTCATTGCTTTCCGTATCAATAATAGTAATAGAGTACATTGGCTGACTGGCTAATATAGAGTCTTGCCATGGTGCAGGAATATCGTCAACATACTTGCTAAAATTCTTGTTTTTAAGGCTACCAATATACTTTTTAGCCGTTAAGGTATCAGTAAGAGCCATTCTATCCATTGCCGGATAAGAATATATTATAAAGTTAGCACCCTCTTTTTGCAAACAGAACGATTCATTCTCGTTCAAGTGGTTTTCAAAAATAACCTCAGATACTTCATTGTAACCGTAATTAAATACTCTTTGGGTTTTCCATTCTAATTCGCTTGTTGAATAACGTGTAGATAAATAACCCCTTAATTCTTCCATTTCAATAATGAATGGTTTTGTTGAGTTCTCCATAATCATGTGAGTGCCATGCGAATCTTGCGTTGGTCCACCAACATAATAAACCTTGCTTAGCTTGCCTTTTTGGTAAATTTCAACTTTTGTTGACCTTACGGCTAGGCGTTTAAATACAGCGGCTTGAGCGGCATTAGAAACAGGTGCTTTAATTTCTATTCGGTTCATAGTTCGAAGCAAAAGATTTACTAAATCGGCTCTTGCCTCAAACTCTCCATTAAGTTGCCAATATGTTTCTTTACGCTCTAAAAGAATGGTATTATTAGCTTTGTCAACTAAAAATACTTTATCAACTGTAGAAGTATCTTCTACTGGAAAATCGCGAAGTTCTTGTTTTATGGTACTTTTACTATATGATGCAATAAAATATATTCCAGCAATAACTACTGCCGCAAGAATTCCATATTGAATAATTTTCTTCATCTGTATTTGAATATTTAAGAAGTGTATTTTCGTTTTCGTATGTAATTGAATAATATCCCTAAAGTAATAACCAACATAATTGGAACTACAACATTTAGCAATTGCCATTTCAATCTTTGATTGTTTACTTTCGTTTGATCTAGTAATCGAAGTTTATGCTCTTTAGTTCTTGCCTCCATTAAATGATGCTTATTGCACAAATAATTTATACAATTCAGTACAAATTCCTTGTTGCCAAAAGTCTGTTTTGTGTATCTATCGTAACCCAATGGGAGCGACTTTTGATTTTCGCCTACTCCTGAAACATGATTGCGAATAATATCTCCATCGGCAACAACAATCATTC
>JAUXEM010000264.1 GCA_030620515.1 Salinivirgaceae bacterium
ACTATCTAATTAGTGGTTGCAAGAAAACTCAGTCATTGTACAAGAATGCTTAATTTTTAAGGCTTGCGAAGATGATAAATTGGGAGTTTACTTTCGTAAATGACCAATTTTGAAGCAAGCGTAACCTGCTTGACGGCAAGGCAGGCGAAAAAAATGGAGTTTTCTTGCAGAGTCTAATTAGTTTAATAAAGCTTTTTATTATTTTTATATATGATAGAATCACCATTACATTCTTCTATTCTATAAATATCAGCATCAGCTGGTCTGAGTAATAATTCATCTATTGCAAACCAATTTTCGAATTTATTGGTACCATGGAAGAATATTTTAATTGTACTCTCATTAGAAATTGGTTTAAACTGGTACTCTGAAAAATACCACCATTTATCTATAATTGACGTAGCAATAGGGGAATAATATAGATATTGTAAAACCTCTTTATTATTATCTATTTCTTCAATAATTGCTGTATTAAATGTTTGGTCCCATAAATAATTGTAGTACCAATAACTTAATACATAATTTTTAGATGTATCTAACTTATTTGTTAGCAATTCACATACTATATTATACTTGTTTTTTTCTCTTTTAAATGAGCCTTTGCCTTTATAGCTAATACTAGAATCTTGCTCATCAAAATTTTGGTAGTAAAAGTAACTTGAAGTATCCTGTACAAGACACATATTCTTATTAACTAAAGAATCTTTAATTAACTCAAACTTATCTTTCTCATTGGAGTAATCCTCAAAAAGCGTGTCTGGAGATAATGAATAGATTATATACTTCTCGGATTTTTTATAAAAATGTGCTTTGCTAATTATTAGTCGTTCTTCAGTGCTTAGCTGAGTTGAATCGGCAACATTTACAATTACTGCAAAATTTCGTTTGTCATTAACAATTTCAGGGATAGATACTCTATATGGTAGCGGTTGAAGCATTTTAAATATACTTAAACCCTCGGTAACCGAAGGTCGTGACAAATAAACACTAAAAATAGGAAGGCCCGTATGTACAGCACTAATCATTGATGCATAAATAGAATTATCACTATGCACATTACTAAAAGGCAAGTTAAATTTTAAATAATATGGTATTGGAAGTATTGCTTGAAAAATCTCTTTATCCAATTCGGTAAGAACTTTTTCTGAATTAGAAATATGGTTTAAACTAAATGCATTATTATAAACTTTTATTTTCTTTGATACTTTATTGTGATAAGGCACTGCTTCAACAAAATAGAATATTAAAAGCAAATAAAACAACACCTTACCCCATTTTGATTTATATAATAGTTTATACAAAAAGACTAAACTGTATACAACAATAACATAGTAGAACCCCCAGGCAAATCTTCCCATTGAGGAAAATTGCTTTAGTAATGGCATTGAATTTATAAAAGATTCAGAAAAGTATTTTACAGGAATAGCCATTGAGTATATCAAAAGCGAAATAGAAGCCAAAATATAAATATACAACTCGTTAGGAAAATATGCTTTTATATTTTTCAGTTTTCTTTTTACTAAAAATATAATTGACATAACTATTGTTGCAATTATTACAATATTTGAAACAAACCCAATATAGTTACCTATTCTTCCCCAGCTTTGCTTGTCAATTATACTTAAATCGAAAAATAAATTATAAAAACCTTTTATGGGCGATAAGTTTGACAAAAACACAGTATAAAAAGATGCACTATGAGTTGTCATAAAGGGCATATCAATTCTATCGGGATGCGAATCAAACATTTTAATAAGCCCAAAAGTAAATACAGTTGGAATTACAACTTGTATTAAAAAATGTACAAATACTTTAATTTGAAAGAAATATCTAAATCTGAATAATAGTTTTGTTAAGAAAACAACTGTTGTGAAAATAATAAGCAAAAAGCCTAAATATACATGAGTAAAAGTCCAAATTAGAATATTTAAGGCAATTAGTATTGACCATTTTACAGGATTTTGCTCATCGAAATACCTTAGTACTAAATACCATCCGATAGGAAAAAAACATACCGAACATAAGGCTAAATGCCCTGCCGGATTAAGCAATAAAATTTGCGAGCTTAAAAATATAACGACTATTGCTCCAAAGGCTGAAATATGATATGGCAAAGAGAATCGCAAGAATATTAAGTACATAAAAAACACGCCAACCGGAAATGCAAAAAACACTAATAAATTTAATATTGCGACAGAATAATTGTTTATGGCAGGCAAAAAATGCGATAAAAGCATTTTGCAATTATTTAAAAACGGAATAGAATCTTCTAAAAGAAGAAACTCACCATTGGGATAGTTCATTGAGTTTAATTCGAGCAAAGAAGAATCGTGCATGCCATGCCAAACAAAATTAAAGTATGTTTTTAACCCATCGACATCGGCTAAAAAGATAAATTTATTTGGATGGAAAATATTTACATGATAAAAAAACAGTAAAATTAATATTCCAATAACTACACTAATTAATGCCCATTTTGTTTTTGCAGAAATCTTTATACTCGTCATACTAATAAACTATTTTTTCTTTTTTTTATTTGGCTTTTTCTGGTTTTTAAGAAAATTCTCATTATCAATAATCAAAGCTTTCCAGTTATCATCGGCATCTTCAGTAAAATCTAATGTTTCATGATAGTCATTCTTTTTAATTTCCATTACAGTTACTGGTCTACCTAAATATTCTTCAATTTCTTTCAAAATTGGCTTCTCCTCATCGCTACAAAACGAAACTGCAAATCCTTTTTCCCTTCCTCTTCCAGTACGCCCCACACGGTGTACATAGTTTTCAGACTGTTCTGGTAAATCATAATTAACCACATATTCTACGCTCGGAATATCAATACCCCTTGCACTAATATCTGTTGCTATTAATAGCTTAACTTCGCCTTTTTTGAACTGGCTCATTACATCAAATCGGTCTTTCTGATCTTTATCGCCATGTATGGTCAGACTTTTTATCCCCACACGCTCCATCGCTTTAAAAACTCGTTCTGCCCTAACTTTAGTTCTAACAAAAATTAGTATTTTACTTTCCTCATTCTCTTTAACTAATCGTTCAAGAAAAAATCTTTTATCATCCATACCAATATATGCCACTGAGTGATTTACATTTTTTGATACTGGGTCTTTTGGTGATATTTGTATACGAATTGGATTTTCAACCAAGGAATATGCCAGTTTCTTTATTTTTTCATCAATGGTAGCCGAATAAAATAAAGTTTGATGCTTACGTGGTAATTTTCTTTTTACATCGCGAATATCGGTTATAAAACCTAAGTCGAGCATATGATCAGCTTCGTCCAGAATAAGAATCTCAACACGGTTCAAATCAACAAAGCCTTGGCTTGCTAAATCAAACATTCGCCCAGGTGTTGTAATAAGTACATCTACATCTCCATCTAAGCTTTTTATTTGAGGATCTTGCTCTACACCACCAAAAATACATAATGATTTCACTCTGGTATGCCTACTTAATTTGTCAAACACCTCGGCAATTTGCTGAGCTAGTTCGCGAGTAGGAACCATTACCAAGCATTTAATACCATCGTTACGTCTGGTATTTTTCCTACGGTGTAATATATCAATGACTGGTATTGCAAAAGCAGCTGTTTTTCCTGTTCCTGTTTGTGCAATGGCTAGCACATCTTCTCCTTTTAAAACTGGAGGAATTGACTTAAACTGTATATCGGTAGGTTTTTTAAAACCTAATTTTGCTAAGTTTTTCTTTATCTCAAAAGAAATATGATAATCTTCAAATTTCATTTTTTTTCTCTTTAAAAAATCTAATATATTACTGTATGTTAACAGGCACAAAGATACATTGTTATTTATTAAAAGCACATTTCTAATTATAATAGTACGTTAGATTTTGAGATATGAGTAGTGAGACAAAACACATCACTCTGAATACTAGCAGGTTGCGTAAAATTCACATGTTCTATATTGCCCTAATATACAGGTACTTACGAAAACAAAACGAACTATTATAATTAACAATAGAGGCTCTATTATAATCCGTGGTTGTTAACAAAGCACTCCAATACTACAAAGGCATACAGCCAATTAAATGATGATTTTTGAACTGAAATAGCAACTGTGTTTTTCATTACATGTCGAAAACGTAATTTAAACGTCTAGTGTTTATTGTTTATGATATTCATTGAATACCATCCGTTAATTAGAATAGAGCCACAATAGATAAAGTAAGATACGTTAACCTGGCTTAAGGTAAACTTGTAGACAGGGTTAATAAGGTG
>JAUXEM010000039.1 GCA_030620515.1 Salinivirgaceae bacterium
GCCGGACGAAGCGTGTCGGAGTACTTTGTAGAATACCCAGCAACAAAGCCATCGGCATCACCAGCCTCAACCATCATTACACCAAAGTAGTTCGAATCTGTCATTTTCTGTCTTGCCTCATCTAAATTAATCCCTTTCCGTTGCCTTTTCTTGAAAAATAGTTGAGCATATTTCTCTTTCCTACTTTCTTGTTCCGGATCATTAATGTCGATAATTGGAATATCGCAAAATCCCAAACAGTTTTCACGTATATTATCTTCAATCTTTTTCCGGTCGCCTAAAAGAATTGGCTTAGCTATTTTCCGATTAATAATCATTTGCACAGCTTTTAACACTTTATAGTTTTCTGCATCGGAAATAACAATGGTTTTTGGATTTTGCTGAGCCTTAGTTATAATACTATCAGTAAGCTTATTGTAAATACCCATCTGTTTCATTAAGTCTACATTATAGCTTTTCCAATCGCTAATAGGTTGTCTTGCTACTCCTGTTTCCATTGCAGCTTTTGCAACTGCTGGAGCAACTTCTGTTATTAATCGTGGATCGAGTGGTTTTGGAATAATATAATCTCTACCAAAAACTAAATTCTTACTATCGTAGGCTGTATTTACTTTATCAGGAACAATTTTTTTCGCCAAATTAGCTATCGCTATAGTTGCGGCCATTTTCATTTCCTCGTTAATGGTAGTAGCTTTAACATCGAGTGCACCACGGAAAATAAATGGAAATCCTAAAACATTGTTTACTTGATTTGGATGATCTGATCTGCCTGTGGCAAAAATCATATCCTTACGAGCCTCCATAGCATTTGCATAAGATATTTCCGGATTTGGGTTGGCCATTGCAAAAACTATAGGGTTATTTGCCATGGTTTTAACCATTTCCTTAGTAAGAACATCTCCTTTGGATAATCCTAGAAACACATCCGCATCTTTTATCACTTCAGCTAATGTTACTAACTCTGAATTCTGAATAAATTGTTCCTTATATTTATTTAAATCGCTCCTTAAATGGCTAATAAGACCTTTAGAGTCAAGCATCCATACACTTTTGCGCTGCACGCCTAATCTTATATAATGATTTGCACAAGATATGCCTGATGCTCCTGCACCATTAACCACTACCTTAATATTATTAATATTTTTACCAATTATTTCCAAAGCATTTAATAAACCTGCCCCTGAAATAATGGCTGTTCCATGCTGATCATCATGAAAAACAGGGATATCCAATTCTTTTTTCAAACGTTCCTCTATTTCAAAACATTCGGGAGCTTTAATATCTTCCAGATTAATACCGCCAAAAGTGGGAGCAATTGCCTTAACTACTTCCACCATTTCATCCACACTCTTTCTATCTACTTCAATATCGAAAACATCAATATTGGCAAAAACCTTAAACAACAATCCCTTACCTTCCATTACAGGCTTACCAGCTAATGCACCTATGTCGCCAAGACCTAAAACTGCAGTTCCATTAGATATAACTGCCACTAAATTGCCTTTTGCTGTGTACTTATAGGCATTTTTTGCATCTTTTTCAATCTCTAAGCATGGTTCGGCAACCCCTGGCGAGTAAGCCAATGATAAATCATATTGTGTACTATAAGGTTTTGTTGGAATAACCTCAATTTTACCCGGCTTCCCTTTTGAATGGTAGCGTAAAGCATCTTCTTTTGTGATTTTAGCCATGATGATTTTTTTAATTGATTGAGTAAAAAAAAGTTACCACATTTTTCGCATCTAACTTTACTGATATTCAGTTTTATAAAACATAATTATTTAACAGATATACTGGTTTTATGCAGAGTGAAATTTAAAGATTGAAGGTATTGTAAAGTATACAATTAGTGAATTAGCGGTACATTTTATGGAATATAAATGAAGAAATATTGATTATAAAAGATTGAGAGTATTGAAAATAAGGAGCTTGATGCAGGTTATAGAAAGTAATTAGTGGCTTTATAGCAAAAAAAAATGTGTCATGTATTATAATCGTTGATTAAGCTTTTTATAATATGCCACTCTTATTCCTGTTCTTTTTCATTGCTACCTATGTCTATTTTTGGTATATTTTAAATCCTACAAAACTGAAAATTCTTCCAACTATGTATGGTAATTAATCTCAGTATAATGGCTTCCAAGCTGTTTCTATTCAGTGTTGCCAATCAGAGATGAGTTGGTGTTCCGCATTTTTTTAAACACTGCTACAACTATATTTTTAATAATGCAAAGTATTCTAAATATTTCTCAAACTCCAATACTGTTCGCTGCTAAATATATTATTTGGTCTTTTTTTTACAGGCTTTCATGCATTAATCGTATTCTAATTGAAAACTATTTTTACAATGTATTACAAAACCAGTATTGCGTAACATTTTTGGCTATGTCCTTTTTTTACCAAATTTTAACTGCTTAAAAAAGTGCATTTAACCACCTGATACCTAAAACCTGCAAGGCATGGTGTGAGTGGCTGGTTTTAGGAGTTTGTAATAATAAAACGAGTGCCGCTAAAAAAGCACTCACACCGTGCTTATCAAGCATTTAGCTTTAATGGTTGCGGAATCAAGGTGGTAAAACTTTATAGTTTTTTGTAACAATGCACAACAATTCAGCGATTTTATTACATCACCAAAAAAGTCAGACTTTAAGACTGACTTTTTTAATATATTATTGTACTATTATTTTACCTTTTTTTCAACCTTTTTTAGTTGTTTTTCATTTCGCTTTAGCCTTAACATAGCGTCATGAAGTTTCTCTTTTAATGGTTTTGTAACTTTTTTTCCTTCTTCTTTCTTTTTTGCTTTTTTTAGTTTTTTATCAATCTTACCAGCTCTAACTTCTGCTTTTTCAACTTTTCTTTTAGCTACATTTAATTTTTCCTTTTCTTTCGTAAATTCTTTTTTATCTGTCATATCGTAAAATTTAGTTCAACTATCGAATACAAATGTCTTACTAAATTTAGTTAAATTCATTGAGATTATTTAATTTTTATGGGAATGTTTTTGATAAAAAGATTAGAAATAAATTGTTGTGGTTTTTTATAATTTTTATATTTTCCTATGTGCCATTAGTAATAAAAGCTGCAGCTCTTCCTTTTTGGTAAACAGTTCCTCTTCCAATAACATTATCCAAACTATCAAGTCTTACTTCATGAAAAGTAGCAACTTAATATATGACGCATCAACTCCTGTTGAACAAGCTTTTTGTCCACGCTAAGTAATTTAATTTTAATAAGTAATAATAAATTCTCAGCAGTGTATTTTGATTATCTGTTAGTAAACTCTATTAGTTTCCTGTAAATATTCATATTTACATTATTATAATCTAGTGAGTTATCAAATAGATAGTCTTTATTATTGCCATTAAAAATATTTTGTTCATATATTAAACAATGGGAAAATACTTTAATTTTCGTAATAAATAGGCATTTTTGGTTAAATTGCCGTTTAATTGCAATATGATTATTAACTCACAATGAAGAAAATACTACTTTATATATATATATATTGCTTTTCAATAAGCGCATTTAGTCAGAATGATAGGGGCTATATTGAAATGAAAGGTACCATTAAGATTGATAGAAGTGGAATATCTGGCGCCAAAATCCAGATTATTGAAAATGGAAATACTAAAAGCAATCATATCTGTGATTTTAATGGTAAATTCACATGTAAATTAGAGCTTAATAAGGAGTATAGTTTAATAGTGAAAAAGCAGAACTATTTTTCCAAAATTCTATACGTAAATACTAAAGTTCCAGATGAAGATGTTGGAATATGGTCTTATCGGTTTTCAATGGAACTTTTACCCTTTATTGAAGGCTTTGATGCGTCCTTATTGAAAAAGCCAATGGGTAAAATTAAATTTGATGATGATATAGGCTCTTTTGACTACGATTTTGATTATACCAAAGCAATGAAAGCAAAGATTGCTGCCATGATGAGAGATTATGAAAACAAGAGAAAAGAGGCTTGGGATAAAATGATTGCTCAAGCTGATGAAGCTTTTAATAATGGTGAGTATGATTTTGCTACGGTGTTGTATGATAAGGCTATTGATTTAGACCCATATGATCCCTATCCAGATGATCAACTTTATATGATTGGTAAAATTCAGTCAAAAGACAAAAGTGCAACAAAAAGTTACGAAAAAGCAATTATTTCAGCCGATAGGCTGCTAGCTGAGGAAGACTATAGCGCAGCAAAGTCGCTGTATAATAAAGCATTGAAATACAAAAAAGAAGAGCAATATCCTAAAGATAAAATAGCTTATATTGAAAATTATTTGACTAATATAGCCTCAAATAACTCTGATGCAATAGCAAAAGAGAAAGCTTATAATGAGGCTATTGCTGCTGGTAATAGACTATTTTTGTCTAAACAATACGAAGTGTCGATTGAAAAATTTAATGTTGCCACGGGAATTAAGCCGGTAGAGCAATATCCAAAAGACAAAATAATTGAAATTACAGACATAATAGCACAACTTGCTTTAGATGCAAAAGAGAAAAAAGAGCTTGAAAAAGCATATAGTGAAGCTATTGCTATTGCCGATGCTGGTTTTTTACAAAAAACATACGCCCAGGCTAGAATAAGTTATGTAAAAGCTAGTCAAATAAAACCATCCGAAACATATCCAAAAATAAAAATAACAGAGATTGATAACATACTAATAGCAAGTAAATCGAAACAAGAAAAGTATAATGGCTTTATTGTTATTGCTGACAAAAATTTTGGATTAAAAGAGTACGAAGCTGCTAAAACAAATTATAACCAAGCTTTATCTGTTAAACCCAACGAAGCTTACCCAAAGCAAAAAATTACAGAAATAGACGCTTTACTATTAGCACTGCTTAATAAAAATAAACAAGAAAAAGAAGCAGTATATCAAAAGGCTATAACGCAAGGCGATGCTTCATTTAGTACAAAAGACTATACTGCTTCGCATAATTATTATTCCCAAGCAAGTACCATAAAACCAAACGAAGCTTATCCAAAACAGAAAATTACTGAAATTGATGCATTATTGGGTGAATTGGCTAGCAAAAAACGCGCTTACGATGTGGTAATTGCGCAAGCGGATAATGAGTTTAATGCTGAAAGTTATGAAAATGCTAAAGATAATTACCAAAAGGCATTAGCAATATTCCCAACCGAACAGTATCCACAAAGTAGATTGAATGAGATAGAGAATAAACTGTTAGCATTGAAAAGTGCTAATGACCAAAAAGTAGCTAGAGAAAAAGCTTATAATGATGCAATTACGAAAGGGGACGCATTATTCGTTGAAAAGAAATATCAAGAATCAAGGAATTCATACTCGCAGGCTTTAGCCGTTAAAGCGGAAGAGGTATATCCTAAACAAAAATTAACAGAAATAGATAAGTTAATTGCTGGTGCAAAAGCTTTAGGAGATAGGTATATTACTATTATAGCAAGTGCCGATGCACATTTCATGAATAAAAAGTATCTAGATGCAAAAACAACTTATAATAATGCTTTACAGCTAAAACCTACTGAAGAGTATCCCAAACAGAAAATTGGAGAAATTGATATTTTATTGGCTCAGTTGGCTGCAAATAATAAAAAGTTAGATGAGATTAAAAAGCAATATGATGCTTTAATAGTTCAAGCAGATGGATTATATGATCAGAAAAATTGGGAACAAGCTATACAAACTTATAAGCAAGCTAGTGTTGTTAAAGCTGATGAGATATATCCAAAGCAACGCGCAACAGAAATAGAAAATATGTTAGCAAGTATTGCTGCCCAAGAAAAAGAATACAACGATGCAGTTGCTACAGCTGATAATTTGTTTAACGCCAAATCCTATGGCGAAGCTCTTGCTTTCTATAATCAGGCATTAGGAGTAAAACCAAAGGAATTGTATCCAACACAAAAAATAACAGAAATAAATAGCATTCTTGAAAATTTACGTAAAAATGAGGCCGCATACGATGATTATATTAAACTTGCTGATAAGGCATTTAGTAATAATATATTACAAGATGCAAAAGGTCAGTATTTAGCAGCCCAAGCCATTAAGCCAACAGAACAGTATCCAAAACAACGAATTGTAGAAATAGATGCTTTGTTAGCCGAGCAGAATAAATTGAAAGAGGAGCAGGACAGAATTAATACACAATATAGTTCATTGCTATTAGTAGCAGATCAGAATTTTAGCAAGAAAAATTACACAGATGCAAAAACAGATTACCAATCGGCAAGCCTATTGAAAGTAAATGAATCTTATCCGAAAGAACAACTTGCTAAGATTGATAATATACTTGAAACTATTGCAGCCCAAGAAATAGCATATTCTCAAAAAATGAGCGAGGGTGATAATTTTCTTACCCAGAAAAATTATAATGGAGCATTAAATGCCTACCAGCAAGCTTCACAAATTAAACCAAATGAGCCACTTCCTAAACAAATAATTACTCAAATTCAAGGTTTAATTGCCGATAATTCTCAGAAACAAAAACAATACGATGGTTATATATCGCAAGCAGATGTTTTGTTTAATAGTAAAAATTACGCTGAAGCAAAATCATTATATCAGAATTCCCTCACCATTTTACCAACCGAAAGTTATCCAAAAAGTCAGGTTAGTAATATTGATATATTAATTGCCGAACAATTAAAATTACAAGCAGATGAAGAGAAAATTAATACTCAGTATAAAGTTTTAATTTCATCAGCCGATCAAGCCTTTAGTCAAAATAGTTATAATAAAGCTATTGCTGATTATGAGGCTGCAAGTTTATTAAAGACAGAAGAGTCTTATCCAAAAGGGAAAATTGCAGAGATAAATAATATTTTAGAAACACTTGCAGCAAAAAAACTGGCATATAATTCTAAAATGAAGGAAGCCGAAGGCTTATTGAATCAAAAAAAATATAATGGTGCCTTACTTGCATTTCAACAAGCCACACAAATAAAGACTAACGAGCAATTACCGAAACAAAAAATAATTGAAATTAATAACATACTAGCAGCAAATGCAAATAAGCAAAAACAATACGATGAATTAATTACTCAGGCAGACGCTTTATTTAATAATACAGATTATTCAGGTGCAAAAGCGAGCTATCAAAATGCCTTAACTGTTATTTCTACAGGGGCTTATCCAAAAAGTCAGATCACAAGAATTGAGCAGTTAATTGCTGAGCAACAAAGATTAGCCAATGAACAAAAGACTATTATTCAGAATTACAATAAAAAAATTGCTGAAGCTGATAAGTATTTTAATGCTAAAAACTACGACCAGTCTATATCTGCTTATATGGATGCAAAAGGGATTAAAGCTGATGAAACCTATCCTGATCGGCAAATAACAAAAGTTAATCAGATGATTTTGGCAGACAAAGAACGTGTAGAATTGGCATATAGTCAGGCAATAAATAAGGGCAATCAGTTTGTTTCTGTTAAAAAATATATTGAAGCAAAAGGACAATTTCAAATGGCTTTAAAATTTAAACCAAACGATGTTATAGCCCAATCAAAACTGGTTGATTTAGAAAATTTAATTGCTCAAAAAACAGCTGATAATGCACGACTTACAGAATTAAGCAATAAGTACAATGGTTTTATTAAACAAGCAGATAATGCGTTTAAGGTTAAAGATTATTCTTCGGCATTAGCAATGTATAGAAGCGCATTAGGAGTAAAACCTAGTGAGAGGTATGCAAAAGATAAAATTGCAGAATGTGAAAAGAAAATGAGAGAACAGCAAGCTTTAGCTGCTGCTACAGAAGAAAAACGCAGACAGGATGAGATTACAACAGCTCAAAGTTCATTCAAAAAAGGAGATTTTGATTATGCTGGAGAAAAAAGAGACAATAAATTCTTAAATGAGTTAGGAAAACAGTATCCTGAAGGAATAACTATTGAAAACTACGATAAACCAAATAAGAAAATTAAACGTGTAATAGTTAATAAAAGTGGAATTGCAAAGGAATATATAAAGGTTAAGTATTCTTATGGCACCTATTATTTTAGAAACGGTCAAAATATTTCTAGTAGTATATTTTATACAGAAACAAAGAAATAAAGATATCAAAAGCAGAATTCTGTTTTTGTAGTGTAACAAAAATTAGCACTCTTGCGTCAAAGTGAAGAGTGCTTTTTATTTATAAAGCAAATAGTGTTAAATGTAAACGAAACAATTTTACTATGAATTTGACTGCAAAAAAAATCACTTCCTATGTATTAGCTACTTTAGTAGTTGTTTGTACTCTAATCGCCTTATTAGCAATATGGGATATTATTGATTTAGAAGATGTAATGAGAAAAATACTAACATCGTTATTAATAATATTTGCATCATCGGTAGTAACGCTATTTATTTTTAATGTAATAATAAAAGAAACTGATTCTTAACGATTTCTGGATATCTAGAAAAAAGAAGATCACTAATGCTAGCTACATTAATGATCTTTTGGGGAACTTTTATATTCCTTCTGGCTTAGAGCTGCAGGTTTGCTACTTGCAGCTCTTTTTCTTAAAATCTTAATTAATCTTAATTAAATCATTTAACATCTTTTCAAGTGTTTCAACATCAATACGTTTTCCAATAATTTTTCTATCCTTATCTAATAAGTATATTGAGGGTGTCGATTTTACATCGTAGTTACTTCTAAAACCTGATTGGTTATAAGGATCCCATGTATTAATCCAGTTCTTTAGTTTTTTATCAGCAATGAATTTATCCCATTCATTTTTGTCGAATTGTGTATATATTCCTAAAATTTCAACACTGTGTTCCCAAAATTTTTCAGACAGTTCTACAATTTTAGTAGTAGCCTTCTTGCAATGTCCACAAGTTGGTTCATAAAAGAACAGAACGATGTAATCGCTTTCAATCATATTAAGTGAAACCAATGAGCCATCGTTTTTAATTAATCTAAGGTTGGGTGCTTCATTCCCAATAAGGTTAGGCTTAATTTCTTTAACTCGTTCTTTTACTTTTTTAAGCCATGTTGTATCTGCCCATTCCGCTTTACCGTTTAAATAATAGTTTTCGGCAAAAAATACAAATGCTTTATCCATGCCCATTACATTCGAGTTGTTATACTTGTTAAATAATGTTTGTAAAGTGTATTGAAAAACTTCTTCATTTGCTGAAGCATATTCCAAAACCATTTTACTTTCTTTAATTATTGTGTCAGGCGCTGGAACTATCATCTTATCAAAATATCGATTAATCTTATTGAAGTAAAACTTAGTTCTTAATAATCTAGCGTCATGAAAATTCACATTATCAAAATAATGGGCTTTATAATACTTATATTGAAAAAGAGAATCGCTAATAACTCCATTTTCATCTTTTGGAGGATCTGGAACTTCAATTTCTGTTACGCACCTTAATATAGACGCTAATAGAGTTTCGGAATGCTTATTTTCTATTTCAGCCCATTTTGCTTTTACCTCGGCATTTAAAATATTCAAACTATCTGTTATACCTTTTTTAGTAATTTCATCTGAAGCTACTCCAAGTTGTTTACGTAATTTCATTGCTTTTTCACCATGAACGGTCATAAAAATTTGGTAATTAATATAAAGTTCAAGTTCAGCATTATTATTTGATGCAAGATTTTTAGTTAAATCAGTTGGATCATCTGTAAACTTAGTAGATATTTCAAAAGTTTGTTCTTTATCTATAATTAATTCAAACATAGAATTACCAGGAACTAATATAAAATATAGTCCACCTGGTAGGGTGTCGGTTCCTGAAAAAATGGCTTTGCCTTTGTTGTTAAGTATAGCTGTGTCTTTAGCATACTGTTTGTCACCAAAATAATATCCTAAATAAATTGTGCTATCCTGTAGGTTTTCAATTTGAACAGTAATCTCATATTGAGCACTTAATCGTTGCGAAAATAGTATTAGAATTGACAGTACTATTAGTGATGTTTTAAAAAAAATCTTCATTATTAATTGTTTTTTAATAAAATATGTAGCAAAAGTACTAATTTAAATGGAAATAAATATCTACTTGTAAATTTGTGGATAATCGCAATTTATATTACTTTAACGTTTAAATTTCAATCAATAATATATGAGTGATCCTATATCATATAAGGAACTAGAAAAACTTGTAAAGTCTCTTCAATTAGAAAAACAACAGTTATCTGAAAATCTGTTAAATAAAGAGAAGATTTATACAGCAAAAGAGAATCTTTATGAGCAAATAGTAAATCATATTAATGAGGGGTTAGCTATTGTGCAGGGAGATAAGCTTAAGTTTGTAAATAAACCTGTACTTAAGTTGTTGAAATCAACAAAATCAGAGCTAGAGGGTGGAAATTTTTCAGAATTAATTCATCCAGACCAAAGAGGGCAAGTAATTCAAAAAATTTCGAATGTAATAAATGGTAGTTTACAAGAGTTCTCTACCGATATTGAGATAATTACAAAAAGTAGTCAGATAATAAATGCTAGGATTTTTGTACAACAAATATTAAGTACAAATAGTCAGGTGTCGTTAATGGTAAAGTTTGAAGATACTGTTGAGATAAATGAAAAGCAATTAGAAATTACTAGTTTAAAAGACACTATTCATCTATTGGATAATCATTCAGAAGAGGGAATATTTCTTCTTAAATGTCCGGATAAGAAAATACAATCTGTTTTTTCTTGGATAATTGAAGATACTAATAAGGCTGCTGGTGCAATGCTAAATAAAGACATTGAAGAATTTAAAGGTTTGGCTTTAAATAAATTTCTTATTCCAGATTATGATTATCAATTGCCCGAAGAGATAGATACTAGTTATTTTGAAGATTATGAAATACTTATTTTAAACTTCAAAAAGTACTTTCAATGCAAAATTTACGGATCAACAAA
Organism: Salinivirgaceae bacterium; assembly: GCA_030620515.1. Lineage (GTDB taxonomy): Bacteria > Bacteroidota > Bacteroidia > Bacteroidales > SZUA-534 > JAUXEM01. The sequence continues at coordinate 10,850 of JAUXEM010000039.1, forward strand.
AAATAGAATAGTTTGTAAATTTCAAGATATACATGAGAATGTACTTGTAAAAAAAGAATTGACACGTAATTTACAAAGAAATGAGTTGATTACAGAAATACTTAGTATATATAGCCTAAATGAACCTTATGATAACCGATTCTTGAAAGTTTTTGAACGAGTAGGTTATCAGTTTAAACCTAAAAGAATAGCTATATTACATAAAACAATAAATGCTAAACAAGCTAAAGTTTATTGTCAGTGGACAGAAAATGAAGATGATTTATTTGGCGATGAATTTATGTTATCATACCAAAGAGTACCCTCATGGCAAAAAATGTTGAATGAGCGCAAAATGATTTTGGGGTATTCTTTTAAATATTTACCAGAAGATATTCAGACTTTCTTAACATCTATTAAACTTAATAATGCCTATGTTTTTCCAATTTGGGTAGAAGATGAATTATATGGCAGTATATTGTTTGAAAATCAGAAAGATATAGAATGGGATAATACTGAAATAAACTATCTAAAAATGGTTTCTGCATTATTATCCAGCCTAACAAGCCATAAAATTAACGAAGAAAAAATTCTATTAGCAAAGGAGCAAGCGGAGGAGTCAGATAGATTAAAATCATCTTTTTTAGCAAATATGTCGCATGATATAAGGATACCTATGACATCAATAATTGGATTTTCAGATTTGTTGGTTGACGAAGATTTAACTATTGGAGAAAGGGAAGAATTTATTGAATTAATAAGTAAAAGTGGGCAAGATCTACTATCACTTGTAGACAATATAGTAGACATGTCTAAAATTGAGACAGGACAACTAAAACTACAATTAGACAAATGCTCTCTTCCTCATTTATTTAAAGATCTCTTTAGTTTTCATATTGAGAATACGAAGATTACAGGCCAAGATGATCTTGATTTGGTTCTTGATTTTCCGGAAAATTACAAAGAAATTCCATTTGAAACAGATGTATTCCGTTTGAAACAAATATTTGATAACCTTATTGAGAATGCTATAAAATTTACGGATAAAGGCGAGGTTCGTTTCGGAATAAGTAATGTTTGGAACAAGACTATAGAGTTTTATGTTCATGATACTGGAATTGGTATCGCTGAAGAAACACAACATATTATTTTTAAACGATTTGGCAAAATTGATAGATCATATACAAAAGAATACAATGGTACTGGACTAGGATTGTCAATTTGCAAGAGTATTTTGGAACTGATGCAAGGTGAAATTAGAGTTATTTCATACCCATCTAAAGGGTCAACTTTTTATTTTACACATCCTTTAATGGTGGAAATATCTGATTCATTAGTTCAGAAAAATACTAAAGAAAAAGCAAAGCCTAACTATAACTGGAAACATAAAACTATATTAATAGTGGAAGATGTAGAGCAAAATTATAAATTTTTAGAATTTTTACTTGAACCAACAAATGCTATAATAATTTGGGCTCAGAATGGTAAAGAAGCTGTTGATTACATTAAATCTGGAAGTGTAGCCGATATAATATTAATGGATATTCGCCTGCCAGTAATGAATGGTATTGATGCTACACGAGAGATAAAAAAAATATCATCCGTACCAATAATTGCTCAAACAGCATATACATTAGGCAATGAAAAAGAATTAGCTATACAAGCCGGATGTATAGATTATGTTTCAAAACCAATTAATTCTGAAAAACTATTGCAAATAATGAATGATAATATGAAATAAGATTAGATTAGAAGCTGTCTAAGTTTTGTATTTAGAATTTATTATGAAGAGTTTTTTGACAGATTGAGGCATTTTTTCCATACTTAGCCGTAGCTACGTATGTAAAAAACAACAATAATCTGGTGAAAAAATACATAATAAAACTGATGGATAAAATTTAAACAGCTTCTTAGTAGTATCGTTGATATTTATCATGTTAAATTTTGTTTATATTTGCAGCGTTTTTAAAATTTCAGTTATAATTATTACTGATTGAATAATAATTTAAAATGTTGTTTATGAAGATTCTAGAAGGAAAAGTAGCTATTATTACAGGTGCATCACGTGGTATAGGAAAAATGATAGCAATTAAATTTGCTCAGCAAGGAGCTAATGTTGCTTTCTCTGATATGGTATATGATGATAATGCAAAAGCTGTTGAAACTGAGTTAAAATCATATGGAGTTGAAGCAAAAGGGTATGCTTCTGATGCTAGTGATTTTAATGCTTCTCAAGAATTTGTTGATGAGGTAGTAAAAGATTTTGGTCGTGTTGATATATTAATAAATAATGCAGGAATTACTCGTGATGGTTTATTAATGAGAATGACCGAAGATCAATGGGATTTAGTATTGAAAGTTAATTTGAAATCAATATTTAACCTTACAAAAGCAGTTCAGAAATATATGCTTAAACAGCGTTACGGATCTATCGTAAATATGAGCTCCGTAGTTGGTGTACGTGGAAATGCAGGACAATCAAACTATTCAGCATCTAAAGCAGGTATTATCGGTTTTACAAAATCAATTGCTCGCGAATTAGGTTCAAGAAATATTCGTTGCAATGCAATTGCTCCCGGATTTATTGAGACTGAAATGACAGCTCAATTACCAGAGGCTGAAAAAGAAGGTTGGTTAAAAGATATTCCTTTGAAAAGAGGTGGGTCTGCTGAAGAGGTTGCAAACGTTACTATGTTTTTAGCTTCTGATTTATCATCATATGTAAGCGGACAGGTATTGAATGTATGTGGCGCAATGTTAACCTAGATATTTATTAGTTATTAAAAATATTTGTCCCTACTTTTAGTTTTTTAAAGTAGGGACTTTTAGTTAAATAAAATGACCTTCTATTCGTTTATAAATATATGTTAATGAATTATTCGCTTATAAGTAATTTTTCTTTTTGGTGGCTAATAATAATAGTCATTATGGCTGCTGCATTTACTTGGTTTTTGTATTTCTTTAAAAAGAAAGATAGCGGACTATCGAATGCTAAAATTATATTACTCTCATCGTTGAGATTTACCGCATTGCTTATAATAGGTTTTCTATTACTAACACCAATATTTAAAACCAATAAAAAAGAAGTTGAAAAGCCTACCATATTGTTTGTTCAAGACAATTCAAGCTCTATCGTTCAAAATGACGATTCTATTTTCATAAAATCAACATATATACAAAATGTTAAAAATCTTATAAGTAGTATTGAGCAAGATTATACTGTGCAAACAATTAGTATGGGATCAAATATCTCTCAAAGTTTAGATTTTTCTTTTACTGATAGACAAACTGATTTTAACCCTCTTTTTAATCTTTTTAAAAGCAAATACTATAACCAAAATATAGGAGCTGTTATTATTGCCTCTGATGGTATTTATAATAAAGGTTATAACCCAGAGCAATTAGCATCAAACACTAAATTTCCTATTTATACTATTGCTTTGGGAGACACGATACCTAAAAATGATATATTTATTCAAAAAGTAGAGTATAATAATAAAGCTTTTAAAGGAAATAAAACCCCAATATTTGTACATGTTTCAGCTAATGGTTTAAAAAATACGGAAACTATAATTAGCTTAAAAAAAGAGAATTTAGTTATAGAAAGTATAGCCATTAAAATACACGATAATAATTTTTATAAAAAGCTCGTATTTAATATTCATACTAATGAATCAGGTTTACATAAATATACTATAGAAATTTCTAAGATTGACAGTGAATATTCTATACTTAATAACAAAAAACCCATATTTATTGAAGTAAACGAAAATAAGCAAAAAATAATTTTAATACAGAATGGTTGGCATCCAGATGTTGGAGCAATTAATAAAGCTCTAATAAATAATCCTGCTTATGAATTAACCATTAAAAATGCAAAAAATATTATAGAAAGCATAAAGGAATATGATTTAGTGATACTACATCAACTTCCATCGGTGACAAATGGAATAGAGAATTTATTAAAAGAGTTAATTGAGATAGAAAAGCCTGTTTTGTTTATATTGGGAGAGCAGACCTCAATTAAGGCTCTTAATCAAAGCAGTTTGGGAATTGAAATAACCAATTTTAAGAATGCCTTTGATAATACGAATATTGGAATTAACGAGCGTTTTTCACTATTTACTATAAATGGTGATAAGGATATATTAAATCGGCTACCACCACTATCTGTACCATTTGGTGATTTTAACGTTAATCATTTGAGTAATGTACTATATTTTCAATCTTTAGGTAATTTAGCCACTCAAAAACCACTCATTTATTTTCCTGTTACCGGAGGTCAAAGGGTTGGAGTAATTTGTGGAGAAGGAATATGGCGTTGGCGATTATCTGAGTTCTCAATAACACAATCTCATGAAATAACTGATGAAATTATTCAGAAAACTGTTCAATATTTAGTTACTCAAAGTAAAAAAGATAGGCTGATAATTGAGGCTCCACATGTTATTGATGAAGGACAAGCAATAATTATAAATGCCAAATTATACAATCCATCATATGAGTTAGTTACTAGTCCCGAGCTTGAATTAGTTGTTTATGATGAGAATAATAATAGTTTCCCCTACTTTTTTTCTAAAAGTCAAGTTGATTATAATTTGGAATTAAACGGCTTAGTAAGTGGAAAATACATTTATAAAGCAAAGGCTAAGATAGGAGTAGAGGAGTTTAAAAAAACAGGTAGTTTTATAGTTAGCCAAATGCATTTAGAGAAAATTAATTCCGTTGCAAATCACAACTTACTTTTTAAAATGGCTAATAATTCAGGAGGAGCAATGGTAATGCCTAATGACTTAAAGTTAATTTATCAGGGTATTAAAAATAATATTCATATACATTCTATAGTATATTCAGTAAAAGGAAGAGAAGAATTGATTGATAAAAAAATATTGTTTATTGTACTTGCTATATTACTGGCAATAGAATGGTTTTTAAGAAAATTATGGGGAACTCGCTAAAATATCGCATTAAACGTAGTTTATATTCTATTGTACTAATAGGATTATGCTCTACTTTTTTACATGGTTGTTATACTCTGGAGACTGTTCAAATAGAGGTGGTTAAGCCAGCTAAAATCATTATTCCAATAAGTATTTCATCCTTAACCGTTTTAAATGCAAGTAAGTTGCAAAAACAAGGATCATTTACAAACTCTAAACAACTAGCATTATATCAAACAGATAGTACAGTAACTCATGAGCTAGTAAAAAATGCTACCATGTTTTTAAATGAATCTCCTCGCTTTGATACCTGTGTATTACATTCTAAAGCTTATAGTAAAAAGCTTATTGATTTTTCAAAACCAATAAAATGGGATGATTTAGAGCAAATTTCTTATCAGAATAATACTAAAGCAATATTAGCTATAGAAGCGTTTAGTATAGAAGATTCCATACTACGTATTTCGGAATTTGATGGCTATGGTCATACAACAACTAAATCATTGCTATTAATCTGTTCATCGTTATGGAGACTTTATATACCTGAAGAAAGAAAAATTATAGAAAGGAAAATTAGAATAGATACTTTGTATTTTGAAGAGTTTTCGACCATCCGAGATTATAGGGAAACTATGGTTAGGCCAGAGGCTAGAGAATGGCTGGCAAATGTTATATCAATGGATATTGGAAGTAAGGTTTCGGATAGACTTGCACCATACTGGGTTCCAGTGAAAAGAGATTTGCTTAATGGTGGTAATAATGAAATAAAAATGGCTACTAAGTTTGCAATGACAGACGATTGGATAAAAGCAGCTAAAATATGGCAGAATTATACGGAAGATAAAGATCCAAAGATTGCAGCGGTGGCTTGCTACAATATGGCATTAGTTTGTGAAGTTCAGGGTAGAATAGATTTGGCTATTGTTTGGTTAAATCAGTCGAAAGAGAACTATCCAAGTCCAATATCCGATAATTATTTGAAAATTCTTAACTATCGCTTAGTAGAAGCCAAAATATTAAATAAGCAATTTGGACAAGATTAACGGGTTATTAATAATTCGTGAATTAACGGTTTTTTAGTATTGAAAGAGAAAGATAGAATTTGATTGATAGAAAAAGATTGAGAGAGTTTGAGAGAGATTGATAATACTGGCTAGGAAATAACTTGTGAATAGTGGCTTTTAAAAAATGATAGAATGAGTGAATACATGAATGATAGAATAATGAGTCAACAGTTTTCAGTAAGCAGTAAAACAGTTTGTACTTTTAAATAATGAATAAGTAATACGACAAAAAATAACGAACTATTGAAAATAAAACACAAATGGAAACCAAACTTTTTTATATAATAATTGCAATAATAGTATTTGATTTTGTAAGTGAACGAATACTTCAATATCTTAATATATCATGGCGTTCCAAAGCTATTCCTGAAGAATTAAAGGGAATTTATGACGATAAAAAATATGCAAAGCAGCAAGCTTATTCAAAAGAAAATTCACGATTCTCATCGTTTACATCATCATTTAGCTTTGTTGTAATTTTGATTTTTCTATTTTTCCAAGGATTTGCACTTTTAAATAATTACTTGTCACAAAGCATTGATAGTGAATTATTACTAGGCTTAGCTTTTTTTGGAATTCTATTTATAGCAAATGATATAATTTCGTTACCATTTTCAATTTACGACACATTTGTAATTGAACAAAAGTATGGTTTTAATAAAATGAAACCTAAAACCTTTGTTTTTGATAAACTTAAAGGATACCTATTAACAGCCGTTATAGGTGGCGTTTTATATGCAGTAATATATAAAGTATATGTTTATACAGAAGAGTATTTTTGGATTTATTGTTGGGGTATTTTATCTTTATTCATGGTATTCTTTTCTATGTTTTATTCAAATATAATTGTTCCGCTATTTAATAAACAAAAAACATTAAGCAATAAAGAATTAAAAACATCAATTACAGAGTTTAGTAAGAAAGTTGGTTTCAAAATTGATAATATTTATGAAATTGATGGCTCAAAACGTTCATCAAGAGCCAATGCCTATTTTACTGGCTTTGGACCCAAGAAACGAATTGTATTGTACGATACTTTATTAAATGAATTGTCAGAAAATGAAATTGTTGCGGTATTAGCACACGAAATAGGACATTACAAAAAGAAACACACTTTAGTTGGATTAATAATATCACTTATTCAAATGGGTATTATGTTGTTTATTCTTTCCATTCTTATTACAAATCCCTTATTGAGCCAAGCTCTTGGAGTCGCTGAACCAACATTTCATATCGCCTTAATAGCATTCACTTTGCTATATAGTCCTATTTCAACAATTACGGGTTTGTTTATGAATGTTTTGTCGCGTAACAATGAATATGAAGCCGATAATTTTGTGAAAGAAAATACCTATGAAGATGCATTAATAAATGCCTTAAAAAAATTATCAAAGAATAATTTATCTAATTTAACACCTCATCCATGGTTTGTTTGGGCTAATTATTCGCATCCAACAATATTGCAACGAATTAAAATGCTAAAAAAGTAGAATGTTTTAGCTTTATTTTTTGATGGCATATTGCGAATCGTTATATTTGTGATATTAGCCTAAATAAATAGTATATTTAGTAAAACAAAAAAAAACATTTTAATGGAAGCAAAAAGAATTGATGGAACAGATGAGAGTCCTGAAGTGATTCTAGATAAAACTACAAATGAATTCATATTTAGAGGTAAATCATTACCCGAGGATGTTAAGGAGTTTTATGCTCCAATTCATAATTGGATTGAGGAATATTCCAAAAAGCCTAATGATGAAACTATTTTGGAGTTCAATATGGAGTATTTTAATTCAGCCTCATCTAAACAAATATTAGATATTTTAGAAAAATTCGCTATAATTGTCGCAAATGGTAAAAAAGTATCGGTAAAGTGGCACTTTATGGACGATGATGAGGATATGGAAGATGCTGGCGAATCGTATGCTGATATTGTTGATATGCCTTTTGAATTAATTAGTTACTAAAATATGAAGGGAAGATTAACTCTTACCTTTATATTACTACATGTTTTTTATATATTATCAGCTCAAGTTTATCACTACAAGACAGGAAAAGTAATTCCAAGTGATGAACCTGGATTGTATAATTTTAAAGAGGGAGTTTTTAACTCATACCCTGCCGAATATTCTATTTTATTAGCTAAAGAAAATAGATTTAAAAAACATACAAAACTTATCAGTATTCCAATTATAAGGATAAAATCGACTAATAACGATTCCTGTTCTTATCCTATATTTTTACTATATGGAGGTCCTGGTGAAAGTAACCTAAAAACTGATTTAGTTAATGATGATTTATTGGAATATCATGATATTATTATCATTGGCTATCGAGGTGTTGACGGGAGTGTTAAGCTAGATTGTCCGCAAATAAAAAAAGCCATACTATCAGAATCGCTTTCTTTAGACAATAGTCATGAGGTATTTGCTAATACCTTAAATTCTTGTATTTCAAGCTTGAAAGAGCAAGGTATTGATGTAAATGGCTACTCAATTGATGCTGTTATAGAGGATGTTAATGATGTAAGAAGAGAGCTTGGATACAATAAAATTTCTTTTTTAGCTTTTAGTTATGGAACCATTGTAGCACAACAATTTGCACAAAAGCATTGCAACCTAACCGAAAATATGTTACTCATAGGAGCTCGACCATTAAATAATATGACCATTGATGGTGAAATATTTGAATCTCAACTATATAAATTTCATAAGTATTATTCATTACAGGTAATGGGAGTGAAGCCTTTTGCGAAAGAAGTAATACTGAAAGATTTTTATAAAAGAGTTAATGGATTTTCTGCTAGTAATTTTAATTCTACACGTTTTTTTATTTTTGCATTTTCACAATTATATACTTTAAATAAGCTTGAAGATTTTTTTACAGCAGTTTATCGTAGTAGTATGGGTGATACAAGTAATTTATACAGTTACTACAAAGCATTTTACAATAATTACCCTGGCGATATATTGCTTGGTGATATTTATTTAAAGAAACAAAAGCAAATTATATCAAACCCATTAAACAATAAACAAAAAGAAACAATAGGAAATATATTTGCAACACAATTGAATAATTGGTATTCTCCTAAACATCCCTTTTTTGAAACTATTGATAATATTAATATTGACACTTTACCCAATACTAAAATTCTATTTATTAGTGGAGAATTAGATGTAGCCTCACCTCCCCAATTATTGCTAAAAAATAAACCCTACTATCCACAAAGTTCATATATAGAATTGGAACGAACCGGACATTTAGATTTCTTTTTCGATAAAAAGGAACTGGTGAACAGTTTAATTATGGAATTTTACACTTCGACCACACCAAAACAATAATAGACTCTTAGGCTGATTGAATGAAGTAATATAGTAACACAAAGACACTGAGCAGTATCGAAGTATTATTTTCCCGTAACCACAATCTCCACTCTACGATTCAATTTCCGACCATCTTCAGTATCATTATCGGCTACAGGTTTAGTATTAGCATGCCCAACATATTTAACTCTGTTGTAACCGTTTGCAATTAAGTATTTAGCAACAAGTTTTGCTCGTTCCAAAGCTAGGTCTATTGTACTACCTTGTATTTCCATGTCATCGGCATGTCCGTGTACTGCAATTTTAACACTTGGATTTTTCTTAAGAACTTTTAATAAGCGTTCAAGTTCAGGAAAAGATGAAGCAGGAATATCATAACTACCAGCTTCGAATTTAAGCGTTTGCATTGGAATAATAGCACCTACAGTAATAGCTTTAAGTATAATATCCTTTTTTAGGTTTTTAAAGGTAACCAACTGATTGCTATATAAACTTTCAGCATGAAACCAATAATCTTCAGCCATAACTTCAATATTATAATCATTACCAGCTACAAAGCTTGTTGTGAAAATACCTGTTTTTAAATTTGACTTAGACGAAATAATTTCTTCTCCCGCTTTATTAATTACTCGAATAGTAGCTACAATTGGCTTTAAAGTAGTTGCATCCTTTACTTTACCCGATAAATTTGTTCTACGAACTATTTCAATTCCCGGAGCATCACTCGTGGAGCCATATTCATAAGAAGAAGCAAAATTTATTTTCCTTTTCTTTTCATTAAAAACAAAATTAACTTCAAATTGGCGATAGCCGTTTAGTTGTACTTCAAAATTATTTTGCTCTAATTCAAAATTCTCGAAGAAAATGTTGTTTATTTTAATTTTGTACTTGTCAACACTTGGTATAAAAATTATATATTCTCCGTTTGCATTAGTTAAACTTGAGTATTTTTTTCCAAATGTATCTTCAGCTGTAACTTTTATATTTGAAGGATCTATATGTCCTAGATTAGATAATTTTGACCGGTTTAGAAGTACTTTCCCAAATATTTTATTATTCTCGAAAAATGGAATATATAAAGTTTCACTTTTGTTTATGTATATGGTTTGCATACTGGCCTCAGATGAAAAGGCACCTTCAATAGATCCAATAGGTACATATTCAAGTATATATGCACCGTTAGGTATATTTCTATATTCTGTTAAGCCATCTAAATCAGAGAGTAAATCAATAGACATAAAATACCCCGAACCATTATCTTGTTCTGTATTTTCAATAACATCATCCTGTCTAATAGTAAAAAGTATATCCTTAAGCCCAGGTTCGTCAGCATCTTTAACTCTATTGCCATTAAAATCTTTAAAAAAGTAAACTTTTAAATTATGATATTGATATTTTGGTTGATTAAAATTTATATCCTTTGTTAACCTAATTTGAAAGTAAGAACTATTATAAGCGTATTTTTCATCGGAGAATGCATCTTTGTTAACTGAATAGTTGTAGTTATTTAGTAATTCCAACTGCCAGGTTTTTCCAGGATATGCAACTAGCGAAGTAACAATGTTCATCCTAGTTGATTTTGATGTAACATTATAATTTATTGCAGGATTAAAATCTAGTTTAAGAAAATTAGGTATAATATACATCGATAAATACGGCATTAAGCGAAGAGTTTTTGAGTAATAGTTACTTGCAAAATACGAGAATTGTTGATTTATTGTATATGGCCCATGGTAATAATTGAAACTTAATCCAACATGTTTGGAACGAATATTAGTAGTGAACCTTATTGATGGCCAAATCATATTTTTATGATCGTACATTGTTTCATCAATAGAGTAGTCTGTTACAAAATTATAACCACCTTTTAATATAGACGAGAAAAATAATCGACTTGATTTGTTATTGTATGTGTATGCTAAATGTCCTAAGGCATTTCGTGTTTCTAATTCGTTTTGAGTGTTGAAATTACCTGTTAAAGTATTGCTATAATAATCTTCAGACGAAAGACCAAGTCTTAAATACATAGATTTATTTAATCTTTTTGCATAAGTACTATTGAATTCTCCTTTTGAATTTTCGCCTCCAGAAACCAATATGTCATTTTGATAAACTGCTGGTGCAAAATTATAATAAGAGTAAAAAATATTTATACTTTGTTCATTTTTAAGAGCATGATATAGTGATGTCGTTAAATTAAGTCGGCCATTATAATAACCTGAATAGCTCCTATTGCCATATTCTGATGATACATTAAATCTTGTGTTTTTTGTTTTTTTTGTGTAATTAAAATGACCATAAAAGCCAGTTCTGTTACTATTTGAGTTTAAATACCAATTCGCAATTGAATAGGCTCCACCAATTTTGAAAACTCCAATTTTCTTAAAGCCATAAGTTGCAATGCTTTGTATAATGCTCGAAGTGTATTTTTTATCTCTATCATCTTCATAACTCGCACCAATTAAAATTGATTTTGATTTAGTACCCTTATATTTATAAGAACCTGCTGCATGAGACAAATTTCTATTAACAAGTTTTGTTCCAAGTATGTCAATTTCATGCTTTGGTTTTTTTAGTTTGAATTGGCCACCTCTTCCGTACAAATTATGTCCAAATATTATAGGTAAATCACCAAATCTAAATTCTAATGATTTTGTAAAGTATTTTATATCGTATCTGGCTCTATATTTTAAATTTTCTGCGTTTATCTTGCCATATGTTTGTATGTTATAAGATATAGCTCCTTTTTTTCTGAAAAGAATGTTACCGTATAAATTTGTAGATAAAGTAGGATTGTGTTCAGAGAATAAATTTTGCAAAACAAGGTCAATGCCGAGCATAGTATAATTTTTGGGTATTTCATTATAATAACTGCTCGTTAATTCTTTACCCCATATTGATGTGTTAAAAATGGTGTCAATAGTAAATGTTTTTAATTTTATGCGATGAAATGTTTTGTTACTACTTTTTAATTGATCAAGTATTACAGGTATTTGTATTAAAGAATCGGTATATGGTTTTAAGGATACCTCTTTTCGGTAAAAGCCTTTGTCGGCACCTTTAGTCGTTATTCCATTTGGAAAAGAAAACTCAAAATAAAATATCTCGTCTGTATTTCCATTATTTGCAATGTTAAGATCAATATTGGCTTCCTTTTTATATTTATCAAAATAAACTA
>JAUXEM010000144.1 GCA_030620515.1 Salinivirgaceae bacterium
CCCCAGCATATGCCCACCAAATATTTTTAATGCCTCTCAATGGAATTGTGCTAATCTTTTTGTTTAATTTCATTTAATCGACGACCAACAGCATCAAACACTACTAATAAAAGCACCGATAATATGAATGCAGAAAAGGTAGAAACAACCACAATAAGCCATCGTACCGGATACGATTTCTTTTCAGCAACAAAAGCACTGTTTACTACAAACTTATTTGGAAGATCCTGTGTTGCATCAACTTTCGCTTCTGCATATTTTGCTTTAAGATTACTTAGCTGCTTTTTTTCAAATTCAAGGTAATCGCGAATAGATACATAAGCACCTCCATATTCAGCTAATATGTCAATATTTTTTTGCAATTTTTTTGCAGCCTCGTATTTCCCATCAACAATTGCTTGAGCATAAGCATCTGTAATTACTTCGGCTTGCGATTCGTAATCAACCACACCTAATTTACGAATAACAGTTAATGAATCTTCCAGTACATTAATTTGACCTTTGAGAGTAGTGTATTCCTTTTCAACCAAAGCCAATGCCTCAAGAGCTCTCTCCTTCTGCATTTTATTCATAATGGTGTCTACCAAATTACTAATGTCGTTGGCAATGTTAGCAGCCATTTGAGGTTCTTTATCGAATACTTCGATACGAACAGACATAAATTTAGTAGGTAAAAAAGAAATATTATCGCTAAACTCTTTATACAATGTAGTTTGTGGGTACTTTACTGCAGAATCAATTTCATAATGATTCATTAAATCATATTTACTAATAATTCTTTCGCGAATTTCATCAGAATTTAATACTTGCAAAAGTTGCTCTACCTCTTCGTCTTCGCCAAGTTTAAGTATTTCTTTTTTAGCTATGTTCATGGCTAAAAGATCGTGCGATACTGAACTTGATGCTGATGGAAAAATAATTACTTCCGATTTATACTTCTCTTCAATAACTAAGGATGCAATTATTGATGCAAGGGCTGCAATACCCGTTAGAATTATTATTGGCAATCGCCTATTCCATAAATACAGTATTAAGTCAACTGAGTCGAAACGATATTGCTTTTTTTCTTCTGTCATAATATGTCAATTTGTAAAGGCTCAAAAATAATCAAAGATTTTTAATTCGCAGTATAGCTATGCTATTTTTACTCAGCATAAATAACCCATCTAACCTGCATAATGCAGAAGTTAATTGCTGAGCTTGTTTATTTGCCTGAAATACAGCATGTTAAATTTAGAATTGTTCTTTATCTATAAAATATCATTAAAATTGCAACTTGCTAATAATCAATAACTGACAATCAAATGACTAAACGCATGAATTAATCAGGCTAACTTAGAGTCTGTCTAAAAATTCCATTATATTCGTTACGCTTGTCTTCAAAATGATTGTTTACAAAAAGCAAACTCTTACTTATTAGGCATTACAAGCCCTGCCCGCAGCAGGTACAGTATGTAGCATTTTTTTTTAAATATTAGTTAAATTTTATGGCTTTTGCAGGACTTATTCTCGTTATTAGTAATGAGGGTAGAATCATCATGGCTACTATAATTATTAAGGTTCCTAGATTTAGAATAGCCACATGCATCAATTTTAAATTAACAGGTACAGCACTTACATAGTAGGTAGCTTCGTCTAAAGGAATTATTCCAAAATGCTGTTGAAGTAGGCTAATACCAATTCCAATTGCATTCCCCCACAACAATCCTTTTGCAATTAAAAAGGAAGATTGGTAAAGGAATATCTTTCTTATTTTCCAGTTATTATAGCCCAATCCTTTCAACAACCCAATCATACTGGTTCGTTCAAGTATAATTATTAGTAAGCCTGAAATCATATTAAAACCAGCAACCAAAAGCATTAATACTAATATTATCCAAACATTAATATCTTGAATGTTTAACCAATCGAATATTTGAGGATATCGTTGCTTAATATTTGTTATTTTAAGCTTTGCACCATCGGATGTAAACTGGTAACCTGCAATATCATAAACACTATCGGTTAAGGCTTCGAGTTGACTATAGTCATCAATAAGAATTTCGAATCCGCTAATCTGGTCTTCGCTCCAACTGTTAAGCCTTTGCAGATGCCTAATGTCAACCATAGCAAATACCTTATCAAAATCTTCGATACTGGTTTTATAAATGCCTGAAATTACGAATGGGCGCATACGGGGCGGATCTTGCATAAAATACACCGTTACTTTATCACCCACGTTCAACTTAAGCATTAAAGCCATATATTCCGAAATAATTATTCCTTTAGATTTAACCGAGTCAACAATCTCAAAATGTTCTCCTTCAATCATGCTTTTGTTAAAAAACGACCAATCAAAATCTTTATCTATTCCCTTTAGAACAATGGCTTGAAAATTATCTTTTGTTTTAAGAATACCTGATTTTGTGACATAAACCTGGGCATGCCTAATTCCTTGCACAGCATTTAAAAAGGTAAGAGACACCTGGTTTTTGTCAATTGGCTGGGTTTCAAAAGAGTTGTTTGTATCGAAATTAGTAATTTGAATATGGGCGCCAAAGCCCACCACTTTATCTTTAACCTGCTTTTTAAAGCCCGTGACTATTCCAACTGATAAAATCATTACAGCTAAACCTATAGCTATTCCAATAATAGCTATTCTTACAATTGGGGCCGATATGCTTTTCCCAGTCTTGCCTGAACCGGATATTTTACGAGCAATGAAAAGTTCTGCGTTCAAATTATCAATATTTTTTTATCTTAGCCAACAAATGTACAAATTATGCTTGCAATAGCATTATACAATTTAATTAGATAGTTAAATTTGGAGATATGATATATGAGATAAAAAATAAAATACCGATAATCTACTCAATGGGGAAACAGCCTTATTCTTTGCAATATATTCACTATCAGATATTTAATTAGTACAAACGGATGTTTGCCATTTCAACATTGAAACAAAATACTCAATATATAAAACTACTTACCATTAAGAGTATTGTGTTTATTGCTTTTATGTTTTGTTTTTTGCAAAATGCAAATTGCCAAGCTTATTTAGCAAATGAAATTATTGTTGGTGCCGAGCAAACAGAAAGTTATTTTCCATTATTGCGTGCAAAAAAAGTAGCTTTAGCCGCTAACCAAACATCGGTAGTTAAGAAAGAACATTTAGCCGATTTAATGCTGGCAAATGGTATTGAATTGCAATTTGTTTTTAGTCCCGAACATGGTTTTCGTGGTAAAGCTGATGCCGGACAAAAAATTGTTGACAGCAAAGACCCTATTTCAGGCTTACGCATTGTTTCACTTTACGGAAAACATAAAAAACCTACTCCGGAAGATTTAAAAGGTATTGAGATTGTTGTTTTTGATATTCAGGATGTGGGCGTTCGTTTTTACACCTACATTTCAACGCTTCACTATATAATGGAAGCCTGTGCTGAAAACCATATTCTATTAATGGTTTTGGATCGTCCTAATCCTAATGGATTTTATGTAGATGGTCCTGTTTTAGATACTAGTGCCAGTTCTTTTGTGGGGATGCATCCTGTACCATTGGTACATGGCATGACCATTGGTGAGTATGCCTTAATGATAAATGAAGAACAATGGCTCGCAAATAAAATACATTGCGATTTAATGGTAGTTCCTTGCAAAAACTACAGTCATAGCACCTTATATGAGTTACCTGTTAAGCCATCGCCAAACTTGCCAAATATTCGTTCCATTTACCTTTATCCGTCGTTGGGCTTATTTGAAGGTACATTTATGAGCGTAGGGCGTGGAACCGAATTCCCATTTCAAGTATATGGCCATCCTGATTACAAAAAGAATGGTTTTAAGTTTACCCCACAAAGTGTTTCAGGCGCACAATACCCAAAGTTTAAAGACAAAATTTGCTATGGTAAAAACTTGCAAGAAATACCCTTAAGCCAAATTCGCAAAGCTGGATTTACTTTGGAATACATAATTGAGACATACAAAACCATGCACAAAGTACCCGATTATTTCAATAGTTTTTTTTACCGCCTTGTGGGATCAAAGGCATTACAGCAACAAATTGAAAAGGGTATGAGCGAAGAGGAAATAAAAGCTACCTGGCAAAATGATATTATTAAATTTAAACAAAAACGAAAGCTTTATTTATTGTATCCCGATTTTGAATAAAAAAGGATAAGGCAATAAAAAAAGGCCTGGTAAAACCAAGCCTTTATAATATTATATAATAAAAAATATTATTCTAACACACGCCCAGGGTAAGCAAGTAATGCAGCCTCCAATGTTTCAACAGCATTCTTTAAATCTTCTATTTTTAATACATAAGCTATACGAACCTCGTTATAACCTTTACCTGGAGTTGCATAAAACCCACTTGCAGGAGCCATCATAACCGTTTGCTTCTTATGGTCAAAACTACTTAAAATCCACTCGCAGAATTTTTCGCTGCTGTCAACAGGTAATTTTACAATAGTATAAAAAGCACCTTTTGGCATTGGTGACACAACGCCTTCAATTTTATTAAGAGCGCCAACCATATAGTTACGTCTTTCAATGTACTCGTCGTAAACCTCAGTAAAATATTCTTTAGGAGTATCTAATGATGCTTCACCAGCAATTTGCCCAAATGCTGGTGGGCTTAAACGAGCTTGTGCAAATTTTAAAGCGGTACTTAACACCTCACCATTTCTTGTTACAATAGCACCAATCCTAGTTCCACACGAGCTGTAACGTTTCGATACAGAATCAATCATTATTACATTTTGCTCAATACCTTTTAGGTTCATTGCTGAGAAATGCTCAAGCCCGTCGTAGCAGAACTCACGATATACCTCATCTGAATATAAAACAAGGTCGTGTTTTTTTACCATTGCGCCAATCTTTTCCATCTCCTCTTGGCTATATAAATAACCTGTTGGGTTGCTAGGATTGCATATAATTATACCTTTAGTTTTTTCAGTAATCAACTTTTCGAATTCCTCAACTGGCGGCAATGCAAAACCTGTTTCAATATTAGCCGTTACTGGTACCATTTTGATACCTGCCATAACAGCAAAGGCATTGTAATTTGCATAAAATGGCTCAGGAATAATTACTTCATCGTCTGGGTTAAGAGTGCTCTGAAAAGCAAAAAGCAAAGCCTCAGAACCACCGGTTGTAATTAAAAGCTCATTAAATTCCACATTAATATCTACACCTTTGTAATAATCAGCTAGTTTACGACGGTACGATTCATTACCTGCCGAATGACTATATTCTATTACAGTCTCGCTAATATTACGAATAGCATTTAAAGCAACTTCAGGAGTTTTAATATCGGGCTGACCAATATTTAAGTGATACACTTTATGTCCTTTGCGTTTTGCCTCCTCAGCGAATGGAACTAGCTTCCTAATTGGCGAAGCGGGCATTTCATTACCTTTTTTCGATATCTGTGGCATATTATTAAAGTTTTGTTTTATTAAAAATCCACATTAAATGTGAGATACAAATGTAGTATTCTTATAAATTCAAAAAGCCCATAATCAACTATTATTTAACATACAACTACTTTTTATTTTCATATTATGCAAAATACGACTGAATTATTAGTGCCTAATAAAAAACATGGCTCTAATCTAATCTGTGTATGATTTACACTAAATTTAGCTTTGCCAATGCTTCAGGAGGTAGTATGGATCGATAAGTTTTCTTAATTGGACATCGGTAAGTTCTTCTTGAAAAGTTTTCAATAAACCACTTGTATAAAGCCTCCTTGTTTAAATGTATACTTGTTGCATTTTTGTTTTGCTATAATATTCGCCCCATTTCTGCGGAATCAACTTTTTTATTTCTTATCTGATACCAATTAGCATAATTTTGAAGGTGCTTTGTCGAAATACCCTTTAAAGTGCGATTGATAATAGTTTTAAGAGTAGCAGCCATATTATGGTTATTTTGTACATGATACTCACCTCCTGCTGTATGTTCGGAAGCTTTAAAACTAACATGTTGTATGTTTTCAGATTTTGCAAATGCTGCAATACTTCTGTGTTTATCAGATACCAATGCACAATCTTCCGAGAATCGACCACTTACTTTTCTTTCTATATCGACCTTCTTTAGCCTTCCTATACGAGCCAAGGACATATCTGTTGTTTTATTCCTGTCTGTTGTAATTAATAGCTTTGCCTGAAAATCATTATCACCAGCACGTTTGCTACCTCCACGTTTTCTGGAATAATCTAACCCTTCCTGCCTTTCTGACTATATAAGAACCATATGTCATCAATTTCAGTAATTCCTTCAAATGCTTTGTCAACCCTTACTGTTCCCGACAAAATCTTATGTCGCCAATCGAATGCTGTCTGGTGTGAGACACCAACCTTCTTGGCAATCTGTTTAAGAGGGTAATATGATTCTAACATTAAAGATTTGTACAATTCAAACTTGTCTGTTTTTTGCAACCGATGTAAAGGTGTTCCCGTTTTTGCTGTAAAAACCTTACAACAACCTTTACACCTATACCTTTGAATAGCTCCTCGCTTCCCATTTTTTACAAATAATTTGGATTCGCAGTGAGGACAGTGAACTATATCAGCATCTTCAATGAAAATAGTCTCTTCAATTGATCTTTTGCTAAGCTCCTGAAGCACTTCGCTTTTCTCATTCTCCGATAGGCTTGCGTATAACTGTAATATCTCATTGTATACACCTATACTACTATATTTTCTACAAAGATAGTAAATCAATTGTTAATTAGATTAGAGCCAAAAATGTTATTAAGCTACAATACGCTGTATATCAATACATTTGAATGGGGTTTAAAATTCAAATGCAGCCCTTGCTCCAACAGCATGAAAATTGCTTCCTTTAAAACCTGCAAAAACTCCAATTTCGCCAGTAAAAAACACTTGACTTAAAGAATAACCTAATTCATAGTATGGATAATGTTTATCAACCGACAAAACATTCAAATACAGGTTCTCTTTCCATAGAGTATTACTTATTCCTGGCAAATGCTTTAGTAATAAGTAATCGTTAGTATATTTTATATGTGCTTGAAAATACTTGTCAGAGGTGCTGTACTCATAATTATTTATAAGGAAAAAGGCATTATCAAATGAGCGAAGCGAGAACGGTTCTTGCATTGTTTTAAAATGCTTAAATGATGAAAAATGCAAGGTTGGATCGTTAAGAAATAAACCTGCCACAACTTTATATTTAAACTGCGATACGGAATGAAAATCTAACTTCTGATTAATTGCAACTTCCATTTGGTGAAAATCAGCATAATCTTCATTTATTCTCAACCCTCCATAATAATTAAATCTAAATGTTGGCCAATTGGAATGGCCATTGTACTTTAGTCCCTTTTTTATTCTATAATGCTGCTTTGGGGTGTACAATAAACCAAAAGATAATTTTAACATATCACGAGCAGTCAAGTCACCATCTTGTATAGTCTTGTTTATTGGTACATTATCAGCATAATCTTTATTTGGGTATAAGATTGAAAAGTTTGTGCTATTGCCTAAAGAATCTGCCCTTTGCCATTCAGCTCCAATCTTAGTTGTTAATCCATTTGCAATATCATAATAGTTTTCTGCATTAATATAGGTATTGTGATATTTGTATATGTAATTTTCTTTCATGAATAAGCTATAAACAGAGTTGATAAATTCAGGAGTTCCTTCATTCCTGTTAAAATCACTAGTTAAGTATCCTCCCTGTACAATTAATTGAGCTCTGTTCATTCTAGCATATTGATAATTTGCTTTTCCGTTAGCAAATAAACTCTCACGATTTATGGCATATCCCATTTTACCACTTAGTCTAAAAACTTGCAAGCTATCAATTAACCATCTTAATTTGAATGATTGTTTTACTTGAAAACCATCTACCGGATCAAAGCCTATGCTTTTAAGATTCAAAAGCCCAGGGTAATGCATATGAAATGTCTTTTTGCCATGATAAGAAGAATTCCCGAAAAATACAGTTTTAGTAGCTTTTTTAAAAAAAGAAGCGGAATCCTCTTCTGCTTTTTTCTCTTCTGCTTTACGATAACTTATTTTCTCATCATCAGACGCTGGTACAGGTCTAATAGAATCCCAATACAATGAATCTCTAATTAAATTTTCCTTATTAACAATCGTTTTGTAATTGGAGATAATTTCGAGCGGATCATCTTTTTGTTCCTCTTCAAGTAGCGTTGCTTTTTTGGACATAAGCTTTTGCACTTGTACCATTTCTCGATTCGACAAATTATCATTCTTTAATAATTCATCTAGCTTATCATTAATTTCAACCACTTTCACATTTCCCTCTTCTTTTTCAACAATAGTAGTTGTATCAATTTGAATTATTGCTTGTGCAATTTTATTCTGACTAAATTGAGGATTAATAATGACTGAGCCATATTTCATGGTTGTAGTGTATGTTGCGTTGGCCTTAACTCCCATAACACTAATACTTGCTTCGAGAAACAAGTTTACCGGAAAATAATTGTTGCCTTTTATAGGAACATAATGCTGCTTCATCTTTAAATGACTATAAAGTGGTCTTATCTCAATATCATAACTATACAAGCACCATAAATCCTCTACTATATACAAATAACCACTCATAAGTAACTTACTTTTCCTCTTGGGCGTTACTTTAATTTTATCAATAAACCAAGCTCCGTCTTGCAGTAATCCTTCGAAACTAAAATTATAATGTGAAAAGGCATTAGGAGCAAAAGGAGAGATGTAAAAGTCATCTTGAGTTTCATAAATACTTCCACTTAATAAGCCAATTACCGGAACATCATCATCGCTAATTGGAAATGAATTGTTAACCGAAATAACTTCCTGTTCATAGCTATTTGGTGCTTTAAAGCTTATTATATTTAGCGATTCGTTTACATAGGTTTCCCCTGGCTTTGGTCTTTCGCCATTTACTTCCATGCGTTTTTGAATTATTTTTGGAATCTTTTCAAACTTTATTGAACCTTTTATGTAAACCTCTGAAGTGTAGCTACTTGCTTGATTAACAAAGCCAGGAGCCCTAGCAATTGCTTTACGCATAATTGAATAAGCCGGATCCTCATCGTCTGCTCTAACTGTAACACCCGCTAATATATAGGATTGGATATCAAGCTCAATATTAAGAATAACATCTTCTGATCCTACTGAAACTGTCTTTACAGTTGGAGAATAACCCAAAGACCTAAAGCTTATAGTAAATTCACCTTTACTAACATGTATTGCATATTTGCCATCTTGGTTAGCACTGGTACCAGTTTGCAACTCTTCCACATAAATAGTAGCATATTTTATTGTTTCACCTTGCTTATTCTTTACTATCCCTTTAATTTCTTGTGAAAAAGAATAAATATTTAGCAATGCAAATAATACTATTAAAATAAATCTTAAAAACATAATTAATTTGGTTTATTTGATTTTTCTGACGAATAACCTAATTCAAAGTTACAAATAAAATCAAGCTGGATTCATTAAAATTGATTTTGCGAAAATATTTCCTCGAAAAGCTGTAACTTTTACAACTACTAACAGTCTTTATACTATACTAATATTTTAATACCATGATTATTCTAATTGTTATAGCTATTATTTCTTTCGTCTCTTCACTCTTTGTAGGCTAAGGGTTTACTCAGAAATAAGTTCGATAATTTAGAAATAAGATTTTGTGCATAGATAAAGTTAAAAAACGCAACCATAGCAGAGTTACTGTGAGTATTTTTAATTTTATATATGTGCA
>JAUXEM010000216.1 GCA_030620515.1 Salinivirgaceae bacterium
TACTGCAAAACTTTCATCTTACTTGCCTGAATTTAAAGTGAAGAATAAAAAGGGTATTAAGATACATGATATAATGGCACACCAGGCAAAGTTTCATTCTTGGATACCATTTTATAAGAATACATTAACTGAAGATGGAGATATTCGCGAAGATTTATATTCGAGCGAATGGCAAGAAGGATATGAAATTCAGATTTGTGAAGGTTTGTTTATGCGTAACGATCATGTAGATTCAGTATATCAAGCAATATTGGATACTCCAACATACAAATCAAAGAAGTACCGCTATAGCGATTTGGGTTTTTATTGGCTGGCAAAACTAGTGCAGGTTAAGAGTGGTCTTTCAATAAATGATTATGTTGAACAAAACTATTATTCTAAGCTAGGAATGAATAGAACCACTTATTTGCCCCTTGAGAATTTTTCTCTAAAAAATATTGTACCATCAGAAAAAGATATTTACTACAGAAAAAAGACAATTCAAGGTTATGTTCACGACCCTGGAGCGGCAATGCTTGGTGGAGTTTCTGGGCATGCCGGTGTGTTTTCTACAGCAAATGATTTAGCAAAGCTGGGGCAAATGCTACTAAATGAAGGAAGTTATGGTAGCCAGCAGTTTTTTAAACCTAAAACACTACATGTTTTTAACGAAAGTAGGTTTAAGCGAAAAGGTAATAGGAGGGGGCTTGGCTTCGATAAACCTGCATTAAAACCTGGCGATCCAGGTCCAACATGTCTCTCTGCCAGTCAGTCTAGTTTTGGTCATTCAGGTTTTACAGGTGCATATTTCTGGGTCGATCCAGATAATAAAAGTGTATTTGTATTCCTATCTAACAGAACCTATCCAAATCAGGATAACACTAAACTGGTAGACTATAATATTCGCACTAAAATTCATCAAGCTTTTTATGATATTTTTGAACATAGAAAGTAATATTCATAACCGAATTTATGTTTTTTACTTTCATATTGATTATTATGTTGAAAAACTATGTTTAATTTAATGTTTTTTATCCTTGCCTAAGCTGTAATCTTTAATAATTTTGCAGAGCAATTTAAATTAATAGTACATACTATATTTTTGCACAGAATATTTTGTTATTTTTAAACTATTACATACTAACATATAATTTCAATTATTAAAAAAGATGAAGCCAACACACATTGAACACATTGGTATTGCAGTAAAAAGCTTAGAAGAGGCTATTCCCTATTACGAAAAAGTTTTAGGATTAGAGTGCTACGCAGTTGAAGAAGTGAAGGACCAGAAAGTGAAGACTGCTTTTTTTAAAGTGGGAGATACTAAAATTGAACTACTAGAGTCAACTGACCCCGAGGGTCCAATTGGTAAATTTTTAGAGAAAAAGGGACCAGGAGTGCATCATGTAGCTTTTGCAGTTGACGATGTAAATGATGCACTTAAAGATGCTGAAAATGCAGGTGTGCGTTTAGTCGATCAGCAAGGAAGAAAAGGTGCTGAGGGATTAAATATAGGCTTTTTGCATCCTAAATCAACGCTAGGTGTTTTAACAGAATTATGTGATAATAAGTAATACCATAACCCCTTATAATAATTATGGCTAATCAGGATAAAATCAATGAATTAATTGAGAAGAGAGCCCAGGCTCGCCTTGGTGGTGGAGAGAAACGAATTGATTCTCAACACCAAAAAGGAAAATTTACAGCACGTGAACGAATTGATATGCTTCTAGATGAAGGAAGTTTTGAAGAGTTCGATATGTTTGTAACACACCGTTGTACCAATTTTGGTTTAGAAAAAACTAAATTCCTTGGTGATGGCGTTGTTACTGGTCACGGTACTGTTGACGGTAGAGTGGTTTATGTGTTTTCACAAGATTTTACAGTATTTGGAGGATCATTATCTGAGACTTTTGCACAAAAAATATGCAAAGTAATGGATATGGCTATGAAAGTTGGCGCTCCTTGTATAGGTATAAACGATAGTGGAGGTGCACGTATTCAAGAAGGTGTTACGAGTTTAGCAGGTTATGCTGAGATTTTTCAGCGTAATATTCTGGCTTCAGGTGTTATACCACAAATATCGGCAGTTTTTGGACCATGTGCAGGTGGGGCAGTGTATTCACCAGCATTAACCGACTTTATTATGATGACTGATAAAACCAGTTACATGTTTGTAACAGGTCCTAAGGTCGTTAAAACAGTTACTGGCGAAGATATTTCAACCGAAGACTTAGGTGGTGCAAGCGTTCATGCATCCAAATCAGGAGTTTCACATTTTTTATGCGAAGACGAAAAAGAAGGTATTCTTTTAATTCGTAAGCTATTATCTTATTTACCACAGAATAATTTGGAAGAGCCACCGGTTACTCCTTGTTCTGATCCAATTGATAGATTAGATGATGTTTTAAATGAAATTATTCCTGAAAACCCGAATCACCCATATGACATGAAAGAGGTGATTTATACAATGGTTGATAGACAGGAATTTTTAGAAGTACATAGGAATTATGCAAAAAATATATTAGTAGGTTTTGGTAAATTTAATGGTGTTCCAACGGGAATTATTGCTAATCAACCAAACTTTTTAGCAGGTGTATTAGATATAGAGGCTTCGCGTAAAGCTGCTAGATTTGTAAGATTCTGCGATGCATTTAATATACAAATACTTACTTTGGTTGATGTTCCTGGTTTCTTACCAGGTAGTAGACAAGAGTATGGTGGAATAATTATTCATGGAGCAAAATTACTGTTTGCTTATGGTGAAGCAACTGTGCCAAAAATCACTTTAACTCTCCGTAAATCGTATGGTGGTGCGCATGATGTTATGTCATGTAAACAATTAAGAGGTGATTTGAATTACGCATGGCCAACTGCAGAAATTGCCGTAATGGGAGCATCTGGGGCTATTGAAGTGCTTGAGGGACGAGAAATGAAAACTATTACTGATCCTGAGGAAAAAGCTAAATTTGTTGCTAAAAAAGAGCAAGAATATAAAGATAAATTCGCTAATCCTTATCAGGCTGCTGCTTATGGTTATATCGATGATGTAATTGAACCAAGAAATTCGCGTTTTAGGGTCATTAGAGGTTTTGAAAGTTTAGCGACTAAAAAACTATCTAATCCTCCTAAGAAACATTCTAACATTCCATTGTAAATTATACGATTATGACAAATACTATATTCTTGTCGATAAGTGAACATGGTGGTTGGACAGTGGCTTTTGTCGGCTATTCTATTGTTTTTATGGCTTTACTTTGCTTAATTGTTATTTTTAGTCAATTACCTAAATTGATTAATCTGAAAACTAAAGCAGATTTACGTAGAAAGGGAAAGCACGTTTCAGATAAACCTGAAGATTATGAGGTAGAGGGAGATGTGAATGCCGCAATTAGTATGGCGCTTCATATGTATTTTAATGAAATGCACGACGATGAGCCTACTGTAATGACTATTAATCGTACACAAAGGAGATATTCTCCTTGGAGTTCGAAAATATATAACGTTTACAACACCCCTGTTAAATAAATAAAAATGAAGAAATTTGAATTCACTATAAAAGGCCAAAAATACGATGTGTTAATAAAGGACTTTGATCAAAACATTGGACATCTTGAAGTTAATGGAACTTCATATGAAGTAGAGATTCACAAAGAAGTTAAAGCTACAAAAACACCTCAATTAGTTCGTGAAGCGGTTGTGTCAAAACCTGGTGAGGGAACAATTAATAAGAAAACAGCAGGTGCATATTTAGTAAAAGCTCCATTGCCAGGCAGTATATTTAAATTAAATATTGAAGTAGGCGATGCTGTTAAAAAAGGTGATGTACTACTTATTATGGAAGCCATGAAAATGGAGAATAATATTATGTCGGAGAAAGATGGTGTTGTAAAATCAATTAAAGTAAAAATTGGTGATGCTGTTTTACAAGACGATGTACTTCTTGAATTAGAATAACTGCATTTATAAAGATTTATAATATGAAATTTTTAAATTTTTTAGTTGCTCTAATTGTATTTGTAGGAATGTCCTTTCAGGCTTCGGCAAATAATGAAGAGCAAATTAAAAGTGAATTAACTTACGGTAAATGGTTAAACTATTCCGACGGTTATATTCCTAAAGCTACAGTAAACCCTGACACTATTTCAGACTGGTCTAAAATTAAAACTGTTAAAAGGTATAAAACCGTTCAGTTTAAAGCAAAAATTACAAATGGACTAGAAAAGAGGACGTTTATAATGGACTCGGTGAAGCAAAGGTACTCGGGTACTTGGGAATTGTCAGGTACAAATGTAATACTTACATTCTTTGAAAAAGAGCTAATACATTATGGTAAGAATTTAGATCCTAATGCAACGAGTTATCAATATAGTACAACTAACGAATTGCTTAAATTACCTAATAGGATATTAAGTTATTCTGCAGGTGAATTAAGAAATATTGATGGTTCTAGTGCTTTTACTCAATATTCAGGTGCTACGCATGGCTTACTTAATTTTTATGAGTTTACTGGTTTTGCTAATGCTACTGGTGGGCATATGGTGATGATACTTATAGCTTTTATATTTATCTTTTTAGCTATAAAGTACGACTATGAGCCTCTATTACTTATACCAATTGGTATGGGTATTATTATTGGTAACATACCTATGTTTCAGGCGGTAGATTTTAACTTGAAACTTGGAGTTTATGAGCCTGGTAGTGTTATGAATATCCTATATCAAGGAGTATTGCAAGGTTGGTATCCGCCATTAATTTTCTTGGGTATTGGTGCAATGACAGACTTTTCGTCTTTAATATCTAACCCAAAACTAATGCTACTTGGAGCAGCTGCGCAAGTAGGTATTTTTGCAACTTTTCTGGGCTCGTTATGGTTAGGCTTTGCACCACCCGAGGCAGGAGCAATTGGAATTATTGGTGGTGCAGATGGACCAACCGCTATTTTCCTTTCATCGAAACTTGCTAATGGTGTGAATGTAATGGCAAATGGTCAGGTGGTTAAAAACCTTATTGGTCCTATTGCAATTGCAGCCTATTCGTATATGGCGCTAGTACCTGTTATTCAGCCACCAATTATAAAGCTTCTTACTACTAAAAAGGAACGCTTAATAAAAATGCGTCCACCAAGATCAGTATCGAAACTAGAAAAGATACTGTTCCCGATTATAGCATTAATGATTACCGCTTACATTGCGCCAACATCGCTACCATTATTAGGTATGTTGTTTTTTGGCAACCTATTAAAAGAAAGCGGTGTAACCAATCGTTTGGCTGATACTGCTAGTAATGCACTAATTAATACAATTACTATTCTACTGGGAATTACTGTTGGTGCATCTACTCAAGCCGATGTGTTCTTAACGCCCGATTCAATTATGATATTTGGTTTAGGTGCATTATCGTTTATGGTGGCTACAGCTGGGGGGGTAATTTTTGCTAAAATAATGAATTGGTTCTCTCATAAAGATAACCCAATTAACCCAATGATTGGTGCTGCAGGTGTATCCGCAGTGCCCGATAGTGCCCGTGTTGTGCAAAGTATGGGTTTGGCAGAGGATCCTACTAATCACTTGTTGATGCATGCTATGGCACCTAATGTATCTGGTGTTATTGGCTCGGCAGTTGCTGCAGGTATTTTGTTGAGTTTCTTAATGTAAAATTAACAGACTAATATATTTTGAAAGGTAACCTAATTAGGTTGCCTTTCTTTTTTAGGGTTTACTCAGAAATAAGTTCGATAATTTAGAAATAAGATTTTGTGCATAGATAAAGTTAAAAAACGCAACCATAGCAGAGTTACTGTGAGTATTTTTAATTTTATATATGTGCA
>JAUXEM010000099.1 GCA_030620515.1 Salinivirgaceae bacterium
TGGTTATGTACCCGACCCATACTATGGAGGCGATGCTGGTTTTGAACAGGTTTTAGATTTGCTGGAAGATGCTTGTGGTGGGTTATTAGAGGATATTAAAAAGGAACACAAATTATAACGCCGTATTCCTTTTCAATATATTTCAAAGTATAACAGGCTAGTAAACTACTATTTTTTTTCGCATACACACCTAAAACCAAGCCAACATGTAGGAGTGGTGTAAGTAAGTTTCGTTTTTGCATTTATTTCACTTGCCGTATCTCGCCATGAGCCTCCTTTGGCAACCCCCTCTTGTGATACCATTTCGGCAACATTGCCAAGCATATTATATAAACCTATTTCATTCGGATTATAAAACATTACTGCAGAAGTAAACAAAGCCTTGTCGTTTAGGTTTAGCCTACTTTTGCTATAGAAATTATCATTCGCCTTTCCACTTTTATCAATTTTCTTTTTCACTCTACTACTAACATCAAAGCTTGCCATAAGCTCCCATTCCTTTTCGGTTGGTAATCGGTATTCATAAACCACAGGTACAAGTTTTGTAATACTGTTTGCATCATAAATATCTTTATTCCTTTTTAAATAAAGCTGTTCGTTTACTCTATCGCTTCGCCATTTACAATAGGTTTTTGCTTGCTCATAACTTACACCCACTATAGGATAATTACGATATGCCGGATGCCAAAAATAAAGATTAGCCAATGGTTCATTATATTGGTTTTCAAGTTTCCAAACCAATGTGTCGGGCAAAGCATTTTTATATTCCATTGATTCTTTACCAAAAAAACGTTTTTGCCAACTAGTAAATTCTCGCCAGTTAATATTAGTTATTTCACATTTGTCGAAAAATAAACTCTCACCAACCTTAACCGTACCAGGTGGTGTTTTTGCATTTGATTTGGCAAATAATTTAATTTGTTCTTTATTATTACTCTGGTAATATAATGCGATTAAAACACAAGCCTTTCCTGCACCTTTAACTTTCAATTTAAATTTATACTCTTTTATTTCGTTTACACTAATACTATATCTTAAATATGTATTAGTTTTTTCTTCAATTTTTAAAGGAGTAGCGCTAGTTGTAATATTAACAAGTTCGTAATTCGAAATTTCCTTGCTTGCATTAAGCAAATAAATACTAAAAGGCAAATCGCTATTTAGAATAAAGCTTATTTCACTAGCGTCTCTGTTGTCAATTTCTCTATGAGTAAGGTATGTTCCTTCATTAATGCCAGAAAGAGCCACTTTGTAGTTCACAGAACATTGCGAATAACTTTGCCAAGAAAAAACAACTATACTTATTAAAAAACCTATTTTACGTACCATAGCTTTATTGTTTTAAGTTAAAATTTGATAAGCATTTATCGCCCGAAAGAGTAATTAAATCTTTAGAATTATAAATATCAATATTCAATTCTGTTTTAATTTTGCTCAATACATATTCAATCGGTTTATTTGAGAATTGCCCAGTAAATTCACAGTAAGCAATATTACTGTTCTTTAATTCAACATTAATATTATAATATTCCGAAAGCACATCGCTAACCGTAGCCATAGGTAGGCTATTAAAAATTAAATTGCCAGTTTTCCATGCTAAGTAGTTGTCGTCTTTATTAGCCGATGCAAAAACCAACTTATGAGTTTTATGTACCGAACAGTAGTTACCGTTGGTAACCAACAAAGCTAAACCATTTTCAACACTGTTTTCCATCACCTTTACACCACCCAACTTTACAGTTATATTCACATTTTCAGCATATTTATTCGCCTTAATATTAAAAGCACAAATAGTTTCCGTTTTAATAAGTGCATTAAAAGCTTCAATATTATAATGTGTTCTTTTTGGATTCAAAATCTCAATAAATGCTTCACCTTCTATTTTTACAATATTTTTTAGCTTTTTTGTTTTATTAGGATAGGTAATTATCGTACCCTTATTAAGCCATATAAGATTCCCATCGCTTAATTCAATTTTTAAAACTTTATTATTCTCATTGCATTTTGTTATGTAGTTAACCTTGTTATTTGTATTAAAATTAAAAAATACCAGCCCAAACATAATTACAATACTAGCTGCAATTCCAAAAATGCTATATAATTTTGCTCTGTTAGTGAATTCCTTCTTGACTTGCACATTTTGCTCACTCTTAAAAGCACAAAACATTGGCTTTGCATATTCTAATTCTAATGGAATTATTTTATTTTCAGTAAAATACTTTCTTAACAACTCCTCTTCATTAAGCGAGCTTTCCCCTTCTAAGTATTTTTCTAACAAATGTTTTATTCTACTACAATCCATAATCTTTAATCTTAATAATTTGCTCCTTTATCGTTTTTCTCGCTCTCGATAAATTCATTCTAACCGCTGTAATATCAATTCCCATTACCGTTGCAATCTCCTCAAATTCACAGCCTTCAATATCTCTTAAATGAATTATTACTTTTTGTTTCTGAGGTAAATAATTTATCAGTTCCTTTACAGTTTCCACTAAATCTTTCTCATCATAATTGTTTGTAGTATTTACAAACACATAATTTGATTCATTATAATTATCTAATTTTCTTTTTCGTTGCTTAAGCCTATCATAGCATAAGTCTTTTGTTATTTTCATGGCTAAACCATCAACGCTTTTATATTCATATAGCATATTTTTCTTTTTCCATATTTTTTCATACACATCTTGCACTACATCTTGTGCGTCCTCATAATTTTCAAGCAGTCGTAATGCAAAACGGAAATGTTTATCTCTAATGTTTTTAGAAAAGGAAATGTTTTTATTACTCATATAATATAAAGCCGATTTAAAACGAAAAATATAACATTGCTTGCTAAAAATAATATGCTTTTCTGTTATTTATAGTATTATTTGTAATCAAATAGATGGGGATATTGCTTTTCGAAAAATAAAACATAATGGTATTTGCAAATTTTAATAAAAATCATGTTTCGCAATTACATATCTATTGTATAAACACTTTTATTTGATGATAATTTTAGCTTATTTTGACCTTTGAATTAAATAAAGCAAGTTGATACTTAAAAATAAATACTTTCGCTTTTTCAGCATCGTTTTTCTACTTATTGTTAGCGGTTTATATAATTGCAATGCCCAAACTGTAGAAAAAGGAATTTTAGATTTAAGAGGTGAAAATATTAAAGAGCTAAAGGAAATTGAATTTACTGGCGAATGGGAATTTTACTGGCAGGAATTATATAGTCCAACTGATTTTGATAGTAACAGAATTCAAAAAGAACCATATTTTATTAAAGTCCCATCTGTTTGGAATTCTTTTGAAATTAATGGCAAAAAGCTGCCCAAACACGGTTTTGCCACTTACAAAATCACTGTATTAACCGACAGTTTACACGAAGATATTGCATTAAAACTGGGTGGTTTTGGTACTGCGGTTAAGGTATTTGCCGACGGTAAGGTAATTTCAAAAGCAGGTATTGTTGCTAATAATAAAAATGATGCTATACCCTCGTATAAGCCAGGTGTTTTTAGTTTTACAACAAAATCAAACAAATTCGATATTATTATTCAAGTATCAAACTACCACTACAGCAAAGGGGGTATCTGGAATAACATGAATCGTATTGGTTACGCCAACACCATACAACAAGGCTGGAGCAAAACAATTGAACTAACACTTTTAATGCTAGGTGCCTTTTTAATTATTGCATTATATCACTTTGGTTTATTCTTGCTAAATAAAAATTTAAAATCGGCATTGTATTTTAGCATTTACTGTGTAATTATTACAATAAGAACAATTTTTATTGATGAAATGTATATTTTAAATTTAGCACCTAATTTTTCTTGGTTTGCTGTAATTAAAATAGAATATTTAACATTAGCAGTTGGAACACCTATGTTTGCACTATATGTTTATAGGGTTTTTAATAATGTATATTCAAAAATAATCTTAAAAATTTTTATTTACACCTCAATAATACTTGGTATAATTGTGGTTTTAACAAAAACTACTTTTTATACAAATTATATTATAGTATTGCAATTATTTGTAATGCTTGCTGTATCTTATTCATTTTATGTAGCAATAAAGTCGTTACAATCAAATAGAAAAATTGCACTTATATTTCTAATTGGCTTTACTGTTTTAGCATCAGCCATAATAAACGATATTCTTTATGTTAACAAAGTAATAAATACCTTTTCTATTAGTTCAGTTGGGTTTATGTTCTTTGTATTAACACAAGCCTATATGCTTTCAGTAAATTATCTAACCATGTTTAAACAAACTGTATTATTGGCTGATAATTTGGAAAGAATAAATCAAGATCTTGAAAAAACTGTTGAAGAGCGAACCTCAAAAATAAAGATTCAAAATAAAACTCTAATAAAGCAAAAATCTGAGATCACTAATAAGAATAATGCATTAGAACAACAAAACGAAGAAATAAAAGAACAGCGTGATAATTTAAAAAAACAGCACGAAATTGCAAGCACACACAAAAAACACATCACAAGTAGCATGCAGTATGCAAGTAAAATACAAGATGCAATTCTAGATTTAACAAATGAAATTAATACCGTTGCTCCAAGTAGTTTTGTTCTTTTTAAACCCAAAGACATAGTTAGCGGGGACTTTTATTGGTTTAAGGATATTGATATTTTTGACAAAAATTACAAAATATTCACAGCCGTTGATGGCATAGGACATGGTGTGCCAGGTGCATTCATGAGTATGTTAGGAGCTTCATTTTTGAATGAAATTGTTTCTGAGTTTTATTCGGAAATAGATGCAGCTAGTATTTTAAATAGAATGCGCGAAGAGCTTAGTAAAAAACTTCAGAAAGAAGAAGAAAAAGAAGAAGAAATTAAAATTGCTAAAGATGGCATGAATATGGCTCTATGCGTACTTGATTATGAAAAAATGAAACTGCAGTTTGCAGGTGCCCATAATCCTTTGTTTATAATTAGAAACCATAATAGAAAAACTGCCTCTAAAATAGAAGAGTACAAAGGAGATAGTATGCCCATAGGTATTTACTCTAAAGAGAAAAAGTCTTTTGCAAATCATACTATTGACATTCATAAAGGCGATTTACTTTATGTTTTTACCGATGGTTATCAGGATCAACTTGGTGGCACTCCAACTGAAATATTTGGCAAAAAACGCTTCACAAAACTATTGTTAAAAGTAGCTCACCTTCCATTGTCAGAACAAAAAGAATTCCTTGAAAAAACCATACTAGAATGGCAGGGAAATACCCCTCAAATTGATGACATTACTGTAATTTGTGTACAGGTATAATTATCACTATTCAAAAAAAAACTCCCTTTTAATAATAATTTGTATTTTAGAAGAGCTTATACTTTTCTATCTATGAACACAGAAATAAAATTAAAAATAGAATTATTTTTAAACGAATCAATCGTATCCTCAAAATCAGTTTCAGGTGGTTGCATAGCAGATTCTAGAGTTATTGAAACAGAAACTGATAAAAAGTACTTTGTTAAAACACATTCTGGCAAAGCAAATATGTTTATTAACGAGGCTAATAGCTTAAACGAACTAACTAAACCAGATTGTATTCGTGTTCCAAAAGTAATACTATCTGACAATTCCTTTCTTTTACTTGAATTCATTGAACAAGGAAGCAAACAAGCATTATTTTATTCGGAATTTGGACAAGCTTTTGCTCAAATGCATAAGTTCACGGCTAAAGAATTTGGCTTTTTTGAAGACAACTATATTGGTGCTACACCACAATATAATACTGCAACATTAGGAGGAAAAGCTAACTGGGACGAGTTTTATTTTCAAAAACGCTTATTGCCTCAACTAAAATTTGCCGAGAGTAATGGCTATTCAAGCAAAGAACTTTCACAAGGAATTGGGAAAATTGAAAACAAACTAGATAAAATACTTAAAGGAAGTGAAGAGCCACCTACCCTATTACATGGCGATTTATGGAGTGGTAATTATTTATGCGATAATAATGGGAAGGCTGTATTAATTGACCCTGCAGTGTATTATGGGCACCGCGAAGCTGACCTAGCAATGACTAAAATGTTTGGTGGCTTTACTCAGACTTTTTACGAATCATATCAAAATAACTTTCCTTTAGCCGATGGCTGGGAATATCGTGAGAATATTTATCTATTGTATCACTACATGAACCATTTAAATCTATTTGGGAGTGGCTACTATAATCAATGTATCAAGCTAGCTGGATATTACTTGTAAATTAATCCCAATCCAACAGTCGTTTTTCTCCTTCAATGGCTTTAATGTCTGTTATCTCTTGCGATACTTCAATCACTCCTTTGTAGTTTTTGTTTTCATCTCTCACAGCAAAATATTGAATCATAATATATTCGCCATTCATTTTTATCCAAAAATCAGCTTGGTCTTTTGTGCCATTTCTTAATTCTGCTACAATTTTCTCAACCACATGTACACTCTCAGGTGGGTGGCAATTACTAACCTTACGACCTATTATTGCTGTTGTTCTTGGGAATATTCGTTTTTTAGGAGTTGAGAAATATTGTACTGTATCATTCTCATCTACATAGGTTATATCTACAGGCAAATGATTAAAGATTAACTTAATTTGTTCAACTGTTAATGATCCTGTTCCCAAGTTTGCTTTATCTTTATTAATGGTTATTTTCTCTTCTTTAAAACTAGTTTTTGCAGGTTGTACAAATGGGAAACCAATATCATTACTTTCTTTAATCATATTATTAATACGTTCCTCTGGTATGGTTTCAAGCATATATGGGAACAGTATTTTCTCGTCGCGAAACTTAATGGTAAGCATATTAAAGAATACATCTCCGATCCAACTATTAAACTCTTTTGAGCTATCGGTTTTGCTTTCGAGTGCTTTTAAAATGTTTTTAATGTTGCGCTTTATATCATCGTGAAACGACCACATAATTTGCAAGCAGCGGTAATCGGGCCAAGCTTGCTCAATAATTGGAAATAGCACATTCTCTTTAATTACATAGTAAGAGCTAAACGAATTTAGTTTTATAAAAAGCTGAATAAGTTGATCCCTAAATTCTGTATTATCTGGCTGTTTATTAAATTTTTTAAATACTGGACTAATGGCATTTAGCACTTTCTCCATTTCGGCGTTATTTGCTTCAAGCGTTGCCAAAAATGTGTGCGGCATAGGTTCAATACGCTTAAAATTGTCGATTGGGATATGAAATATATTCAAAATTTTGCTTGAACAGGTTTTTAATTCCTCAATACCATATCCTTTATTTACAAGCTCATGAAAAAGCAAAATAAAATCGGACGGTATAACAGTAGGAATAAAATCTTGGTTTGCTATAATAAAACTACGTGCGTTTCCTGTACGTAAAGTTAACTCAGACACTTCAATTAGCTTCTTTAGTCTATGCTCTTGTTTTTTTGATAGTTCCGACATAACATAATATTTTTTAGATTTACCATCAATTTAGTAGAGACATGCATATTGGGTTTTGGCTATTATTTTTTATTATAATCATAAATTGTCATAAGTAGTCATTGAAAATGTCATTAGCTCATTACTTATATTTCCTGTTTCCTGTCTCACTTTTATCCTGTCTCTATTTTCTTTTTTCTCGCAAAGCCGCAAAGTGTTATTTTATATCTATTCTTTCTCCGTTCTTCGTTCTCTCTTCTTTATTCTTCAATTCTATTAAACTCATAAGTAGTAAATTCCAGCTGGCTATTTACACTTAGGGTAAACGATTTCACCTCTCCATCAGTAATTACAAACGGAAAAACATTTATTCCAGTTTGGGGATTTGAGTAAGTACATAAAAATCTTCTATTCCCAATATACTCAAGTTTACCAGTAATTTCAGGATGATGTTCTAATTTTAGAGTTGTCACTTTTTTCTCAACAACTATTTCAACATTACCATAAACGTTGCTTGTATATTTACCGGCTAAGTTTTTTATTAAAAAATCTGGTTTAATATTCATTACAACACTGTCTTTTAGAGAAGCGATGTGCATACTGTCGGCTTTTGCCCTTTGTTTATAAGTATCACTCCACATTTTACTGTAGTTACGGTAAGGCAATTCTAAATAAGCATCAACAATTTCCCATTTAAGAGCCTCGTAAAACCAGTTGTTATCGGTATTGGTTAAAACAACTATCCCTAATTCAAATTCTGGCACTAAGGTTACAGAAGTAACAAAACCATGTATTCCACCGGTATGTGCTACAATTTCATGGCTTTCATAATCAGTTAAATTCCAGCCTAAACCATACAATCGATAATTCGATTTATTAAACGGATGCCTGCCTTTACCTACAATACTTTCTGGTTTTCGGGTACGCTTAATTACAGCTTGTGGTAAAACATTTATATTTTCATACCTGCCACTATCTAAAAGCATGGTAGTCCATTTATTCATGTCATGTATTGATGAACTAATACTTGCCGCTGGTCCTAATAAATCGAGTCCTCCATAAGGAATAGTGGTTAATTTATGCTTAACCAATGAATGTGCAGCACAGGCATTGTCAGCTACTTTTATATCTGCAACAGCAGTAAATGTATTAGACATTTGTGTTGGCGTAAAAATTCTTTCCTTCATGTAAGCACCCCATTCCTTTCCGGTAATAGACTGAATACATTCACCAGCAACAAAATAACCAGCATTACAATAGCCCCATTTAGTTCTAAAATCGAACATTGGCTTAACCTTGCTAATTTGCACAAACATTTGCTCATCGCTTAAATCGGAATCAAAATACATGAAATCTCCCTGAAAAGTCTGAAAACCTAAGCGGTGCGAAACAATATCAATTAAATTAACTTCTTTAGTAATATTAGCATCATACATTTTAAAACTAGGAACATACTTAATTACTTTATCGTTTAAGCTCAGCTGCTTTTCATGCTCCATTAAAGCCAATAAAGTACCTGTGAATGCTTTGGTGTTTGAACCAATCATAAACAAAGTATTGTTATCAACTTTTGCTTTTGTATCCAAATTGGCTATGCCATAACCTTTCTCTAGAACAATTTCTCCATTCTTAACAATACCAACTGCAACACCGGGTATATTCCAATCTAAGAGTGCTTGTTCTACATAAGCATCAATGCTATCAGTAATAAAAGTGGGTAAGGCATTTTGTTGCGCAACCCCAACCAGATTAAATAATAGAGAGATAAGTAAAAAATTAATTCCTTTTTTCATTATTCTGACTTTTAGACTGTAAAAACTTTATTTCTTTTTTATAAATGTAATGATTTCTATATTTATAGGCTAATAAATAAACTCAAAATCATGCGAATTAAAACTGTTGCATTAGTTCTATTTTTCTCTGTTAATTTACTTGCTCAAAATACTGTTCCTAAAGTATATGAAAACAATGAGACTTTAACTTATCATGAACTAATAAATGCCTATACTCAATTAGCCGAAACATCGGGTAAAGCAAAGCTTATTGAATATGGCAAAACCGATGCAGGCTTTTCATTGCACCTATTTGTAATAAGCAACTACAAAGAGTTTTCTCCAAAGGTTTTACGAACCGACAATATGCGAATTGTTCTTATTAATAATGCTATTCATCCAGGCGAACCTGCCGGTGTTGAAGCCAGTTTGCAATTAGCTGCTCAATTATTAAATAAAGATGAAGCTATAAGTAATATTCTTAAAAATACCGTGGTATGCATAATACCAGCTTACAACATTGGCGGCATGCTAAACCGCAGTGCTTATAACAGAGCCAATCAAGTAGGCCCAAAAGAATGCGGCTTTAGAGGCAATGCACGCAACATTGATTTAAATCGCGATTACATTGTTTGCCAAACGGAAAATGCACAATCGTTTACCGAGATATTTCATAAATGGAAACCCGACGTATTTCTGGAAACGCATACAACCGATGGCTCCGACCATCAATATGCATTAACGCTAGTTACAACAGCACATCAGGATTTACCACCTTCACTGGGTAATTATTTAGATTCTACAATGCGTCCACAATTATACAGTATGATGGAGAAGAAAAGCGATTACTTAATGTGTCCATATGTACATGTTTGGCGTAAGCCTCCTGATGCTGGCTTTCAGCAATTTTTGGAGATTCCAAGGTACTCAACTGGTTATACTTCGCTTTTTAACACGATTTCGTTCATGACTGAGAATCATATTTTTAAACCTTTTGCCGATAGGGTAAACTCAACATTAGATTTTATGCATTGCTTGTTGGAATATACTAACGCAAATGCAAAACAAATTGCAGAGCTTCGCACACAAGCAAATAATGAACTAAAAAAACAAAATGACTTTGTTCTTAAATGGAAAATTGATTCATCTAAATACGATTTAATACAATTTAAAGGATACGAAGCAACGTACCCGCCAAGTAGGCTAACTGGTGAACCATTACTATATTACGACAGAACAAAACCATTTACAAAAAAGGTAAAATACTTTAACCATTTTAATCCAGAGTTAACAGTTCATGCACCAAAATACTACATTATCCCACAAGCTTGGAAAGAAAGTATAAAACGGTTAAAATGGAACAAGGTAGATATGAAAAGACTAACTGAAGATATGGTATTGAATTTAAATATGTACTATATTGACAATTATGAAACAACCAACAAACCATATAATGGACATTACTTACATTCAAATATAAAAACAAACCTAAAACAAATGCCTGTACAATTCCATAAAGGCGATTACATTGTTCCTGTTAATGGAAAAGAAAAGCACTATATAATGCAGGTACTTGAACCACAAGCACCCGATTCATATTTTGCATGGAATATGTTTGACGAGATTTTGCAAAGCCGTGAATATTTTTCGCCCTTTGTGTTTGAAGAACGGGCAATACATATTTTAGATACAACACCTGGTTTAAAAGAAAAAATAGAGGCTGCTATAAAAATGGATTCAACATTAGCAAAAAATACTTACAGGCAGATGCGAATAATTTACAGAAACTCGCCATACTTTGAAAAAACTTACATGCGCTACCCTGTGGGTAGAATTGAGAATAAAATGGAATTACCTGTTATTGACGAAAAAGATTTTGAATAACGTTCAATACTTTAGAAAAAGATAAGGGTTGCTCTACTTGCAAAAGTAAAGCAACCCTTTTTGTTTTGCCTACGTCATAAAACTAAATGATGTAACTTAAGCAAATTTTACTCAAAATGAATAAACTATTCTTAATCCCTGTGCTACTTTTTATTCTTATTAGTTGTGAAGATGATAATGATTCTAGCAATGTGAAAGCCTGCTTTACATACGAACTTTTAGGCTCAAAGATTGATACAATTAACGAAGTTCAATTCTCCAATTGTTCAGAAAATGCTAGCTCATATTTATGGAATTTTGGCGACGGGAAAACTTCAACCGAAGTTGAACCACTGCATAATTTCACAAGTAATTCAATGACAGTTGTTTCATTAACTGCATTTAATGGTGCTGAATCAAACACTTTAACCGATACTGTTTGGAATTGGACCATTGCCTATAAACCTAACATTTACCTTTATCCGAAAGAAACAACCAGTTTATGTGTAAATGTAAATTTTCCAAAAGGAGGTGAGTTAATAAAATCTATACCAGAATATGAAGATGGCTGGTGTGTTACTGTTGAACCAAATGGAAAAATTAATAATATTCACTATTTTTTGTTCTATGAAAGTGCACAGCCAAATATTTGGCAAACAAACGAAGGTTGGTGTGTTGAATCTAAAGAATTAAGCACGTTCTTTAACGATATTCTACTACAATATAACTTTTCGGAGAAAGAAATTGCTGATTTTATTGAATATTGGATTCCAACCTTAAATACTGATGCATATTATTTAATTTATCCACAAACCAAAAGTATAATAAATAGAGTTATTGATTTAGAATTTAGTAAAAAACCAACAAACCTATTTCGTTTATTTTTTGCCTTTAAAGAAAGTGAGGATTATACTAATATAGCAGAACCAACTGTAAAATCAGCTAATAGAGAAGAATTTTATGTTATTGAATGGGGAGGTGTAATTCTTTAAAAGAATATTTTTTGATAAAATTCGACTTGAATAGTATCTGGGTATTGTAAGCTTATAGAAAAATTCAAAATAGAAGCTACATACAGAATATTGTAGGATATATTTATTGCTGGCAAATTATCGAATCAAACGCGTTTAGGCTATATTGCATAACCAGTATTTTAAAGCATTACAATTTGAATCGGACAATATAATTGTCAGGAAGGAAATAAATGAGGCTTTTTATTCAAAAAATAAAGAAGAGTATGTAATACTATTCATACTCCTCTATGTAGCCATTAAATACTTTATTGCTGTCCAAGCAACTTTCGTCATCATTAGTAAAATTATTTACATAGCGAGTTTGTGCATAAATGTCTTCTTTAGTGAGCGATTTTAAATTCTCTAATACATTATGCATTTCTTGAGGTTGATTTAACCTTGCTTGATTTGATTGTAGATTCATAGTGTTACCTTTAAACTATTATACTTAAAAAATGGGTTCGGTGTTACAAGAATGGCTCCTGAATTTACCTGTTATACAAGCATTTTTAGAATTATTTAAAAAACATAAAGAATGTTTGCTATATGTTAAACAGTTTAAAATCATACAACCCTACTAAAAAATTAAAAAAAATAACAACTTCACTTTTGTCATAACGGATTAGATAAAATAGCACTTTTTTTATTCGTGTAAAACGTGTTTAGTTTCCTTTTGAAAAAGCTAACTTGAAAATATCATTGGATAAATAAAGAAAGGGTCACGAGGCAATATGCCTCGTTTTTTTCATGCAGATGAAAGCTGAATAACCATTTAAATAATATGAAAATATTCGGCTAGAAGCCGAATAACCCATATAAACAGAAACTGAAAAACCATGATGGGTCACGAGGCATCTAGCCTCGTTTTTATTGAAATTATATTTATTTTTTTTAAAACACACTAGAGGACTCGCACGATAGCAGTAAATG
This sequence comes from Salinivirgaceae bacterium, assembly GCA_030620515.1. Taxonomy (GTDB): domain Bacteria; phylum Bacteroidota; class Bacteroidia; order Bacteroidales; family SZUA-534; genus JAUXEM01. The sequence continues at coordinate 12,972 of JAUXEM010000099.1, forward strand.
AAACTAACACATTCGGCTAGAAGCCGAATGACCCCACAATGACTGAATAATTATTTGGTTGTAAGCCAAATGACCCTATTTCACTTCAA
>JAUXEM010000179.1 GCA_030620515.1 Salinivirgaceae bacterium
CCCACGTTTGCAAAAGAATTTCCTGTGTTTTTTCACGAAACTCCTCATTGGCAAGTATTTTGCTTTGTTGTGCAAGTTTTCTTTTATAGATATAGGTTGTAGGAAAAGCAATAGTTTGACTTATACCAATAACCGTTTTTGTTCCAATAGCATCGGAGTTGCCTGGAAAATATCCATACTCTAATTCTGGATTAGCAGGTGTGTTTCCTGTTTTTGCTTTCGCTTTTTGCCAATTGGCATAATGAGTGTACGATTTAATTGTTTTATTATTCTCAATTACCGACTCAAGTAAAATGTCAAGCGATGTTTGTGCCTGGGTGTTTAATCCCAATAGAATGATTAAGGATAAAACGATATGTTTTTTTTTCATTTTTTTTTATGTGTTATAAATTCTTTGATGAATCGCTTATTTTTTTGGCTCTATAGATGGTGTAAATTTTGCATTGCCTTTTATTAATCCGTAAACTATTGGAATAACAAAACCGTTTAACAGGGTAGAACTTAATAAGCCACCTAAAATTACTACTGCCATAGGGCTTTGAATTTCATTACCTGGTAAGTCGCCTTTAAGTGCAAGTGGAATAAGTGCTAAAGCAGCAGTTAGTGCGGTCATTAAAATAGGAATAAGTCGGTCGGTTGAACCGGAAATAATTCTATTTTTAAGCGACATGTTTTCCTCTTCCAATGCTTTGTATCTTGAAACCAACAATATTCCATTTCGGGTGGCAATACCAAACAGAGTAATAAAACCTATTATGGCCGGAATGTTTAGTTCCCCCGAGGTTAGAGCAATTGCTATAATACCACCAATTAACGCCAATGGTAGGTTTATCATTATTATACTGGTAAGTCTTAAATCTTTAAATTCTTGATAAAGCAATAAATAGATTACCAGTAGTGCTAATATAGAAGCAAATAGCAATGTTTTACTTGCCTGTGCTTCGCTCTCAAATTGTCCGCCGTATTCTACTCTATATCCTTCGGGTAGAGTAATTTCAGTGTCAACTCTTTTCTGAATATCTTTTACAATGTTACGTAAATCGCGCTCAGCAACATTTGCCGAGATAACCAGTTTGCGTTGTACGTTTTCCCTGTTAATAGTATTTGGTCCTTTAGCCGAAATAATATCTGCCACAAACGACAAAGGTATTTTTTGTCCTGTTTGGGTTGTTATTAGAGCATTCCTAAGGTTTTCAATGTTATTGCGGTATTCATCGTCGAAACGAATAATTAAATCGAATTTTCGTTCTTGCTCAAAAACTTCCGATACTTTTTCACCATGAAAGGCAGTATGAATGAATTCGAAATACTCGATCATAGTTATACCATAGCGAGCTAACATTTCGCGTTTAGGCTTTATTTGTATTTGTGGAATACTTATTTGTTGTTCTACATTTAAATCAACTACTCCCTCAATGTCTTTAATAGAGCCTTTAATTTTAGTAGCTAATTGGTGCATTTCGCCCAAATGTGAACCAAATACTTTAATTGCAATACTAGCTTTTGATCCCGATAGCATATGATTAATTCGGTGACTAATGGGTTGACCAACCTCATAAGCTACTCCATTTATTGAACTTAATTTGGCTCTAACTTCTGCCAGGAATTCTTGTTTTGAGCGTTTATCTAAAGTAAATGGAGCATCTATTTCAGAAACATTAGAACCAAAGGAGTGCTCTGATAGCTCGGCTCTACCTGTACGTCTTTCAACAGTTGTAATTTCTGGTATTTCAAGTAATAGAGTCTCAGCTTTCGCTCCAATTTTGTTACTCTCATCTAACGAAATGCCAGGCAATGCCGAAGTGCTTATAGTTAATGTACCTTCATTAAAATCGGGTAAAAAGCTTCGTCCCTGAAAGGTAATTAATACAATAGCAAACACAAATAACGCAATAGATGAACCTAATGTTAGCTTAGGGTAATTCAATATTCGTTGAAGTGCTTTTTTATAAGCTGCCTTTAGTTTTCTCTCTAACCAACTACCATCCTGAAATTTTTTAAGTCGTTTTTTATTAGTTAGTAAAAGAGAACTAAGCACCGGTGTAATAGTAAGGGCAACAATTAATGATGCGAATAGAGATACAATATAAGTTATACCTAATGGTTTTAGCATTTTGCCTTCCATACCACTTAAAAAGAACAATGGAATAAAAGCTACCATAATAATGAATGTTGCATTCATAATAGAAGCTCGTATTTCTACAGAGGCATCGTACACTACTTTAAGGGTTGGTTTTCGTTTTTCCTTTTTAAGTTGCACATTCTCTCGTAGGCGTTTGTAAACATTTTCTACATCAATAATGGCATCGTCAACTAATGAGCCAATGGCAATAGCCATGCCACCCAAACTCATAGTGTTTATGGTAAAGCCCATAAGTTTCAGAATTAATACAGCAATTAGCATCGATATTGGAATAGCCAACAGTGAAATTAATGTGGTTCGGTAGTTCATTAAGAATAAGAACAGGATAATGACTACAAATAATCCGCCCTCCATAAGAGCGCGAGCTACGTTGCTAACCGAGCGTTTTATAAATTCAGACTGTTCGAAAATATCGGTATGAATTTTCACGTCGGGTGGGAGAGTCTTTCCTATTTCAGCCAAGCTTTCTTTTATTCTGTCGGTTAATTCTATAGTATTTATGTTTGGTTGCTTAGTAACAGTTAATATTACGGAGTTTTGACCGTTGTACGAACCTTGTCCAATTTTTGGTGAAGCTCCAATTTTAATAGTAGCAACATCTTTTAATCTTACCGGACTGTTTTTGGTAGTTTTAATAAAAGTATTACCAATTTCGTAAATGTCGTTTGTGCGACCAATACCACGAATAATATAACTATTGCTGTACTGGTCAATATATCCACCTGGTACGTTCTGATTCATGTTCATAGCAGCCTGCGTAAGTTCTGAAAGGCTTACTTCGTAGTAATTCATCTTTAACGGATCAGCTAAAATTTGGTACTGCTTAAAGTCGCCTCCAAATACTGCAACTTGAGCAATTCCGCCAGTAGCAAGTAAGCGAGTACGAACATTCCAATCTGCAAGTGTACGCAGGTCAAGAGCACTGGTACTATCTGCCGTTAAGGCAATAATAAGTATTTCGCCCATTAATGATGATTGTGGTGCCAGTGTTGGATTACCAGTACCTTCAGGTAGTTGATCTCCAACATTCATTATTTTTTCGCTAACAATTTGGCGGGCATTATAAATATTCATACCCCAGTCAAATTCAGCCCAAACAATGGAAAATCCCATTGCCGACGATGAACGCACTCTACGAATACCTGTTGCACCATTTACAGCGGTTTCAATAGGAAAACTAACCAGTTGTTCCACCTCTTCAGGAGCCATTCCTTCGGCCTCTGTCATAATAACAACAGTAGGTGCGGTAAGGTCAGGAAATACATCTATCTCCATTCTGGTGGAAATAAACACACCACCAGCCATTAATAACACAGCAGTAACCAATACTAATAGTCGGTTAGAGAGTGAGTATTTTATAATATCGTTTAACATTATTTTTGTTTTTTAATTTAAATTAAGTGATTATTAAATCAGGCTCTTTCAAATGTTTCAGGATGCAAGTTGCGGGTTGCTATTTTTAACTAGCTACAAGTACCAAGCAACGAATAATTCAATAGTATAAATAACAATTTGCAATTATTTCTATAGTATTTGATTAGTATGCCTTTTTACTTTTACATTACTCTTAATGCGAATGTGTATGTGCTGGTGCAGCATTTCCTAAGGATGCTAAATGCACTTGATATGCTCCTTTGCTAACTACATAATCACCTTCGTGTAAGCCTGTTTGCACTTCGATATATTCGCCATCGGAATTACCTGTTTTGATAAACGTTTTGCGATAATGTTCGCCGTCAACCATTACAAATACAAAGTAGTTGCCTTGGTCTTCCATTAGTGCTGCTACTGGAACTGTAAGTACGTTATTTGCTGTGGCCGATTTTAAATACACCTCAGCGTACGAGCCAGGCATAATTTCAGTATTGGCATCAAATTCAAAATGAACCGATGTAAATAGGCTATTCTCGGTAAGTGCCGATGAGAAACTTGTACGCTCGCCATTCAGCTCTTTAACTCTAAATAATTTATCGGTGTAAACTGGAGAAAAATTAGCGGTGTAAAACCCCGATGCTAAATGATTGTATTGCTGGGGTACATCTACCTTAAGCAAAATGCGTTTATTCTTAATGATAGTAGCAATAGGCTGTCCTTCTTCTATAAACTGCCCTTGCTGTACAAATACCGAACGAATAAAACCGCTTGTTGGAGCCTCTACATTTTCGTTACCATCGCTATAGTATTTTGCAATATTATTAAAAGTGTTTTTTGTACTTTCGTAATTTAGCTTGGCTACCAGGTATTCTTTTTCCGAAATTAATTTTTCTTTAATAAGTTTAGATGCTCTGTTAAAGTCAAGATTCGCTTTTTCGAATTGGTTTTTAGCTTGCAGGTAATCGTTGGTAAGATTCTGGTGTATCAGGTCACTTGAAATATTGCTTATGTTTTCACCTTTATTTACTTGCTTACCCTCAATTAAGTTGTTGTTTAAACTTATGGTTCCTGAGTGCATAGCGGTAATTATAGTTTCATCGCCCGGAGCTGGTAGAATAATCCCCGATGTTTTAATAACTCTAGAAAATGGAGCAGTTTTAAGCTCAGTAATGCCAAATTTTTCATCCCAAGCTTGTTCTTTAAGGTAAGTAATTAGGTTTGGCTCTTCATGTTTATCTTCTGGAATAAATTCATCGTGATTAATAATTGCTAATTCGCCCAAATTGAGTTTACGTGTTTTACCTTTATCTGCAAATGTTATAATGAATTCGAAAACCCCAATTTGTTTTGGTGTAAACAAAGATTTATAAATGCCATTAAACGTAGAATTAGCGAAGTAATTAAAAGTATCAATTCCTTTTAAGCTTATTTTAATCTTTTCTTGTGTTACTGGTTTGTAATCGCTTAGGCGAGTTATATGAATTAAACTTTTCACTTTATCTCCTTTTATTAAAGGCGACATCTCCATAAATAATTCGTAGTTGCCTTGTACAAGAGTGTATGTTAAAGCTTCATGGTTATGAGCATTTTCCTTGGCTATATGGTCGTGCGCCGCATGTGTATCAGCTTCTACACTATGGTAGTGACCTGCATGTGGGTCTGTTTTAATTGTTTGTTTACACGAAGTTGTAAATACCGCTACAATGGTTAACATAAATATTGTACGGATAATATTTTTAATTATCATAATATTTAAAATATGTGATTTACTTAATAAATTAATTTAAAAAGGTGATTTTCAGCTTAGTATTGTAAAATGAGAAAATTACACTAAAGCAGGAGGTCCTCGTGTTGCTTTGCTATGGTAAAAGGGATTTGCTTTAAGCTTAGCATTGTTGTTTTGATATTTGAAAACTGGGGTTTCCAGTTCTTGTACTATCAGTAAATTTGTAATGGTAGCTGTTAATACCGAAAAAGTCTGCTTAATAAATGAATTGTCTTGAAAACTGCATGAGTGGTCATGGTCGTGCTCATGACTTTCAAAATCGCAGCTAGCTATATAAAGTGCTCCCGCAGCTTTATTTTCATGCTCGCAGCTATGTTCACAAGTTTGTTTCTCATTCTCATTATCGTGGTGATGATGAGGAATGATAGAGTGCCCAACTATACCTAGTCCGGCTATCCATAAAAACAATATTTGTAATATGCGTTTCATAAATTATAGTAGGGTACAAATGTAGCAAGATAGATTGAAAATGAAAATGTGTTTCGTGATTTAAGTTCATCAGGCAATACATTTAATTTTTATTATTGACTAGCTGTAAAGGATGGGCGTAAAACCGTGTGATTAAAAAACAAAAAAAGCGTAACTGATTATAAAATAATCTGTTACGCTTTTATTAGTGACTCCTGAGGGATTCAAACCCCCAACCTCCTGATCCGTAGTCAAGTGCACTATTCAGTTATGCTAAGGAGCCTTTTGTAATGCGGGTGCAAAGATAGATGTATTTTATTTATTTGCAAGAAAAAGAGCGGAAAATTGAATAAAAATATCTTGATAGTATAGTTATATAAAAAATAGCTTAGCAACTGTATTAGTCGATTTGTAAAGGTGTTTTGTTTTTCAAATTGATAGTAAGCTTATAACCATTTGAATATGTGTATTCTGAGATTAATTTCTTTATGAGTTAGACTTAGTAAAATAGAATTCACATCTTTTTTATATCTTGCATATGCTATGCGCAATATTTAAATTTTAAGAACTAAACAGTTATGAATTATTCTCTTTCGAATTCTATTGTTAATGGATTTATTATAACAATAATTATCGCTTCCTTTTTTGGATGTAACTCTAGTGTAGAACAAAAAAGCAAGCAGTACTTTAAGGATGTTGAATGGTTTTATGGAGATGAAATTGTTTTTAGAAACGGTTACTCTATTTCATTTACTAAGTATGATGCCGAAAAGAAAATATTTTACAAAGATTCTGCATTTCCTATTAGTTTAAATGATACTGGTATAGTTTATACACGGTATCGCAAACAGGGAGTTTACAATGATAATGCTGAGTTTGAAGTAACAAATTGTGAAAAATTAGTAGATACCATAAGATTCGATTTTAAATATATAAACAAGCAAGCTAAACTTATTTTATATCTTGAGCCATTCCCTTTAATATTATCTACCAATAAGCCTCTACGATTGAAGGAAACAAGCAATTACAGTCCTATAAAATTTGTTATATCATACTATTCAATAGGTGATCAAATAGATAGATCTTTTTTAAAAACAAGAGGTATTTATAATTATCCTAACTATACTATTGAGGATTGTGAGTTAATTGGCAACAAAGATATTACTTTTAAAATTATAGGTTATAATACAATTTATGCCATTGAACGCCGCAGTATTGAAAATTTTAGGATAGAGGAAATTGTTAAGGTGGTAAACTCAAAGCTAAGTTTGGCTGCTAAGTATCGCCCTATGCGACAATGGATTGATGGTGCTGATTATGAATATGAATTTTATAGATGGTCTGAAAATGGGGTTCAGATAAATTTATCGCATAGCAAATATATTGGGTCACAAGTATATAAAACACTGGTTAAAAGCAACGATTGGGTTCTTTCATATGATGATTCCTTTTTGCAAGCTATACTAGTGGAAACCTACAGGAATGGGAAACCTCATTCTAGTATAATCAACTAGGGGCATTATTAATTTAGAATAGCCAATAAGGAATTTAGAAGCTAGAATGAATAAGTTATCAATATAAAAAGGGCATCCGTTTTGGACACCCTTTATTATTATATAGCTTAATGTAAACTTATCGTATCATCACTTTTCTATTAATTACTCTATCATTCATAATAATATTAAGTTGATATATGCC
>JAUXEM010000128.1 GCA_030620515.1 Salinivirgaceae bacterium
ATATCCATTGGTAGTACTTTTTCATATTCTTCAGAAAATACGAAAGGACGCTCACCACCATGCAAATTACCATCTAAACGATATTCTTTTTTAGGAGTTAACCATGAAAAGAATGCTCTTGAAACACTGAATTTTTTTAACCCAGGTGTTGCCCAGCCAAAAAATTCATAATAATCGCCTTCCGGAATTACAGTTACTTGATGAGAGTAATAACCAATAAATCCATCCGAAGCTATTTGCGTTCCTGTTAAAACATTGCCGCTTATGTATCTTAAATTGCCTTCTTCTACATTGTTTTCAACCATAGACTGAATAGAGGCACCTAACATTGTTTTGTAGTATTTAGGTTTCTTTATTTCTGATCCGGTTAATGCAACAGTTCTCGATGCATCAAAAATGCCTTTATTAAACAAACGTCCAATAATTAGTACATCTTGTGGATTAATATGCCATGCTACTTCACCCTTATTAATTGGGTTTATGTGATGCATTTGGATGCCAACATTTCCTGATGGGTGAGGACCTGTAATAGTGTTTAATTCAACTCCCTTACAAGAAGAAAATACTTTACTAACTGCATATTCTCCATTTGCTGTTATATGGACGGCTCCTTCAGTAAGCTTTTTTAATACGTCAATTCCTTTTTGAAAATCGCTTTCTTGACCGTTCAAAATAAAGTCATAATCAGGTGCTAAAGGAGAACTATCAAAGGCTGAAATGAAAATAGCTTTCGGTGTATCTTCGTATTTGGCAATAATATCATATGGACGCTGTCTTAACAATGGCCAAGTGCCTGAGTTTAAAAGTAACTCAACTACTTTGTCACGAGAAAGCTCGTTAAGGTTACCTACTTCGAACTTAACAAACTCTTGGCTTGTATCAGGTTCAATTACAAACTCTAAAATTTTGCGTCTCTCACCTCTGTTAATTGATTTTAAAGTGCCACTTACCGGTGAGGTAAATTTTACTTCAGGTTTGTTTTTGTCAAAAAACACAACATCTCCAGCTTTTATCTTTGCATCTGGTTTTAAACCTGATTTTGGAGTAAGCGATGGAAAGTCAGTTGGCTTCAATGCAAATAAGCAACCCCCTATTTGGCTTTGAATAGCAATTTTTTCGGCTTTTCCTTCTATTGGAATATTTAGCCCTTTTCTAATCTTTATTTTATGTGGCATATTATTGTTATATGTTTAATAAAATCATGGCAAATATAGTTAAAATAAGTAATTTTTTTTGTGCATATTAATTGCTCTAATCATAAATAATCTTGTCCTAAATCAAGTATTGTATTAATTGTCTAAGGAATATTACAATCATAACAATGTAATTATCTAAATATCAACATAATTTAAGTTGTTTAGATTTCATTAATCAATATTCTTTACAATATAATTTGACAATTGTTCAATATATTTTGACAATTGTTAAATTTAAACTAAAAATATGTTTAATATTTGCAATAATTATAAAAATTTCGATTTATGATAAGTGTACGCCTAATAAAAACGTTACTTTTTTATATAATTTTATTTCATGTTTCAGCATTAATTGCACAGCCTGATTCTCAGGTTATTAAATATACTACTCAGGTTATAAGTAATGATATTAAAACCATGCGAATTGCCATAGATGGGAATGAGTTGTCTTATCCGGTAATGGAGCTGAATAGTGATAATAGAATAAAGCTAGAGTTTGACTTACTAAGTGATAACACTAAAAACTATTCTTATCAAATTATTCATTGTAATGCAAATTGGGAGCAATCTGATTTGTTTTCAGATGAGTTTATGAATGGTTTTAATGAAAATGCAATTTATGACTATGAGTTTTCAGTAAATACTAAAGTGAAATATATTCATTATAAAGTAGTATTGCCAAACGATGATATTCAATTAAAAGTTAGTGGTAATTATGTTATTAGAATAATTGAAGATGGTGATAGAGAAAATACTGTGGCTATGGCTAGGTTTTCTATTTTTGAACTATTAGTAAATATTCAAGCTGAAATAAATAGACCAATTACTGCTCAATATGCAAATAGCGGTCAGGAAATTAGACTAAAAGTTCTACATGATGACATTGAGATAGATGACCCGTTTTCGGAAGTTAAAATTATGATTCAACAAAATAATAGACCCGATAGAATTATTAAAGGTATAAAGCCTGTTTTTGTGCGGAATAATGAATTGGTTTATAGTTTACCTGATGAGAACATAATTTTAGGAGGAAACGAATTTAGAATGTTTAGTAATAAGAACTTACATCAGTTTGGTGAAAATGTAAACGACATTCAGTATGTAGATACAATGTATCATTTTCAACTGCGCTTAGACGAGCGTAGAAGCTATAAGCGATATTTTTGGCAAGAAGATTTAAATGGTGGTTTTTTAATTTTCAATGCTAATAACTATGATCATCATATATCGGCTGATTATACCTATGTTTATTTTTATTTGCCATTTGAACAACCGTTTTTAGATGGTTCAGTATATGTTTTTGGTGAGTTTAGTAGATGGCAAGCATTAATGGAAAACGAGCTGATATATAACTTTGATAGTAAAATGTATGAAGGCGTATTGCTTATGAAACAAGGTATTTATAATTATACATATATTTATAAGAATAGCTATTCTGGAGAGCTAGATGAAAAAGTAATTGAGGGATCGCATTATGAAACGGAGAATGATTATATTATATATGTTTATTTTAATGGAATTAACGAAGACTATGACAGATTAATTGGATATAAAGTTGTTAATTCAAGATACTGATAGTAATTCTTATTCCGTTGTCAATCTACCATCTAATTCAAGATCATCTGCAATTTTGCACACCACTAATAGTTTGTAGTTTAATTTAATACACCGTTTAGTAATTCGTCTAATTCATTTGCATGAATCCCTCTTTTAACAATATTTCCTTCTGGATCAATTAATATTGCATGAGGAATAGAATTAACGCCATACTGTTTGCACACAGGATTTGCCCAACCTTCAAGCGAGGAAACCTGAGTCCATATAAGTTGGTCTTTTTCTATTGCTTTCAGCCATTTACCCTTGTTATCATCCATTGAAATACCTAAAATAGTAAAACCCTTAGCTTCATATTTTTTAAACATATTAACTACAGTTGGATTTGCCCTACGGCAAGGTCCACACCACGAAGCCCAAAAGTCAATCAGGAGATATTTACCTTTAAAATCGGCTAAGTTAACCGGGTTGCCATCTACATCGTTTTGTATGAATTCTGGTGCAGGTAAACTAGGCTGTAAAGTTCTTAATAAGATAATTCTAGTTATTAGTTTTTGAGTGTATTCCGATTCTTTAAGTGCAGGGCTAATTGTATTTGTTAATTCTTCAAGTTCAATTAAATCAATCGAATGAATTAATTGTCGACTAATTAAATAAGGTGCAATCACGCAAGACCCATTATTTTTTACATAGTTCTTAATGAAATTCATTTTGGCATCGTAAACAGAGTCAAGCTTTGCTTCAATAATATTTTTCAAGTCTAAGTCAGTTTCCTGTTTTAATTGAGGATATATAATTTCCATTTCTTTATCAAAGCTCAAAGTCGATCCATTGAAGGCATCAAATTTATTCTGAATCATAGAACCAGTTATGCTTGCTTGGTCAAGGCTGTCTATATTGGCAAGGATATTAATTTCAGAATTTTCAATAAAGAAAGGGAATGGTCTAAGGGAGCCAATCTTTAAAAAACATTGGTAAGGAAGATCTACCTTCCCAGTAAAATGAAATTCCCCATTTAAAAATTCAGTAGAATCTATTGTATGCATTTCTCCATCCTTATACTCCTGTAGGAGTACAACTGCTGGAGTTTTTCCATTTATTTTGGCATCTATAATATATCCGTCTTTTGAAGGTGTTGAACATGCAGCAAAAATCACTAGCAATACGGGGATTAGTTTTTTCATTTGTCTTAATCTATGTTTAGTATTTTATTTTTTATATTCATGTGTTTTTTTAATAAAAAGCTAATAGATTGATACGACTGAAGAAGGATATTCAATCTGAAAAACACTATCCTTCAATTCCCTCTTTGTTTCCTTTTCTTTAATTTTAAAAAAAACAATTTTATTTTCAGGTTTGTTAAATCATTTTATCTTAAAGTTTGGCGTTTAATGATTGTCAATACTATGAAGCATATAAAAAAGGTGATCGAGAGTTAGGAATATTTCATGCAGGTATTCCTCAACACCTTTAACGCTGCCAGGCAAAGTGTAAACTAGAGTTTCATTCATTACTCCAGCAATTCCTCTACTTAGTAAAGCATTAGGTTTGTCTTTTCCGTATTTTACGCGAATCATTTCCATAATTCCCGGAATCTCTTTTCCTATAAAGCTTTTAACAGTATCAACGGTAATATCTCTTTTTCCGATACCTGTACCTCCAGTTGTTATTAAAACATCTGTTTTGTTATTCCGAGCCTCAATTAATTCATGTATTAGCTCCTCTTTATTATCAGGAATTATTATAGAGTCAATAAGAATATCTTTGTTAATTTGCTTAAAATATTCTTGTAAAAGCTCAACCGCCCTTGGACCGCTCAAATCTTTGTATATACCTCTATTTGCTCTATCACTTAGGGTAATTACTTTTGCTTTAAATATTTTTGGCCTATGTGATAAGGTTTGTCCAATAAAAAACGTAATAAAATTCTCAGGCAGGCATACTACTGCTTTGGTAGAATCTATTTCTACTATTTTTATAACCTTTAACCTATTTTCTGTACCTATGATTAAGTCGAAGGGTTTGTACTCTTCATCACTGAAACTATCAATAATAATAGCTGTTCCAATTGCCATCTGTTTAAGCAAACTGTTTAGTTCTTTCGACTTTGGTAGTTCTTTTTCGAAAATAATTATTTGTTTCGAAACTTTATCCAACGACATAGAAACATCGTCTACATCAACAATTTGGTTATGGCTGGTAACTCGATATAAGGTTGAAATGTTCAAAATGTATAGGTTTTATTAGTTTGCTTTTTCAAATACAGAAGAATCTCCCGGTTTTATCGTTCCTCCTTTTATTACTTTGGCAAATATTCCCTCTTTTGGCATAACGCAGTTCCCTACCAATTGATATATTTGACAACTATCTCCATGGCATTTTTTACCAATCTGCGTGATTTCCATAATTGTATCTCCAATTAGTAATCTGTCGCCAGGTACTTTGTCGTGTAAAACAATTCCTTTTGTGGTAATGTTTTCAGCAAATTCACCGTATTCAATTCTTCTATCAAGCTGTTTTTCGAAACGCCTAACGCTTTCATCAGCCAATAGGCTTATTTGTCGGTGCCAATCACCTGAATGGGCATCGTTTTCAACACCTTGATTGTTTAATACTATTTCTGCTTTAGGTACTTTAATTGTTCCTTTTTTTTCTGATACATTTACAGAAAGTATTTCGAATTTAGTCTTCATTTTTGATTTGTAGTTTAATGTTTAATAAAATTAAATGGGAATCGAGCCATTTTTGAGAGTCCTTCACCTGCCTCAAGCATATCTTCATCATCTTCGTGAAAATACCAATTTATAATTAGCATCTCATTATTCTTCGCTATCTCTTTAAATTGAATCATTATATCGAAAATAGACTTGGTAGATGAGGTGTTAAAATACTTCATCTTAAAATTAACAATTGTCTCTTTGTTTGGATTTTTAACATATTCTTTGATCCAATCAAAAATAGGCTGATAAAATTTTTTTGTATTTTCAGGAATAGATGTGCCCGAAAAAGAAAACTGATTATCTTTTTTATCTAGTGTTATCCCTGGTGTATCTTGTGTTTTGTCTAAAACTAGTGGTTTCATACTTAATAAAATAAGATTGTAAGTTACAATTTATTGTGTAAATATAGTAGTTAAACTATTCAATTACTTTTTGATTGTGCGAATTAATAAATAAAATATTTCCTATATCATCAAATCCGGAGAATATTTCTGCCTTATCATGTTTTAAGCTCTCCTCTCTAAAGCCTATTAAGGTAAGGGCTGCATCTTTCGAGTGTTTGTTAATAAGTGTTTTTGACGAAATGTTAATATCAAGACCAATAACTTCAATATTTTTACTGGTAATAGGTAATCGTCCTTCCTGAATTAAGTTATCCATACGCTCTTTTGCATGTTCAATATCTTCAGGTTTTGTAATGTCATATATTTTAATATTTGCTTTTTTCCAATCTGGATGACCAAGTATTATAAAACTTAGTAAGATTAATAAATTAGCATTCTCTGTATCAATGGAGCGTATCCAAATATGAATGCCTTTTTTGTATATTATTTCCCGATTGCTGCTTGCTAAAATACCAATGTCGAATTGCCCAGCATTTACTAAGGCAACATTGTCTATTATTTCGTTTAGTTGTTCGGGTTGCGATTTGCTGTATTCGAAAATTACCATATTATTTTCCATGCCTGCAATGCCTGGGATTTGAATTGCTTGTGCTATTGCCGATGTGTTTGAAGGGCTAATAATTGTATCGACATAAACATGGCTATTTTTCACTCTTGTGTTTTTTAATACTTTTTCAATTTCAATTTCAGCCTGTTGATATGTGGCTTTTGAGTAATATCCATTAATATGATGTAAGTAAGTGCCAAAACCAAATTTATGTGAAATCCAATCTAAAAGCATAATTGCCTGTTGGCGTTCAAAGGTGCTTTTTGAAATGCAAATAGCACTTGGGCGCCATTCTGAAAATGAATTTTTACTTCTTTTTTTCTGCACAAATACTTGTAAATTTCTGCTCAATTGATAAATGGCATTGGCATAAATTCCTTCAAATCCTTTTCGCTTTTTATGGTAGCTGTTTACGTAAACATACATAAGTGTCATTAGTATAAATGCAAGTATGGCATATGGTGTGTTTATTTTGAACATTACCCAAACCGCTACTACGAATCCAACAAGCGAAAAATACCATTTTGATTTAAATGATGGACGATAGGATGGCGATGAGCCAAAATGATTTAGGAATGAGATTAAGCATAGCGAACCATAGGAAACCATAAAAAACATAGAAATGATTTCGGCTACGGCATTTACATCTCCAATACCTACAAAAATAAATGCAATAATAATAGTTACTAAAGAAGCATTTATGGGTTCAGAATCTTTTTTTCTGCCTTTACCAAGCCATAGGTTTATCTTGCGGATTGGGAAAGCCTTGTCCATTGAAATGGCTTGCAGTGTTCGTGGAGCAACCATTATTGAGCCAAGTGCCGATGAAATTGTTGAGGCGGCTAAACCTAAAGGGATTATTAATGCACCTCCAATGGCAATGTTTCCCATTACTAACTGATTGTTCATTAAATCTTCAGGCGAAGCGGATGAGGCTAATTTGTAAGCAATGAAAAAATAGATAATCATTCCAATTAATGTTCCGGCTAAAGTGCCAATTGGAATTGATTTAGATGGATTTTTCAAATCTCCTGATAAACCCACGCCAGCTGTCATTCCTGTAAAAGCTGGGAATATAATGGCAAAAACTACAAAAAAGCTTTTCATATTTCTAAACTCAGAAAAACCTAAGCTTAATTGGTTTGTTGCTGCGTAGTCGGTTTTGCCTAGAAAGAATAATACTAGAGAAATAGCCAGCAAAACAACAATTACATAAAGGGCTTTAACTCCTACGTTTGCACCTTTTTTAAGTATAAGTAATGAGAGCAGAAACATAGCCGGAAGGCTAATTATTTGTCGAGGTATATCAGAATTAAATGTTTGATTCCACCAGGGGTTAGCCCACTCAAAAAAGAATTGAAACGATTCGGTAAAGGCAATTACATAAAATGCAACACTTATTGCTTGCGATAAATAAAGAGCAATGCCTATAGCAGCTCCAATATTTAAGCCAAATGATCGTGATATTATAAAATATTCGCCTCCTCCTTCAACCCTTTTATTGGTGGCTAATTCTGAAATTGCCATGGCTGTAGGTATGGTTACCAAATGACCAAGTAAAATAATGAGAATGACACCCCAAAAACCCAGCGTGCCAACAGCAAAACCAAAACGAAGGAATAAAATAGCTCCTAAAATGGTAGATATAGCTGTAAAAAATACTGGAGCAACACCAAATTTCTTTGAAAGATTATTCTGAGCCATTGCAATTATTGCTTATTATTCTTTAATTTTTTCTCTAAGATAAACATTTTCAATTACCATTTCTTTATCTACAGCTTTACACATATCGTAAATAGTTAATAAGGCTAAATTAACAGCAGTTAAGGCTTCCATTTCTATACCGGTTTGTCCAATGCATTTTGCAAGGCTTTCACAAGTAACACCATTCTCATTTAGTGTTGCTTTTACATCCAATTTTGTAATTAAAAGTGGGTGACACAAAGGGATTAATTCCGATGTTTTTTTACCAGCTTGTATGCCTGCTATTTCTGCAATGGTTAGTACATCACCTTTTTTCATCTGATTATCTTTAATCAGTTTTATTGTATTGGCATGTAGTTTAATATGACCTATTGCTTTAGCTGTTCTGGTTTGTTGAGGTTTATTGCCTACATCAACCATGATTGCTTTACCGTCTTTATTTGTATGACTAAGATTTTCCATATCCTTATTCTATTAAGATTATTTAACCACCTATATTATAGAAATTACCAGTTTTATTTTTATGCCCTGTTTTTGGTTTTTTGCTTAAAGCAAGTTCATAAGCTTGTTCTATTCCCAATTCTCTAATATTGTAATCAATATCACTAAATAGGCAGGGCTTTAAGCTTCCGTTGGCAGTAAGACGTATGCGATTACATATTTTACAATCGCCACCTGAACCGCCCTCTACTACTTTAAAATCACCTTTTTCTAAATTCATTTCATGAATAAACCGAACTTGTAAATTATTCTTTTTGGCAAATTCGGCTACAGCTAATGCATCAGGTTCGTTATGTGATTTTTTAATTACACAATTCAATTTAATAGGTGATAATCCAGCTTCTTTGGCTGCTTCAATGCCTTTTAAAACATCGCTTAATTCACCAATTCGGGTAATAGTTTTAAACTTATCGGCATCCAATGTATCTAAACTGATATTAACACGCATTAGTCCGGCAGCTTTTAATTGTTTTGCATATTTTGGTAAAAGTATGCCATTGGTTGTCATCGATAAGTCGGTAATGCCATCCAAATTACCAAGCATTTCAATGAGGTTAACTATACCTTTTCTAACCAAAGGTTCGCCACCCGTTATTCGTACTTTATTAATGCCTTGTGAAACACCATGTTTTACTGTGGCAAATATTTCATCGAACGATAAAATATCTTTATGACTTATCATTGTAACACCTTCGGCTGGCATGCAGTATGTGCACCGAAAATTGCAGCGGTCTGTTACCGATACGCGTAAGTAGTTTATATTTCGATTAAAACAATCTAACATCTATAAAATCTCCTTTCTTAATTTCAAATACATCTTTTTCAATTGTTATTAACCCTGAGCTTTCGGTTAATGCATGTATGTGCGATGAGCCTTTATAGTTTGAGAAATAAACCAAGCTATCTATTATTTGTACCGGTATATGTGATTGCCTGTCGGCTTTCTTTCTTTTGTATGTTTCGCTCAGTTGCAAGCGGCTGATGTTTGGAATATAATTATGCTCCATTAGCTGGTAAATTAATGGTTTTGTTAACAGCTCAAATTGCACGAACGATGACACCGGATTACCAGGTAATCCAAATATTATTATATTGTCTATTGTTCCAAAAGTTGTTGGTTTGCCGGGCTTTACAGCAACACGATCGAAATGTATTTTTATGCCTAAATCAATCATTATTTTAGGAACAAAATCGAAATCACCCATTGATACACCCCCAGTTAAAAGTAAAATATCGCACTCGTCAATTCCTTTTTTTATGGCATTATAAGTGGCTTCATATGTATCAATTGCAATGCCATAATATTTTGGTATAGCGTTACTTTGTGCCACTTGTGCTACTAATTGGTGACCATTACTATTTCTTATTTGTGAAGGATTTGGAGTGTTTTCAGGTTCAACAATTTCATCGCCAGTTGAAATTACACCAATTATTGGTTGCTTGTAAACTTGTATATTTGGGTGACCAACCGATGCTAATACAGCAATGTGTCTTGCATCAATTTTTTCGCCTTTATGTAATACAATGTCGCCAGTTTTTAATTGTTTGGCTTTTGGAATTACATTATTTTTAGGATGCCCATTGAATTTTACTTTATTTTCTGTTGTTTCAGATAGTTCAACTTGAATAACAAAATCAGCTCCTTCAGGAACTGGTGCGCCTGTCATTATTTTTGTAGCTTGACCTGTTTCTACCTTTTTTTGCGGTGTTTGTCCAGCAGCTACCGTTTCTATTATTTCTAATACGTTATTAATATCAGCTTCCTTTATTGCAAAACCGTCCATGGCAGCTTTGTTAAAAGGTGGAAAGTTTAAATCAGAATACACATTTTCAGCAATAATTCGCCCAATGCTACTATGGAAATGAATGGTCTCTATTCCCATTCGTCTAGGTGTTGAAAGCACAATTCTCTTAGCCTCTTCAAATAATATCATCACTATTTAATTTTGTCACAAAAGTGAGGAAACATTTTGGAATAAAAAACAGGTTATGCAAAATATTGCTAATTGCTTTTTTTAAGATGATACCATTTATTCTTTTGTTGGGTCACGAGCAATTTTGCCTCGTTATTATTATTGGCTCTGTTGTAAACTATTGTGGGTAATTAATTTGCAAGCAATTAATTGTTAAAGCATTATGTATATATTTGAATTTCGCAGATTAAAATATTGCTGTATAAAAGGCATAAACCATTACTAATCTACATTAGATTTATATTAGAGCCTAATTATTTTATTCG
>JAUXEM010000087.1 GCA_030620515.1 Salinivirgaceae bacterium
CGTGTCTGGCTATAATCATTACGACACAATTAAAACTAGACTAGTTTTTGCAGGTTTTGGTTCTCAAACCGAAATTGAAAGTATAGATGTTGATAATAAAGCTCTTGCATTTATATCCTCATCGCCACAAGAGGCTTATGAAACGATAAAGCAAATACATAATGTAAATGGCACTAATTCTTTTTTTGTAATTATACCCAATAAAAGCAAAGATTTGGAGAGGGCTTGGGAAACAAACTACATAACTTCGGAATATGTATTGCCAAAAGAGTTTAGCCAAAACTATAGTTTAGGTATTACCGAAGAATGGAATAAGCCTATCGGTTCAGTTAATATATTTTATTGTTTTCCAAATATACTACGTAGTATTTTTAATTTAAACGATAATCAATTAGTGGATATTTCCACTAGAAAATCTACTGCAAATGGGTTGTTGTTAGAAAATGTAATTCAGCCTTATATTGAATGCTTTATAAATTGTAACGATTCTATTCAAGCTATTGAGGTGGAAAATGTTGGTGGAATTGTTTATGGTAAAGATACCGAAGAGACTATTGTTGTAACAGCACATTACGATCATTTAGGCATTGAAATGGGCGAGGTGTATTATGGTGCAGACGATAATGCATCAGGCACATCTGTTTTGCTGGAGTTAGCTAACTCATTTGGAAAAAATGAAGTTCAACAGCCCGAACGTAATATTCTTTTTCTTGCATTTTCAGGCGAGGAAATAGGCTTGTATGGCTCCGAGGCTTATGTCGATAATCCTGTATTTAGTTTAGATAGCACAGTAATAAATATAAACATGGATATGGTTGGTAGATGGGATTCACGACACGATGCGAATAGCAGTTTTGTATATTTACTAAATGGGGGCAAAGGCAGCAAGAAATACTATAAGCTAGGCAAGAAAAAATTAGATTTACCTTCTGATTTTGACGTGTCTAAGAACCCAGGAGCATATGAGAAATTAGTATTTAAAGTAGGTTCAGACCATTATAGCTTTCATAAAAGAAATGTACCCATTTCAGTAATATTTACAGGATTACACGATGATTACCATACCCCAAATGATACTCCAGATAAACTAAACTACAAAAACCTGACAAATATTAGCTCTATGGTTTACCAGTATATTTACCATATAGCCAATAATACTGAGGAGTATCCTGTAAGGTTTAAAAAGTAGGCTTTTAGAATGTATAATACAGCATTTAGAATGAATATAGTGCAGTTTATTCATTCTGCTTTGTATTTATTTTAACCTAAAATAAGTTTTTCTCCAGGTTCAGATCCTCCAAATAGCATTTTTTCGGGTTGTTCAATAAGCTCTTTTAGTTTAACTAAAAACCCTACCGATTCTTTACCATCTACTAAACGGTGGTCGTACGAAAGGGCAACATACATCATTGGGCGAATAACAACCTTACCATTCTCGGCTATGGGGCGTTCTACAATATTATGCATACCCAAAATTCCCGATTGTGGTGGGTTAATTATTGGAGTAGATAATAGTGAGCCAAATACACCACCATTAGTAATAGTAAATGTACCGCCACTCATTTCGTCTAATGATATTTTTCCATCGCGAGCTTTTTTAGCTATTTCAGCAATAGCAAGTTCTGTTTCTGCTAATGAGAGTTTATTAACATCGCGTACCACAGGTACCATTAAACCTTTTGGTGCTTGTACAGCAATGCCAATGTCGGTATAGTTAAACAACACTATTTCCTCATCATCAATCATGGCATTTATGTTGGGGTGGTATTGTAAGGCAATGGAAGCTGCTTTGGTAAAAAAGGACATAAAACCCAGTTTAATCCCAAATTTTTCAGCAAATTCAACTTTGTATTTACTACGTAGGTCAATTACTTGCTGCATATTTATTTCATTAAAAGTAGTAAGCATGGCTGTTTGGTTCTTAACCTGTACCAATCTTTTGCTTAACTTCTTTCTTAACGAGCTCATCTTTTTTCGCTCTTCACCTCTCGGCTCAGTATTATTTTGAGAGGTTACTGCACTTGAACTAATATCTTCTTTTTGTGACAATACAAAAGCTACCTCCTTCGAACTAATTCTTTTTACTTTATCCATAAAATCAGCGGCACTAATATTTTCATTATCCAACATTTGCTTAGCTACCGGAGTAAATTTAACTGCGTCAGTATTGTTTGTTTTTTCTTCTGTTTTCTTAGCGGGCTTACTTTCACTCCCTTCGGGTCTGGCTTGAGCAGTGTCAATAGTACATGCAACATTTCCCACATCAATGGTATCGCCCTCGTTGGCAATAATATTAATTACCCCGGCTTTTTCGGCCGATAGAGTTAGTGTGGCTTTGTCCGATTCCAGTTCGGCTATTTCTTGGTCTTGTTCCACAAAATCACCATTAGCAACAAACCATGTTGTAAGTTCAACTTCGCTTATCGATTCACCCGGACTTGGTATTTTAATATCTATAATCATTGTATTTTGTTTATCGTGCTAATTTTTTATTCTATCATTCAATGCCACAAATTCACTAATTATATTCTTTTCAATCTCCTTCAATCAACTATTCTAAATACTCAAAACTTATTTACCACCAAGGCACAAAGACACTAAGGTTTTTTCGGTTTCTGTTCTTCGCTCTCCTGTTTTCCAATCTTTTTTACCACAGATTACACAGATTACCACAGATTAAAAAATCAATCTTTTTCAATCTCATCAATCTTCTTTAAAATACCTGTGTTGTTTAAGTATCGGTAATCTGTCTTTGCCTGTTTTGCACTGTAAGCCACAATATTTGTGTTTTAGTTCGCAAGTACATGGTTTAAATATTTTAAATATAATTTCTTCTTGCTGTAAAAAGTGCAATTCGTTAAGTCCAACAGCTGGGCTGCCACTTGCTGTACGGCAAACGCCCTCAATAGGCAGATGGCTAAGTTCGTTTTTTATAAAATACCAAGCACCCATATTCATAGGTTCCTCTTGTACCCAAATTAACTTAATGGCATTTTTATATTTAGCCACTATATCGTTTATTTCCTTTTTAGGGAGAGGATAAATTTGCTCTATTCGAACAATAGCAATATCTTTTGCATTAAGATCGTTTTTCTTTTTAAGCAGGTCGTAATAAATTTTACCGCTGCATAATACTACTCTACTAACATCTTTAACAGTGTTGTTGTTATCGTCAATAATGCGTTGGAATTTTCCTTGGGTAAAATCGCTTTTTGCTGATACCGCTTGCGGATGACGTAACAAACTTTTAGGTGTAAATATTATCATTGGAGTTCTAAAGTTCCTTTTTACCTGCATGCGTAAAGCATGAAAAATATTTGCGGGAGTAGAACAATTCAATAATTGCAAGTTGCTTTTTGCACAAAGGGTAATAAAGCGCTCCATACGTGCGCTGGAATGTTCAGGACCTTGCCCTTCATAGCCATGGGGTAGCATCATTACTAAGCCGTTCATAAGCCCCCACTTTTCTTCAGCCGACGATATGTACTGGTCAATTATAACTTGAGCCACGTTATGAAAATCACCAAATTGAGCTTCCCATATTGCCAGTCCTTGTGGGGTAGCTAATGCATAGCCATATTCAAAACCCAAAACTCCATATTCGTTTAAAGGGGAATTATATATATCGAAATCTACTTGCTTCTCTTTAATGTATTTAAGCGGGGTATATTTATCGGCAGTTTGTTCTCGGGTTAACGCTGCATGCCTATGCGAGAATGTTCCGCGTTGAGAATCTTGTCCACTAATACGAACAGGAATATCCTCGTCAATCAAGCTTGCATAAGCTAATAATTCACCTAAAGCCCAATCTAACCTATCCTCTTTAATCATTTGATTGCGGTCTTCAAGCAGCTTTAAAATTTTTTTGAAAAAACTTTTTTCATCAGGCAGGGTGTTCATTTTATTAGCTAAGACTAACAATTTTTCCTCTGATATTTTTGTGTCTATATCTTTAAAGAAATCTTCTTGTTCAGAGTATTGGTAATCTTTCCAGTCTTCTACTAAGAATTGCTTAATAGCTACTTTGGAATCGCGATTAGCAATATCTAGTTTTTGATCTAAATAATCGTCAAAGTTTTTAATTAGTTCATCTAGTACAGCTCTGTTAGTTGCTCCTTGTTCAATAATTTGCTTGCCATATAAATCTCTAGGATTAGGATGGCGGGCAATGTGTTTATATAATACAGGCTGTGTGTAGCGAGGTTCATCGCCCTCGTTGTGTCCATATTTGCGGTACGATAATATATCTATAAAAACATCTTTATGAAATTTTTGACGATACTCTATGGCTAGTTTAATTGTAAAGATTAGTGCTTCAACATCGTCGCCATTTACATGGAATACTGGGCTACGAGTAACCTTTGCTACATCGGTGCAATAAGTACTTGTTCTTGCTTCAAGGTAATTGGTAGTAAAACCAACCTGGTTGTTAATTACTAAATGAATTGTTCCGCCAGTTTGGTAACCCTCCAGTTCCGACATTTGTATTACCTCGTATACCACTCCTTGTCCGGCAATGGCAGCATCACCATGTATAATAATTGGAGCCAGTTTCTTAGGATCGTTATTATATTTACTTTTAATTTTTGCGTGCGCAATACCTTGTACAACCGGACCAACAGCCTCCAAGTGTGATGGGTTTGGGGCTAAATTAAGGCGCACTTTTTTTCCTTTATCGGTGGTTACGTCGTTACCATATCCTAAATGGTATTTTACATCGCCCAACGCAATAGTGTTAATGTACGACTTGCCAGTAAATTCCCTAAAAATTAATTCGTAGGGTTTTCTAAGAATATTTGCCATAACATTAAGTCTGCCTCGGTGCGACATACCAATAATGAATTCCTCAATGCCCAACTCAGCACCAAGTTCTATTGTGGCGTTAAGCGATGGTATAAGTGTTTCGGCACCTTCTAGCGAAAAACGCTTTTGTCCGGTAAAGCGTTTGTGTATAAATTTTTCGAAACCTACTGCACTAACCAAATGCTGGTAGGCGTGTAGTTTTTCCTCGCTACTAAATTCAGGAGTATTTTGCGACAATTCCATTCTGTCACGTAACCATTCCATTTCTTTTGGTTCGCGAATATATATGTATTCAACACCTATAGATTGGCAATAGGTTTTTTCCAAATGACTTACAATTTTGCTTAATGGTGCAGTACCAATTCCTATATGTTTACCTGCTTTAAAGGTGGTAGTTAAATCTTTTTCGCTCAGTCCGAATTCTTTAACATCAAGGCTGGGAGTATATTTTCGTCTTTCACGAACTGGATTAGTATGCGTAAAAAGATGACCCCGTTGGCGATATCCGTGTATAAGGTTTATTACATTGAATTCCTTCGATGAAAGACTTTCTGAATTTTCATCTTCAAATTTTTCTTTAGCTAAATCAAATCCTTTGAAAAAGTATTGCCACTGTTTATCTATTTGGCTTGCATTCTCTATATATTTTTTATATAAATCATCGATAGCCTCAGCACTAAAATTATTTATAAAACTTAAATCGTCCATTTGTGGGTACTATATTTATTATTGCCAATAAAACAGTTATGTTTAATACTTTGTTTTACTAAAAGTACCAATTTCTTTTCTTTTACTAAAAGTGTAAATGTTTGGGAATTGTGTATTATTGCCTAATTGGTTGTTATATAAAGGTATAGATGTTGTATTTTTGGGATAATCATGCTCTAAAACATCGCAAAATCAATAAAAAAAAGCTCGGCTTAACCGAGCTTAATATTAGAAACGTAAAATCTATCTGTATTCACTTTTATATTCTTGTAAGTTATCCATAAGCTTTTGGCGAGCAAAAAATATTTTACTTTTTACAGTTCCAATAGGTATGTCTAATTTTTCAGCTATTTCTTTGTATTTAAATCCTTCGGTAAACATTTGGAAAGGTACTCTAAAGTCATTTTGCAAATTATTAACTTTTTTTCTTATTTCTTTATATGCATGTTCCGATTCAGGAGAAATAGCTTGTTGTTTATGTGCAAGATTTTCGTTGTTCTCTGCTTTATTGAAAATAGTGTTCGATTTTGCATTGCGTCTATAGTTATTTATAAACGTATTTTTCATTATAGTATATGCCCACGAATTAAAATTTCTTGGATCCGTAAACTTATCTCTATTTGTTAACGCTTTTAACATTGTCTCTTGAAGTAAGTCTTTCGCTTCTTCTTGATTTGTGGTTAAGCTATAAGCAAAATACTTCAATTTAGCTTCAATGCTTAACAATTTGGTGTTGAATTCAAGTGCTGTCATTGTGGTAGAGTTTTTTGTTTATATTGTTTAAGGATAACTGTCAAATGTCTTAACAAAAATGTTTAACAAATATACGATAAAACTAAACGAAAAACCAAATAAATTTCTCAAATAAATTTTACTGATAAGAATGAATCTAAATAACAAAACCTTGTATAGTATTGTATGACAGGTGTATGAGGCATATTGAAAATGTTTTGTATAAATTACAATGCTTTAAAATATTGTTTTATGCGTTGTTTAAAAAAAAGAATATTTGAGAGTGAAAAACTAAAAAAAATAGTATAATAATTTATATTTTGTTTAATGCTTTTTTTAACAAAAATATATATTACTGATAAACAATAGATTGTAAAATTGTTTTGTTTAACAGTTCTTAATGCATTTATAATTATTGATAATGAAGTGTGATTATTTCGAGGAAATAATTTCAGATAAGTTATTTATCTTCTTCACGTTTTTAGGAAGAGGGTCATTGTAGTTTTCAATTTGCGAACCAAAAATCAATACTTTTTGCTTTGTAAAATGCTCCGATAGTTTTTTTATATAATCATGTATTTTTGAACCCGAGTATGAAGCGGTAAAAGAGGTTAAAATATAATCAGATTGGTGAATGGAATTAATTTCGTCGATACTAGCTAATGGAATAGATGATCCCAAATAAGTTACATGGTGATTGTTCTTTTTTAAATTATAGTAGCAAAATAATAATCCTAATTCATGAAATTCATTTTCCGGAAGAAAAAGAACGAATTTCTTACTTTTATCATTGTAGTTTGGCAAAAGACCATCGATAGCAACAAGTAATTTTTGTCGAATAATATTTGTGGCAAAATGTTCTTGTGCAGGTGTAATGGTTCCAGTTTGCCATAAAAATCCAACTTTTATTAAAAAAGGCGTAATTATTTCTGAAAATGTATTTTCGAATCCACGGTTTATGTATGAAATGGTAAGTAGTTTCTCGAATTTCTGAGTATTTAAGTAGAACATCGACATTGTTAAAGCTTGTATTTGGTCTTCAACATCGCTATTGCGACTTGTTAATTCAATAACTTTTTCGTTAAGTTCTTGGTTATTGAATTCTGAAATGCGTGATATTTTTATTCCATTTTTATTTAAAAGTGAAATGTTAAGTAGTCTTTTCAGATCCTCGGCAGTATAATATCTTATGTTTGTTTCTGTACGTTTAGGCTCAAGCAAAGCGTATCTTTTTTCCCAAATACGTATGGTATGAGCCTTAATGCCTGATAGTTTTTCTAGATCTTTTATATTGTATTGTTCTTCGCGCATTCAAAAAAGTGTTAAACAAAATCTGCTATAATTAAACAAGGCAAATATAGATATTGTTGCTTTGCTTCAAAATAATAATTGAACAGATTTTTAATTTCGGTTAAATAAGCATTTTAATATATTATAATAGCTTGTTTAATTTCGTAATACACTAACAATTAGATAATTGCAATGATGCTGAAAATTTGACTAAAGATTTTGTATTCAGATAATTATATTTTTGCCTACCTGCCGCCAAGCAGACCTAGCATCTAATGTCTAAAACCTAAATTTCTATTATAATTAAGTATATAACTATTAATCGGCAAAATTGTTTGGAGCGTGTCTTAAGCATTTATACATTTGGATAAATTATTTTTTAAATGGAGCCATTTCTCAAACAAGTTGCGGGTTATTTGTACAGTAAGCATTCCGCTAATTTTGCTAATGTACGTTTGGTTTTTCCAAACCGTAGGTCAGGTGTTTTTTTTACTAAATATTTACACGAGTTAAGCAATGAAACTATTTGGTTGCCTGAAATATCAACCATTAATGAGTTTATAGAAGGTCAGAGTAATCTAATTTTAGCTGATAGAATTCAATTATTAGCTGAATTATATAAAGCTTTCCAGTCGGTTTCTAAAAGCCAAGAATCATTTGATGATTTTTATTTTTGGGGAGAAATAATGCTAAACGATTTTAACGATGTTGATAAATACTTGATAGAATCGGAAGCTATTTTTCTTAATCTTAAAAATCTTAAAAGCATTGATTCTGAATTTGATTACTTGACCAAAGAGCAAATTAAAGTTTTGAAAAGATTCTTTAAGGAATTTGATCCGGAGAATAATTCAAAGCTTAAAGAAAATTTTCTTGAAATATGGAATTTCTTACTTCCTGTTTATAAGGAGTTTAATGCTAGGTTGTTAAAAAAAGGACTAGCTTATGAAGGTATGCTCTATAGAGATGCGGTGGCTAAAGTAGTTGAAACTGATTTTTATAGTGATGATTTAGAGTATTTCTTTGTCGGGTTTAATGCCATTACTGCTTGTGAAGAAAAAATATTTGAAAATCTAAAACGAAAAGGTGTTGCTAGCTTTTTGTGGGATTACGATGATTACTATGTGAATAATAAAGTGTTTGAGGCTGGCTATTTTCTTCGTAATCATTTAATAAAGCTCCCTGCACCATCCGATTTCATGATGGAGACTGTTAATCTTTCAAAGAAAAAGAAGATAAAGGTGGTTTCTACCCCAACTAATGATGGACAAGTTTATTATGCAGGTCGATTTTTGCAAGATAATCCTCAGGTTGATTACTCAAATACAGCTTTGGTTTTAGCTGATGAAACTTTGCTATTCTCAGCCCTTAATTATTTGCCTAAAAACATAAGCGATGTAAATATAACTATGGGTTATCCGGTGAAAGATACGCTGGTTGGTAGTTTTATTGAAATGCTTATTGCTTTGCAGATGGGGCAGGGTAGTCATAACGATGTTTTTTATTACAAGCAAATACTACCAATTTTAAGACACCCTTATATTGCATCCATTCATGGAGATGAAGCAAAAATATTATTGGATAAAATTAGTAAGGAAAGGTTAATTAATGTTACAGCGGAGCATTTTGGTGCAAACGAATTTTTTAAAACCCTCTTCAGAAGAACTAAAGATTTTAATGATTTTTCTGAATATTTATCCAAAATATTATATTTCGTTCAAGAAAAGCTTGTCGTTTTTGTTGAGAAAGATATTTTTCAGCTCGATTTTGAACAATTATATAATGTGTATTTGGAAACAAATAAATTACGAAGCCAAATAATTGAACAAGAAATAGAAATTTCATTAGCTATTTACTTTAAACTTTTACGCAAAATGCTTTATGGACTCCGAATTCCATTCGAGGGTGAGCCGGTAAAAGGTTTGCAGGTAATGGGATTTTTAGAAACACGAAACCTCGATTTCGAAAATTTAATACTTCTTTCGGTAAATGATAGTTTATTACCTTCTTCAAATACATCGCCTTCATTTATCCCTTATGGATTAAGGCGTGGGGTTTCTTTGCCAACCCGTGAATTGCACGATGCAATGTATGGCTATTATTTTTATCGCATTTTGCAAAGAGCATCAAATATTACAATGATATATAATTCGGGTGCAAGTGGTATGTCAACTGGCGAAAAAAGCCGATTCATACATCAGTTATTGTACGATAATAATTTTGAAATAGAAGAGGAGTTTGAGAATAATACTATTGATTTGATGGTAAAGAAACCTGTATCAATTTTAAAAGAAGGATTGGTAAAAGATAGATTAAGTGAATATCTGAAACCAGATAGTAAAAAGAAACTTTCGCCAAGCGGATTGGTAACTTATTTAACCTGCGCCTTAAAATTTTATTATCAGAATATATTACGCTTACGCGACGATGATGAACTGTCAGAATCGGTGGATGCAAGATTGTTTGGAAATATATTTCATTTTGCAGCAGAAACTATTTATAAACCATTTGAAGAGCCAAATACTAAAATAGAAAAGCAGCATATTGCACAAATTTTAAAGGATGATAGCATTATTAATAATGCAATTTCATTAGCATTCGATAGAACTTTTATGGGTGCTAATGCCAATCGCACTTTTCCTATAAAAGGAAAAAATTTGATAGTATTCGATATAATTAAAAAATATCTGATTAAAATGTTGCAATTAGACGTTCTGCAAGCTCCTTTCTTAATTGTGGGACTGGAAAAGAATTTATATAGTGATATTGAATTTGTTCAAAATGGAAAAAATTATTCTGTTACGCTTGGTGGGCAAATTGATAGATTGGATAGAACAGCAGAGGGTTTGCGAATTATCGATTATAAAACAGGTAGCGATAATTTAAGATTTAAGCTAGTGTCTGAAGTATTCGAATCGGAAAAAATAAGTGAATATAAGGCAGTACTGCAAACCATGATATATGCATATGTATGTACTCAATATTATCCGAAAGAAGCAAAAGTTATTGCTGGTGTTTATAAGGTAAAAGACTTTTTTAAAGCAGGGTTTCAATATAAAATAAGCTCTAAAGAAGCAGATGGCTTTGCTGAAAGTAATTTTATAAAAATTGAAGCAGAAGTTAAGGCTGGTATTCAAAAGCTTTTATCAGAGTTATTTGATTTTGATACCCCTTTTAATCAAACAGAAAATGAGAAACACTGTGCTTATTGCACCTTTAAAGTAATGTGTGGAAAGTAAAAAGGCTATCCAGTAAGTTTTGAGTCATTGCGAACCCGCCTGAACTATTCGGGCAGGTAAAATGAAGCAATCTGTTATGTTAAAAACGTAACAGATTGTTCCATCGTATCTCCTCGCAAAGACTCTGTAGTCTGCCTTTTTAGCAAGC
Source organism: Salinivirgaceae bacterium (assembly GCA_030620515.1). GTDB lineage: Bacteria > Bacteroidota > Bacteroidia > Bacteroidales > SZUA-534 > JAUXEM01. Next base: position 10,921 of record JAUXEM010000087.1, read on the forward strand.
CCCTTGGTAATATAATATAGATTCAGTTTAGAATCTCTTGCCAATTACATTCCAGTCTAGCACTTCCCAAAAATTCTTCAAATATTGAGGGCGAGCATTTTGAGTGTCTAAATAATATGCATGCTCCCAAACATCGCAAGTTAAAATTGGAGTTAATCCATTGCGAAGTGGATTTCCAGCATTGCTTTCTTTAATAATTTCAAGCTTGCCTTCTTTGTTTTTAGCTAACCAAGCCCAACCTGCCCCAAAAAGAGTAGCTGCAGCTGCTGTAAATTCTTCTTTAAATTTAGCAAAAGAACCATATTGTGCATTAATTGCATCAGCTAAAGTGCCCTGTGCAGTTCTTGCTCCGTTTGGTGAAAATTGAAAGAAATAAAAAGTGTGATTCCAAATTTGAGCGCCATTATTAAAAATACCGCCATCCGATTCTTTTACAATTGTTTCAAGATCGGAATTTTCAAAAGCAGAACCTTTTACTAAGTTATTTAAATTTGTAACATAAGCTTGGTGGTGCTTTCCGTAATGATACTCCAATGTTTGTTTGCTTATGTGTGGCTCTAGAGCATTTAGCTCGTAAGGTAATTTAGGTAATTCAAAAGTCATTTTATAAAGTTTTAAGTTATTAAATATTTTATGTTTTTAGTATTCAAACCCAAGGATAAATTTAATCTGCATTTAAATCCTTGGTTGTGTGTCTTGTTAATTATTTCAGCTTGGGCTGTGTCAGTTAAACGCTATTGAACCAATTTGGTTCACAATTACAATTGTTAAAAAACAGTTATCCTACAAACTTAAATTATTTAATTATTGTTAATTGATGCAACAAAGGTAAGCTATTGGGATATAACTTATTCAAATTGCATATAGAAAGTATTTATGACAAAATCAATTCTGCTTATATGGTTAGAATTAACTATTTTTAACCTTGATATTGTTACAAAGTGACTGAATACTATGAATACACCTTATTATAATCGTTTTGAAGTAAAAATTGTAGACAAGTCTTTTTATTCGGAAAATGGCATTTTTTATCCAAAAACAGCCATAATAACCTTCCTTGATGAAAAACATCATGTAATTAACACAATCGACTACGGTTACTTAACTACAATTGATATTTATAATAGTATAGATGCAAATAAATCGCTTAAGCTTGATAATTGCTACGTCAATAATTTTTCATTAACAGCGTATCGTCGTACACGTATTCTCGATAAGAAAGAATATGTTGAGTTGGATAGTATTTCAGCAAAGGGTGCTTTTTTTGATTCTAAGCATGAAATTGATTTTTCATATGCAAAATTAAGCGATGGAGAAGTTAATTTTTCTTTGGCTCATTTTGCTCATGGTAAGTTAAATTTTGCCCACACTAATTTTGGTAATGGATTTGTCAATTTTGGTGGTATTGTAGTACGTAGTAAACAGTGCGATTTTTCAAATACTATTTTTGGTGAAGGGGAGGTTTCTTTCAAAAATGCAATTTTTTATAAAGGTGAAAAAAACTTTCAATATGCCGATTTTGGCGATGGTAATTTAAGTTTTCAGAATACAGAATTTGGAGATGGTAATGTTCTTTTCATTAATAGCGTTTTTGGAAAAGGAAAGGTGTTTTTTAAAGTGGCTCGATTTGGCAATGGCGAAATAGATTTTCATTATTCAAAATTTTTGGGTGGTGATATTTCTTTTGAACGTGTTGAATTTGGTGATGGTTTTGTTAATTTCAAAACAGTTGAATTCGGAGTTGGTAAGGTTAATTTCAACAGAGCTGTTTTTGGAAATGGACCAAAGAGTTTTGAAGGTTGTTCGGCTGATGGTCGTATGACTTTCAAAAAAACCTCGTTTGGAGAGGGAGATATTAATTTTGAGCTTGCTGAATTTGCCAATACTGACTTGAGCTTTGAAAAAGCTAATTTGGGAAAAGGAGCAATCTCATTTTTTAATTCGCAGTTTAAAGCCCTGTCTTTAAATGGTTGTCATATTAACGATTATTTAGATTTACGAGTTCAAAGTTGTGGTTTTGTTAATCTTTCAGACACTATTGTGCGTGATATTATTGATTTTAAACCATATGAGTTTAAAGTGAAAATTGATAAATTAAATATATATGGAATGCGTTTGTTAGGGGTTATTTATATAGATTGGAAAAATAATTGCGTAGAGCAAATAATTCGTAATTGCCAGGATGTTTCATTGACTGAAAAAGCAGATGAGTTTAGAATATTAAAAGAAAGTTTTAATAAAGCTGGACAGTATAGCGATGAAGACGATTCTTACGTTTTATTCAAGCGTTTTGAGGAGTTATCTAATTATCAAGAAAAAACCTCAAAAAAACGCTTAGTTAAATTATATGAATTTCCGTTTTACTTGTTTCGTAAGCTAGTGTTTGATTATGCTGGTTTGTATGCAACCAATCCTATGCGTGTGTTGTTGGCAATGATTGTTACGTTATCGTTTTTCGGGTTTGTATACTCTTTAATATTGCTTACAAATACAGGAGGTATTGTTTCAGGTATTGGAGGCGACCATAATTTAATTGGCATTTTGGGTCGTAGTTTTTATCATTCGGGCATAACATTTTTTACCATTGGTTATGGTGATTTTTACCCATTAGGAGCAGTGCGCTGGCTTTCTAATGTCGAGGGCTTTGTTGGGGTGTTTCTAATGTCCTATTTTACAGTAGCTTTTGTTCGTAAAATACTACGATAGAATTTTGAAAGAGGCTTTTTCTATTTTTTTTTGGTATTTGTTATTTGATTTTTTGAATTTTAATTTCTGGTGGGGTTGAGTGTATTGAATCGCTAGTCCATACCTTTCAGTAAGTCCGGACGAAGCTCCTTGGTTCTTTCAAGTGCTTGTTCTAATCTCCACTCTTCCACTTTGTTTGTATTGCCCGAAAGTAAAATGGCGGGAACTTTCCATCCTTTGTAATCTGCAGGTCTTGTATATACTGGTGGCGAAAGCAGGTTGTCCTGAAACGAATCGGTTAATGCCGATGTTTCATCAGATAATACACCAGGTATTAGTCTTATAATTGCATCGCTCATTACGGCAGCAGCAAGTTCACCGCCAGTAAGAACGAAATCTCCAATCGAAATCTCTTTAGTAATTAATTGTTCTCTAATTCTATGGTCAATACCCTTATAGTGACCACATAATATTATAATGTTTGTTTGGGTCGATAAAATATTAGCTGTTCTTTGATTAAATTGTTCGCCATCGGGTGATGTGTAAATTATTTCGTCGTATTTTCTTTCTTTCGACAGTTTTTCAATAACTGCTTCAATAGGTTGAATAGTCATAACCATGCCTGCATCTCCGCTAAA
>JAUXEM010000082.1 GCA_030620515.1 Salinivirgaceae bacterium
TAGTTTATTTCTAGGTTTTGATGTAAAATTATCTATCATTAAATCATCTATAGTAATACGCCAAATAGTTTACCTGGATTATAAAAGGTAATACTATCATCAAAAATTTTAATCAAATCGGAGCGAATAGCTTCTTATAATACCCATTGATACAATGGTCTCCCAATATTTTTTTTTATATTTTCACTAGGGATATCCCCTTTGAGCCAGCCCTTAATGGAAGTATTGCAATTTTACTTTTAGACATCACTACAATATTTTTTATAAACTTTAAATATCCCTTCATTCAAACCTACTTCTTCTTTCCACCCAAGTTTATTAATTTTACTCACATCCATCAACTTTCTTGGGGTTCCGTCTGGTTTTGAACTATCCCAAATTAATTTACCTGTAAAGCCAGTAATATCCTTTATTTTTTCAGCCAATTCTTTTATGGCTAAATCTTTTCCTGTTCCAATATTAATATGAGTATTTTTTATATTATCAGATTCCGATATTTGATATTTAAGATTTGAGAAATTTATCTCATGCAAGCAATAAACACAAGCCTTTGCTAAATCTTCTACGTACAAAAATTCACGATAAGGGCTACCTGTACCCCAAAGAGTTACAGACACATTGCCTTCAATATTTGTAATTCCGTATTTGTTTAGTTTCTCAAGTATTTCTTTTTCATCAGCAGAACCATCAATTCCTTCAATTGGTAATCTATCAAAATCCTTACGCAAAGTATCCCAATCCTTTTCCATTAAGCACTTTCCTAAATGCATTTTACGAATTAAGGCTGGTAATACGTGTGATTTTTCTAAATCGTAGTTATCATTGGGACCATATAAATTGGTTGGCATTACAGAAATAAAGTTAGTGCCATATTGCAAATTGTAGGATTCACACATTTTTATTCCTGCAATTTTTGCAATGGCGTAAGGTTCGTTGGTGTATTCTAAGTCGCCAGTAAGCAAAGCATCCTCAGCCATTGGTTGCGCTGCCATTTTTGGATATATGCATGATGAACCTAAAAATAATAGTTTTTTTACTCCATTTACATAGGATTGATGAATGATGTTATTTTGTATCATCAAATTCTCGTATATAAATTGGGCACGATAGGTATTATTGGCTACAATTCCTCCAACCTTTGCAGCAGCCAAAACTACATATTCAGGCTTTTCTAATGCAAAAAAATCAGTAACGTCTTGTTGTTTTGTCAAATCTAATTCTTCAAATTCACGAAATACAAAATTGGTATATCCCTCTTTTTGAAGTTCGCGGGTAATGGCTGAACCTACCATTCCATTATGACCTGCAACATATATTTTAGAATTCTTATCCATAATACTAAAATTTTAACTCCGCACCTTTAGTTTCTCAAAATCTGACTTCACCATAATTTTAACCAAGTCCTCAAATTTAGTTTTTGGTTCCCACCCTAAGTCTCTTTTAGCTTTGCTGTAATCGCCTATTAGCAACTCCACTTCAGTGGGACGGAAATATCGTGGATTTATCGCTACAACTTTTTTACCAGATGACCTTAATAAACCAATTTCATTTACTCCTTCACCTTCCCAGATGATTTCTTCATTGAAATAACGAAACGATTCTTCCACAAAACGCCGTACTGTTTCTGTTTGATTGGTTGCCAATACATAATCGTCGGGTTTATCAGCTTGCAAAATACGCCACATGCCTTCAACATATTCAGGAGCATAGCCCCAGTCACGTTTAGCATCCATATTTCCCAAAAGCAGCTCTTCTTGCTGTCCCAACATTATTTTTGAAACAGCCACACTAATTTTACGGGTAACAAAGGTTTTTCCTCGTCTTTCACTTTCATGATTAAACAGGATACCATTTGTCGCAAATAAATTATATGCTTCGCGATAATTCTTTACTATCCAAAAAGCATAAAGTTTTGCAACAGCATAAGGGCTTCGTGGGTAAAATGGTGTAGTTTCTGTCTGCGGAACTTCTTGTACTTTACCATATAATTCTGATGTAGATGCTTGGTAAAATTTAGTATCAATACCTGTTTCTTTTATGGCATCTAAAAAACGGAGTGTTCCAACACCATCAACTTCTGCTGTATATTCAGGTACTTCAAATGAAACTTGAACATGCGATTGAGCACCTAAATTATATATCTCTGTTGGTTTTACTTTTTCAACCAACCGATTTAAATTACTTGAATCCGTCAAGTCTCCATAATGTAGAAATAATTTTTGATTCATTATTTCTTTATCATTATATAAATGGTCTATTCGAAATGTATTGAACGAACTTGACCTTCTAATTATACCGTGTACATCATATCCCTTTTCAAGTAAGAGTTCTGTTAAATAGGATCCATCCTGCCCGGTTATTCCTGAAATTAATGCTATTTTTTTACTCATATCTATATTCCAATTCCATAACAATTAAAACCTATATTCTCCAATTTTTTTCATCAAAAAACCTCTACTATCAAACAAAAAATCGAGTCCATCATATTGTCGTATATTTCTTCAATCATTCCCTTAATTTCAATAAAAACACACTCACTACTAATCACTAATTTACCAACATTCGCCTCTACCTGAATCTATTCTTACTATAAATATTCTGTTATTTTTAGTTTTGAAATATTCTCTTCAATCTTGATATCTAATGTTTCAAGCGGCAAAGATAAGTATTTAGTTATTTTTTTTGCAAAAAAACATTACACTTTTTTATTTTTTAATCTCTTTTAAATATCTCTTTTCCTTCTGTATTAATATGTTGTTTAAATTCCTTTAATTGAATTGAATCATAACTAATAATATCAATGAAATAAGGTATTGGTAATTGTTCGTTCAATTTACCATGTAAACGTTTAAGCATTTCGTCATTAAATTTTGTTCCTATTATTGCAATATCAATATCTGAACCTTGCTTGTAATTACCCATTGCCCGTGAACCAAAGATAATCGCTTTATCTATTTCTGGAATATTCTTAATTGCATCAATTAGTAATTCATAGCTTTTTTCATATATCCCCAAAATATTACTCATAATTCAATTTAAAAAACAAGAATAATGTATTTAATAATTTAAAATTTACATTTCTAATTTTACTTATTATTTGATCAATAATCAGTTCATCATAAATATGTTCAGTCTGATTCCTATCCTCTAAGGCATTTAACCACAACTCTCCATCGGCTATTAATTCTATTTGAAATGCTTGCTTAATAGTTTGACGAGGACTTTTAACTTCATAACCTTCATTCTCCAAATAATCTCTCATGCTTTTCCAAGCCAATTCAAAACATGTTTCGTAAAAATGAATTAATCCGCCTTTTTCTGCTTCCGAAGGATTTTCTATGTCCAAAGTTCTTTCCAATAAATGAAAAGCCTTTTCAAAATTCACAAATCGTTGTTTCCATCTAAGCTCTTTGCCTTTCATTTATACCTCCTTTACCATAATATTTAAAGTCAATCTTTCTATCTGATATTCCAATCAGCAAAGATAATTCTTTGGTCGAGCTTTTATTATTTTTCTTATTTGATTTTAAGTCTCAATCTGGTTCTATATTAACTTTCCAGTAACCTCTTCTATCCGCACCTATCCGCTCAATGGCGTTTAGTTGTTTGAGTTTTTTAATTCTTTCTTTTGTTACGGTTACTCCTTTATTTATTTTTGTTGCAATTTCTTTAATTGCAACTTCTGGCTTATCTTTCATTACAGATAATATTTTTTCTTCAATGGTTTTCTGGTCGGTTTTCTTTTTGAATAATGTAACCTTAAAACCGTCTGCTATTTCCTCAAATTTCGGCTCTATGTTTCCATATTCACGGCACTGCTTAATAATCCTACTTATTCCTGAACCATAGCGTTCTATTTTTCCAATTTCTCTAAATGATTTTGCTATTAGTTTATTTCTAGGTTTTGATGTAAAATTATCTATCAATAAATCATTTATAGTAATTCCGCCAAATAGTTTACCTGGATTATAAAAGGTAATACTATCATCAAAAATTTTAATCAAACTGGACGAAGAATCACGATAATCTCTGTGAATTAACATATTAATCACTATTTCTCTTATAGCATTTAAAGAATAATCATATCTTTCTTGTCTAGCAGCATTTCCTGATATAATAAATTCAACCATCAAATTCTTTTTAATAAATTTAAGAATCTCATCTAATTCAGTAAATAAAATCTGTGTCTAATGAAATGCTGTCAATTATTTCTGTTTTCCCCTTAAATCTGCCTACCTGAATATCACTAATAATACACAACTCTTTTGCAAATAATAAATATGCACCAAAAGTTAATTGTTTGTTTTTTAAGATTTCTTGTTTTTTCAAGAAATCCAGAGGTGCGAAATCAATAATTACATCATTTTTTATCTGATATTCTTGTAAGTATTTTTTCACCTTTTCAATAGAAATGTGCACAAGAGTATGGTTGGGGTCAGGGTAATAATCCCAACTACCGTTTATTGTTCGTAAATACTCATTAGCAACTTCGGATAAACTCATTTTATGGTTTGAATTTAACACTCGCTTAAAATATTTATCTTTATAACTTACCGGTTTTATCGGATACTCAATTATAGAAAAATTAACTATTTGTTTATTATCTATTTTATATAAATCGGCGTTGGGGATTACCAGGGCAAAAGCATTTAAAAAAATAAAATGTCCACGAATTACATGAATTAACACGAAAAAATATTTAAAATCACCATTAGTTGATTTGAATTAGTGCTATTCCATGTTAATTCGTGGAGAAATATATTTATTTTCTGTACTAATCTTTTGAATACTTTTGCCCTGTGGGAATTACCTGTGGATTAGTATTTTGTTTAATCTCATTAATCCATTTCTGTATTGTTTCCTCGGCTGTTGTTACACCTTTTACAACTCCACTATTATCAATACCTATTAACACCTTTCCTCCTTGAGTGTTAGAAAAAGCTACAACAGTCTCAATAACAGCCTTTGTAAACGACTGTTTAAATTCAACAGCTTCGTTTTCTCCTTGTGAAATAATATGTTGTAACTGCTCTTTCGTCATATTATCTAGATACTCTCGCTATCTGCTCACTGGCTTAACCATCTTCATAAGAGTTATAAGCTTTTTACATTTCTAAATATTTTCTTCTACCTTTTATCTGATATTTTAATAGACAAAGGTAATTCTTTAGTCTATTTTTTAGCAAAAGCATTAAATAAATTAGCAATACCATTTAGTGCATTGCTTACTGTTTCGGCATCTTTTATTGGAATTTTCAGCGATGTTTGTCCTGTTTTTTCATCTTTCTCAATAAAATCGTCAACTTTAATCTCGCCTGTTTGCAGTTTACTAAAAGCTGTTCCTATTTTCTCGAAAAAATCGAGACCTGAATTAAACAATTCATTTACCTCTTGCTGTGGTTTATTTCCAACACTATCAGTTTGTATATTATTGCTATCACCTCCACTTACTATAGGGGCTTCTTGTTTTGTAGTTTCTTTTGGTTGTTTTTGCGACTCCTCAACTTTTTCAAAAGATAATTTTTGTTGTTGCGACACCTCTTCTTCTAACTCTTGCTTTACAGGGCTTTCTTGACTAACTTCTGCAATTTCTCCTGTTGATTTTGTTTTTGAATTATCTGAACTATCATCATCTTCATTAATATACTCGTTTATTTCTTCATCGTTAAGGTCTTCAACTGCATTCATTAGTTTTTTGAACTTACTCTCACCCATTATTACACGATTATCACCTCCGTCGAGAACGCCATCAAAAGTTGATTTTTTAAAGCTCAGCGTTCCTAATATTTTATGCTCAATAGTGTTTTTTGATATTAGATTTATGACCTGAACATTTTCTTTTTGACCAAGACGATGTACTCGCCCTATGCGCTGTTCTAGTACTGCAGGATTCCACGGCAAATCTAAATTAATAACAATATTTGCTGTTTGCAGATTCAAGCCCACCCCACCTGCATCGGTAGATAAGAATACTCGCTTATTTTTATCGTTATTAAAATTTTGAATCAAGTCTTTACGCTTTTTACTTGGCACACCGCCAAAAAGATATTCGTACTCAACATTCATATCTCGTAGTTCGCGTGCCACAAGTCGTGTCATTCGTTCCCACTGGCTAAAAATAACTACTTTATTTTCTGTTGTTTCAAAAATATCTTTCAGTATATCAACAAGTTCTGCAATTTTATTGTCATGGCGGGTTTTTTGGTCTAAAATATATGTACTGTCGCTTACCATACGCATACAACCAAGCGATATTAATAATCGCTGCCTATCTTTTTCAGACAAAAACCCAAAACGACGCCATTTTGCAACAATTCTAACTACAATTGAATCATAATCATCATGAATGGCACGTTGTTCGTCAGTAATATCAATAAAATAGTTTTTGTCAGTTCTATCGGGCAATTGATCTTTTATTGTTGCCTTTGTTCGGCGTAACAACAAACCATCGAGTACATTGCCAATATCATTCAAATTATCGTAACCTATTACTTTTCCGGTTTCGTCTTTTAGCTGATGCTTATCAAGAAACCTAAACATGGCTCCAAGGCGGTATGGGTCAAGAAATGCAACAATAGAATGGAGTTCTTCTATTTTATTTTCGAGAGGTGTACCTGTTATTACAATTGCAAAGTCCGATTCTAACCTCTTAATATTTTGAGCTGTTTTGGTTTGCCAATTTTTTATTTTCTGTGCTTCATCTAAAATTATCAAATCAAAATTGGACACATTTATATGGTCAATGTCGTTTAATGCAACACCATAACTTGCAATTTTATAAAACTCTTTTTCTTTATATTGCGGTATTCTTTTGTCTAAAGCACCTTCAATTACCCTAACATCTCTATCGCTAAATTTATTTATTTCGCTTTGCCACTGATACTTTAACGATGTAGGTGCAATAATTAATACATTACTAACTCCAAAGTGCTTTGCCCAAATCTCGGTAGTAGTAATGGCTTGTATGGTTTTTCCTAATCCCATATCGTCGGCAATAAGTACTCTGCCTGCTTTTGCTGCAAAAAGAACACCTTCTTTCTGATAAGGATACAAGTTTGCATTTATATATTGGCTAAAAACTTTATCGCCTTTACCACTTGCGAATAAACTATCAATTATACTTTTACGTGTCTCTTTATCGCGTTTGTTTATAATAAAATCATGCGCATCGTCATAAACTCTAAATTCATTATTTAGCTCATAAGCTTGATTTAAAAACTTATCAAAAATTACAAATTTATCATCTTTAAGAAAATTATTTTCATCAAAGTATTCCTTTGCTAAATTCTGATAATCAGTTTTGTTATGAGAACCTACTCGTAAAAATACTTTTCTATCTAATCCGTATTTCAAACTTACCGAAGAATGCGATGGCATGTAACCATTTTCCCATTCTTTATTATTTGCTTTATCATTTTTTAAGAGATGCAAAACATATTCTATATGCTTACATGTTCCTAGACCATTTGTTTTAAAATCGGGGCAAGAGCAAAAGTTTAATCCAAACTCGTAACTTCTTATGGCTACTTTGTACTCGTTTTCACTTTTGGGATTATAAACTGAAAAATCTGAAAAAACCTTTTCATCTTTAGTATTTTTAACTACAAACTCCTGCTTTAAAGCAAACTGCTGACGCAATGCAATTTGCCATTGCTCCAAAGTTAAATCATCGGGTTTACGATAGTACGATACTTTTATAGTTTTTTCTTGCTCTGACATTTTTTTTATATTTTAAATAAACTTATTCGATATTAATTTACCTATTTACAATGTACACCTTGTCACATACTTGTACTACGTTCCTATTCAGTATAAGTATAGGGTATGCTAAAATAATATTTTTTTTGATATCTAATAAATTGCTCCTCCATATACAAAATCATTAAATCCATTTCCAGGAACTTCTAATCCGACTAAGGCTGTTTGCATTATATTAATACTTTTTGCTCGTCTGTTTAAAGTCTTAAGGTCACTTTCTGTGGGAGTCACTTTTACCTCAATAGCCACTTTTTCATCAACAATAAAATCAATTTCTTGACCTGTTTTTTTTGCATAATAGTTTATCTTACCTTTTAAACTTAATTGGTTTGCTATTGAATTTTCAAGAATAGCTCCACTGGTAATATTCTTAAATGTATTTAGAATACCATTGTCAGAAAAATAGAGTTTACTCTGAAGTGCAATTTCCCTATCCTTGTTAGTTACAAATGGCTTTATAAGTTTAATAAAATAGGTATTTTCTAAAAAAAGAATATATTCCTTAATCTTATGACGATTAATTCCAATGAGGCTTGATAGTTTTGTATAATCAACTTTACTCCCTACTCTTGAACTTAACAATTTTATAACCTTATATAATTCATCGGCATTTGTAAAGTCTGATAAAAAGAGAATATCGAACTTAATATACGATTCTGTAATATCTTTTAATAGAGCTTGTTTTTCTTTTATATTTTTGGATAAAGCTATTTCAGGGAATCCTCCAAATTGCAAGTACTCATTATAAAAAGACTGATATTTAAAAATGAAATTTTGATTTGTTTCGTTTAGGCTAAAAACAGGCAATTTTGTTTTTACATTCTTGAAATGCAAAAATTCACTAAAACTTAGTGGCCATAGTTCATATATTCGTTTTCTACCGGCTAAACTTTCGCTAAACGCTCCTTTCATGTAAAATGAACTTGAACCGCTAACAACAAATTTTACATTATAATGGTCGTAAACATATTTTATAAAACTTGCAATATTGCCAACTAGTTGTATTTCATCTAAAAAAATGTACGCTTTCTTTTTAAAATCAATTCCCTCTATTTCTAACGACGTAATTATCTGGTCGTACTTATCAATATTGAATATGTGCCGAAACTCTATTTTTTCAAGATCTAAAAATACTTTATTACTACTTTTAACCTTATTAAACAGGTATTGTAAAGCCGTTGTTTTTCCAACTCGTCTTAAACCGGTAATAGCAATAACCTGCTTTACAGTCAACGACTCTTCTAATTCGGGGTACAAATCTCGATAAAACATACTGTAAATATACAAAAAGAATTACTAATAGATACGATACATTACGCATAGTGATACTATTTGTAATTTACTATTGCAAATAGTATCACTTTTAGTAAAGTGATTTTTTTTATATTAACAGGATAAAAGAATAAAAACGAAAACATATCAATACATAAGTAAAGATTAACACATTTATACTTGTCTATAATAACAGCTTCCGAAGTAAAGTAGATTGTACCCAAATTGAGTGATTTGCTATAGTTAATTCGCTCAACTTAGGTTGTAATTACTAATTGTCAATTATTAATTATCATAACCTACCTTCCTATCCCATAGTATTTAAAACCAATTTTCTCCAACTTCTTTCCATCCAGTATATTTCTACCATCGAAAACAAAGGCGGGTTTCATCATGTTGTTGTAAATTTTTTGCCAATCGTAATTTTTAAACTCGTCCCATTCGGTTAATACAGCAATGGCATGAGCATCTTTACATGCTTCGTAAGGATCAGTTTGTGGTTGTAGTAGCTCTCTATTTTCTTTTTCGGTACGCGAATTCAGATAGTCAGCATCCCCAAACATTTGCTCATGTTTAACTTTTGGATCATAAACAGCAATATTTGCTCTATCATCCATTAAGATATCGGCTACATACATAGCTGCTGTTTCGCGTGTGTCGTTAGTATCTTTCTTGAATGCCCATCCTAAGAAGGCTATTTTTTTTCCTGATACTGTATTATATAGAGTAGTAATTATTTTATCGGCAAAACGGCGTTTTTGGTAGTCGTTCATAATAATTACTTGCTCCCAATAATCGGCTACTTCTTGTAAACCAAGTGTACGACATATGTAAACAAGGTTTAGGATATCTTTTTGAAAACAAGAACCTCCAAATCCTACCGATGATTTTAAAAACTTTGGACCTATGCGGCTATCTGAACCTATTGCTCGTGCTACTTCTTCAACATTGGCTTCAGTCTTTTCACATAAAGCAGATAATGAGTTTATTGAAGATACTCTTTGTGCTAAAAATGCGTTGGCTGTAAGCTTAGAAAGCTCCGACGACCATACATTAGTTTGTAAAATTCTTTCTTTTGGCAACCAATGAGCATAAATATCTGTTAATGCATCCATTGCTTCTTTACCCTCTGGTGTTGAATCACCACCAATTAGTACACGATCGGCATTTTGCAAGTCGCTAATAGCAGTTCCCTCAGCTAAAAACTCTGGACTTGAAAGTATCTCAAATTTTACACCTGTACTGGTATTATCTAATATTGAGCGTATTGCCTCCGCTGTACGAACTGGCAAAGTAGATTTCTCAATAACTATTTTATCTGTTTTTGATACTCTTGCTATTTGACGAGCACAAAGTTCAATATATTTTAAATCAGCTGCCATTCCTTTTCCTTTACCGTAGGTTTTGGTTGGAGTGTTTACTGAGATAAAAATCATCTCTGCTTCAGCTATAGCTTTATCTACATTGGTGTCGAAAAATAAATTACGACCACGAGCTTCAGCAACTACTTCTTTTAAGTCTGGCTCATAAATTGGGAGTTTATCTAAATCGGCATCGTTCCAATCTGCAATGCGTTGTTCATTTAAATCAACAACAGTAACTTTTATTTCAGGACATTTTTGCGCAATAACTGCCATGGTTGGACCACCAACATAACCGGCCCCAATGCAACAAATATTTTTTATTTTAGTCATGATAGTTTAGTGAATTATAATAGTTTGATTAGCATTTAAAAATTCAGACAAAAGTAACCGTTTTAAAGATAAAACAAAAACTTATCGAGATACTATAAAATAGGGATTCAATAATTCTTTCCGATTGTATTTCAAAGGCTCTCCGCTTACTAGTTTAACAGTTCCGCCCATAGCTTCAACAATTGCCTGACCCGCTGCCGTATCCCATTCCATGGTAGGAGCAAAACGCGGATAAATATCAGCCAAACCTTCAGCAACTGCACATAGCTTTAATGAGCTGCCGCGCGACGAAAATTGCAAGTTCGAATGTTTTTCTTTAAGTTCATCAATATACTCCTTAGTTTCATTTGACATATGGGAGCGACTTGCTACAACGGTAAATGATCTGCTGCTATCAGTTATTGGAAGTTTTACTCCCTGTTGAAAAATTTCGTTTAAGCTTTCTGAGATATTATCTAAATTTGAAATATCAATTAATTTATAAGCTCCTTTACCTTTAATACCCACAAATAACTCTTTGTGAACAGGTACATAAATTACTCCAAAAACAGGTTGATTACTCTCAATTAAAGCAATATTAACTGTAAAGTCACCATTTCGTTTTATAAACTCTTTCGTACCATCTAGGGGGTCAACTATCCAAAGTTGCTTCCAGTCTTTTCGCTCTTCATATGCAATAGCTCTACCCTCTTCACTTAAAATTGGAATATCCGTTTTCTCTAAATACTCCATTATCTTTAAATGTGCTTTTCTATCTGCAAGGGTTAGTGGAGAATCATCGCCTTTTTTCTCAACCTGAAAATCATCGGAATTATACACTTCCAATATTTCATTTCCTGCCTCAATGGCTGCTTTTATTGCGTCAAAATAATTATCAATCATAATTTTTTACTTTTTACCACCAAGACACAAAGTAAACTAAGTGAATTATATTTTATTGTTCGTCTTATTTCTTTGAGCCTTTGTGTCTTTGTGGTATTGCTTCTATATTTTATATCTATTTATACCATTTTTTATTAATGGAACATTGAAGTTTATTAGGAATCCCAAACTTACATCCATAAGCTTCATATGGCTTAGTATTTGTGCCTTATAAACGGGATGAATTTCAACTACGGCTTTCAATTCACAAATAATTATTTCCTCCACTAAAACATCCAGCTTGAAACCCTCATCAAACTCTATTCCATCATATGTTATTGGTATTGATACTTGTCTTTCAAAAGATAATCCAGCTTTATCCAATTCATGACAGAAACAAACTTCATACACTTTTTTCAAGTAATCCCGGACCAAGTTTTTTATGCACTTGAAATGCTGCATTTACAACAAGTTTAGCTACCCTTTCTTCTTCTGACAAGTCAATTGAAAAATTTGTTCCTATTAAATTCTCTTTATTATCCATTAGACATTTCTTTTACCACTAAGACTCAAAGTAAACTAAGACTATAATTATTTGGTAATATCTGCCAAAACATTACACTTCTGTTTCATATATAATATTATTTCTTCTTGTCTTTGTGTCTTTGTGGTTATTCTTTATATTTTGCGGCTTATTCTATTCTTAATCAATTGAATATTAAAGTTTATTAAAAATACTAAATCAATATCCATGAACTTATAAGATTTAACAATTGTGTTTTTAGTGCTCGCTACTACTCATAATATTATTTCAACTCTTTTTTTTCTTTGTGTCTTAGTGCCTTAGTGGTTACCTTTCTATTCTAAAATAAATTTTCTATTTTTATTGAATTAGCGGCATTACAAATACATATAACTTAAGATGGCAATAGTAACTACCATATATATCACTGTAAGTGGCCCGCCTACTTTCATGTAATCTTTGAACTTATAGCCACCAGGCCCATAAACCATAATATTTGTTTGGTAGCCAATAGGTGTCATGAAATTTGCTGCGGCTGCCAATGAAACCACCAATACAAAAGGTAAATAGGGTAATCCTAAATCACTAGCAAGAGTTAAAGAAATTGGAAATATAATTGCTACAGCTGCTACATTTGTTACAAACGCAGCAAGTATAGCAGTTATAAAATATATACCCGCCAGCATGGCTATACTGCCGTATGGACTAAAACCATGAATAATTATTTGTGCAAAATTCTCAGCAACTCCTGTTTTCATCATGGCATGCCCCAAGGCTAAAGCCATTGCGATTATAACACCCAATTGAAAATCTACTCCTCGGCTAATTTTTTTTGGTGTTGTTATACCCATTCCTACCAATAGTGAAATAAATACTACTAAGCCCATAAATAAAGATATTAGCTTAAGTGCCGATAGTAATATTACTAAAATGGTTCCTCCAACTAAAAAGGATGTTTTAAAAACTCCCATTCGTTTAATTTCACGAGGTCTTGAAATGGTATAAAAATCTTTTGTTTGTACCATTAAATACTTAAAATCAGCTCCTGTTAATAAAAGAATTGTGTCGCCAGCTTTACATTGAACAGCACCAATTTTACCTGATATTCGCTCTCCATTTCTATGAATAGCGATTGCAGTTGCATCATATTTAGCTCTAAAATTCTCCTCTTTAAGAGTTTTGTTAATCATTGACGAATTATGTGAAACAACAATCTCAATAATTCCGGTTTGTTGCTTTTTGGCAAACATACCTACCGACGGTATAGCAATGGATGGATTCTTTTTTAATAATTGGGATATTGACTGTGTGTCGCCTGTAAAAAGCAAAATATCTTCTTCACGTAAAACGGTTTCATTTGGTTCAGCCATTACCATTCTATCGTTTCGTAGTATTCTAAACAAATAAAGCCCTTTCAAATTTCTAAGATTTGCTTCATTAATAGTTTTTCCAGCTAATGGACTTCCCTTTTTTATCTCTGTCTCAACAATATATTCACGTTGGTGACTTGAAAATGATTCTAATACATTCGCTCGGTTTGGCAGCAGTTTATTACCAAATAACAACATGTACATAAAACCAATTATAAGCATTGGAAAACCCACCCAAAAGAAATCGAACATATTTAACGATGGTAAATCTGGAATAATATTCTGATCTACAACTAAGCCGTTTACAATAAGATTAGTTGATGTGCCTATAAGAGTAATACAGCCACCGAGTATTGCAGCATAAGATAATGGAATTAATAATTTTGATACAGGAGAATTATTTCGCTTACTCCAGGTATGTGTATATGGCATCATTAATGCTACAAGTGGAGTATTATTCAAAAAAGAAGATAACGGAGCAACAATTAAAAACATCTTTGCTATAAACCCTTTATAGGATTTAGTTTGTCTGAATATTCTATCAAATAAAATATCGAGAATAGATGTTTGCCTGTAAATATCGCCTAAAAGCAATAATAATAAAATAACTATGATTTGCTCATTTGCTAAACCCGACAATACCTCGGTGGGTGATAATACTTTAAAAACACCAAGTACTGACACTCCAATAACAAAAGTAAATGCTGGTCTTATTAAATCCCAATATAGTGATATGAAAATGAACATAATTACTATATATACCAATATTTCATCGAAAGATACCATGGACTGAATTAAGGGTTTTATTAAACTAATAATACAACTGTGGTAAAACTACATTGAGTATCTCAGCAACTAACATTTCTGGTGATTTATCTGTTGTTTCTACTCTAATATCTGGATTTTCAGGCACTTCAAATGGTGCATCAACTCCTGTAAAATTTTTAATTTCGCCAGCTCTAGCTTTTTTGTACAAGCCTTTTACATCTCTTCGCTCACACTCTTCAATGGGTGTATCAACAAAAATCTCAATAAAATCGTTCTTACCAATTATCTCTCGAACGGTATCTCTATTTTCTTTAAGTGGAGATATAAAACAGTTTATAGTAATTAATCCACAATTGTAAAATAGCTTATTTACTTCAGCAATTCTCCGAAGGTTTTCAGCTCTATCTTCTTTAGTAAAGGTAAGGTTACTATTTATGCCAGCACGAACATTATCACCATCTAATATTTGTGTTAAAAAGCCTCTATCGTGTAAGGATTTTTCAAGAGCAATAGCCATGGTCGTTTTTCCAGAACCACTAAGCCCATACACCCATAACACCTTAGAATTTTGTCGCAGCAGCTTCTCTTTATGACTGCGTTGCAGCATTCTTTCAAATACCGGAAAAATATTACTCTCACTCATGATTATTATTTTACAAGATTCAATAGATACTCACCATAACCACTTTTTGCCATTGGTTGGGCAATATTTACAAGTTTATCTTTATCAATATATTCTTGATAATATGCAATTTCCTCAGGACAGGCTATTTGCAAACCGGTTCGCTTTTGTAATGTTTCAACAAAATTACTTGCTTCAATAAGGCTCTCGTGTGTACCGGTATCTAACCATGCAAAACCTCGTCCCATTAATTCAACTTTTAAAGCATCTTGCTTCAAATATTCCTGATTAACAGTTGTAATCTCCAGTTCACCTCTATGCGATGGTTTTATATTTTTTGCAATATTAACAACACTATTGGGATAAAAATATAAACCTATAACAGCATAATTAGATTTTGGTTTTTCTGGTTTTTCTTCAATGGAAGTTACTTTCCCATTGTCGTTAAATTCTGCCACACCATAGCGTTCTGGGTCTTTTACATAATAGCCAAAAACGGTTGCTTGTTTATCTTGTTCTACATTTTTACGTGCATTTGCAAGCAATTCGGGTAAACCATGTCCGTAAAATATATTATCGCCTAAAACCAAGCATACATTATCGTTTCCAATAAACTTTTCGCCAATAATAAAAGCCTGTGCAAGTCCGTCGGGCGATGGCTGTTCGGCATAGCTCAAATTTATACCCCAATCTGTACCTGTACCCAACAGGCGTTTAAATCCAGGTAAATCTTCAGGTGTCGAAATAATTAAAATATCTTTTATACCTGCTAACATTAATGTTGTTAGCGGATAATAAATCATTGGTTTATCGTAAATTGGTAATAATTGCTTCGATACTCCTTTGGTTATTGGGTACAATCTAGTTCCACTACCACCTGCTAAAACTATTCCTTTCATAACTAATTATTTAAATATTGTTTAATATTTTCAACACAATTGAAACCTAAATTATAAACTCCAGTATTTTAAATCTTTAATTTTATTTTTGTAAATGCCTTTTAAACCTACAAATCATCCTTTTTCATGCAATAGCAATTTAAAATAATCTTCTGTAAGATTTTTATACTCTTCGTGCTGAACGGCTAAAACTACTGCATCGTATTTTCCAGTTACTTTTTCAACCATATCGTAACCA
>JAUXEM010000076.1 GCA_030620515.1 Salinivirgaceae bacterium
TATTATTGGTACTACTGTAGATATTTCAACTTTAAACGCTGATGGAAAAATCACAATAAAAGAAAATTTCACAATAGATTCAAAGTGGGACAAAGACAATTGTGAGTTAGTAGCCTATATTTTTGATAGAGAAACAAAAGAAATTCTTCAAGCAAATAAGATATCATTAGCTGGATCTGAATTTAAAAACGATGCAAGTGTATTTAGCATCCTTGAACCATCAGGTTCTATTTGTGAATCTAAAATCACACCTTCATTTATATTAAAAAACAAAGGAACTGATCCGTTAAAAAGCCTAACAATTACTTATGGTATAGAAGGTGGAACTATGGACACCTATGATTGGACTGGAAATGTAGCTTTTGCTGACAGAAAAAAAATTACTTTACCAGAATATACTTTTACAGACGATTATAATAAAACTAAAAAACTAGTAATCTCTTGCTCTCTACCAAATGGTGTAACAGATGAGAATACTACTAATGATATAGTCGCAGTTACTTTCAAGCAAGCAAAATTTATAACTAATTCTTTAAATTTTGAAATATCAACAGAAACTTATGGCACTAATGGCTTTTCGGATAATCATTGGGAACTTGTTAACGAATCGGGCAGTATCGTTGCTAGTGGAAAAGAGTACTCTCTTGAATCAAAAAAAGAAGAAACAATTGAGCTAACAAAAGGTGGTTGTTATACGTTCATTATGTATGATGACTATGGTGATGGCATTTCAGGAACCGGTTCATATTTTTTAACAGATGAGGCAGGAAAAATAGTAGCACGAAACGGTGAATTTACAAAAGAAGAATCTTCTTCTTTCTATATCGATTATGTTGCGGGAGTAGAAAAAGAGAATGAAGAACCTACTATTTCAATATATCCAAATCCTAATAAGGGAGAATTTAATATATCAGGCGTTATTAATAGTACAATAACTATATACAACCAAATAGGAATGATTGTATACTCAAAATATTGTACTGATAATGAAGAATATATCAACATAGATGCTTTACCTAGTAGTTGCTATTTTGTAAATGTAATTAATCAAAATGGTGTTGTTTCTAAAAAAACAATAGTAATTAACTAATTAAACATAATTAACTTGCAATATTGACTATGTATATAGTTAATAATAAAAATATTAAGCATATGAAAAAAATATATTTTATATTAGTCTTATTTATAAGCTTACAGCAATTATCTGCACAGGTTGCTGCTGTAAAGCCAATTAGTATTACTAAAGCAACCAACTTTGCTGTTTCAGGATCGTTACTTGATTTACCGCCTTTAACAGAAGCCGATTTAGAGAAGCACTTAGAGAGGGTAAATAATGAACTGTTAAATAATCCTACTATTTCACGAAATGTACCTTTGGATAACAAAAAACTGGCAAGAGTAAAATCAAGCAGTTTGCAATCTTATATGGGTAAAAACCAAGAGGGAACAATAAAAGAGAAATGGGATGCTATTAGCTGCTATGCCTCAGCAACAGATTGCAATGGTGTTGTTGGTCCCAATCATTATTTACAATCTGTAAATTATGCATTTGAAATATATGACAAAAAAGGCACTACAGTAATGAATCGCACAGATTTAAACACGCTTTTTTCAGATATTATTCCTGACGGTAGCGAAGGCTCAGGAGACCCAGTTGTAGTTTATGATGAACATGCAAACCGATGGTTGATTGCTCAATTTGGACATAATTCTGATTATAGTGAAAACTATTTATTTGTTGGTGTTTCACAAACTGGAGACCCTACAGGTTCTTGGTATAAATGGAGTTTTGTTCTAGCTGCTTATCCTGATTATTTTAAAATAGGCGTAAGAGAAGATGGATACTATGTTGCTGCTAATCCGTTGTATGAATACGATAAAATGGAACGTTTTATGGTACTTGAAAGAGACAAAATGCTTGTAGGAGATGCAAATCCACAATTAATAGCATTCTCATCGACTGACGTGCCTGGTATTGGTGCAAATCCATATCCTGTATTTCAAGTTCCTTTACCGGTAGATACTGATGGTCCTTTTGCTCCGGCAGGAGAACCAGGTGTGTTTATTTCAATTAATGATGATGCCTGGGGAGGCACAGATCAAATATGGATATGGGAACTTAAAACTGATTGGGAAACACCTGGAAACTCAACTTTAAAAAAGACTCAAACTATAGATGTAGAAGCCTTTACTAGTCAATTTAAAACCTCAGCAGGTAATTTTAACGATATTGATTGTATAACTCAAAGTGGCTCTAGCACTAAACTTGATGCTGTTTCTACAGTATTAATGAACCGTGCACAATATAGAAATTTTGATGGCACACAAACAATAATGTGCTATCATACTATTAATATTGATGGAGAAAACCAAGGTGGATTAAGATGGTATGAGTTACAAAAAACTGACAGTGACTGGACAATTAGACAACAAGGAACTTATGCTCCTGATGATAATAGTCGCTGGATGGGTAGTATTGGAATGAATGCCCAAAAGGAAATTGCCATAGGATACTCTGTTGCAGGAGCAGATATTTTTCCTGGAATTAGATTTACAGGACAATCAGCTGCAGAATATGAAAAAGCAAGTGGAGTTTTTGATGTTGCTGAAACTATAATTTTTGAAGGCACTAAAGCTAAAACCTCAAATTCAAGATGGGTTGATTATACTAATTTAACCATTGACCCTACAGATAATCATACTTTTTGGTACTCAAACTCTTATGTTAAAGAATTTAATGAAAATGGAACTTACATAGCTTCATTTGAATTTGCTGAATTGACATTAAGCGCAAATTTTTTGGCAAATAATACAACTCCAATACTTAATGAAACAGTAAGCTTTACTGACCAATCATACGGAGATGTAACTTCTTGGGTTTGGGAGATTGAACCTACAACATTTACTTTCGTTGATGGGACCGATAAAAATTCTCAAAATCCTAAAGTTCAATTTAACGAAGTTGCACAATACTCGGTTACTTTAACTGTTTCTGATGGTGTTGAAACAAAAAAAGCGACCAAAACCAACTACATTGACATTTCTACAGGTGTAGAATCAATCGAATCTTCAAATGAAATTTCCATATACACTAGCGGAAAAAATGTTTGTTTTAATGTAGCTAATGACTTTAATTCAAAAGTAAGTATTTATGATATTTCTGGTAAAATAATAATAAATAATAAGGAAATTCAAGACTGTTTTGAATTACCTAAATCGGGTTTCTATATTATTAAAATAAATACCACTACCCGAATATATTCAGGAAAAATAATAATTAACTAATTGTAATGTTTATACGTTACCAATTAAATAGCAGGTTTGTTTAACTTGTTGAAATTTAAATAGTTGCGCAATGAAAATTTCTTTTTTAAGTTAGTAGTAGTAGTAGTAGTAGTAGTAGTTAGCATTTAGTAGTTGCTAGTTTACACACCGGAGCAGCTTTAAGTTGTTCCGGTTTATTTTTATACAATAATATCGTCTCTGATTGTCATAGGGGTATATTAGCACAAAGCTAGACAAGTTGCTAATTTGGAGTTTAATAATTTAAAGTTGTATTTTATGAAACAAGCATAATTAAAATAATTATAATCACACACAGTTTGTTCCGAACTTGTTTCGGAACAATAATTATTTTGTATCATGCGGTTGCATACGTACCATTAAAAATAAAAATGTAAACAGATGAAAAAAATTACCTTTCTAGTAATTAGCACAATAATTGCAATGAGTGCTAGCTCACAAGTGGTTTTCGAAGAATACTTTAGTAGTTTTGACTTTCCGCCTGAAGGATGGACAGCTGTTGATTTTGATTACAAGCACTGGCATGAGAGTTATAATACAAATTTAGCCGGCGGAGAATCTCCGGAATTAATGTTTGATTGGTATCCGTATTCTGATAAAGGTGAAGCTAGGTTTATATCGCCCAAAATTGATTTTTCAGGAGAAAATGCAATAACACTAAAATTTAAACATACTGCATTACACGATTCAGAATTTTATAAAATAGGAGTACTTACAAGCACTAACGGCGAAGATTGGACCAAGGTATGGTCTGATTCGTTAATAGCAAAAATTGACCCCGAAGAAATAACAATACCAATAACAAATGGAGATGTTAATTCAGCAACTTTTCAGTTTGCCTTTTATTTTGATGGCGATTGCAACAATACTCATGGATGGTACATTGACGATGTAATTATTGAAATACCATATTCATCTGACATAAAAGCGTTATCAATAATATCAAAGCGCCAATTTAAATCGGGAGATAGTTTTGGTGCTATATCGAACATTCAAAACATAGGAACTGAAAATAAAGACTTTAAAGTTAAATGCAATATATATAGTTCTGAAATTGCTAATGCTTTATATACTGATCAATTAGATATTCAATTAAATGCAGGAGAACAGAAAAAACTAACATTTAAGGATTTTACTCTTCCTGAAAACGGACAGGTATATAAAATTGAAGTAATATCGCAACTTGAAGATGATCAGAATAAAAACAATGACACTATCTATAAATATATAAACACTTACACCAATGCAAAACAAAAAGTACTTTTGGAAATAGGTACTGCCACATGGTGTGGGTCATGCCCCTCAGCAGCAATTGGTGCCGATGAATTAAAAGAAAAAGGTTACGAGGTTGCAATAATAGAACATCATTCCAACGATGATTATTCCCACGATGCATCGCGAGAAAGAGTTAATTATTTGGGTATTAGTGGTTTTCCAACCGCAATATTCGATGGTATTAATGTTAAAAATAGTTCATGCGCAAGCGGAAATTGTTTCGAGGCTTACAAACCAATTTTTGAATCGAGTAAAGCAATAAATACTCCAATAAGCATTTCAATTAGTGGCGAAAATTATGATACAAATAAATATAATGTAATAGTTACTATAAATAAATTTGAACCTGTTGTGGAAAAAAATCTTAAGTTACGGCTTGCACTTACCGAAACTCATATTTATCATCCTTGGGGTGCATCTCCGCCGTTGGAATATCTTGATTTTGTTAACCGAGCATTTTACCCTAATGCTGAAGGATATACAATTGATTTAATAAACAATGATAAAATTAAACAAGAATATTCTATTACAAT
Organism: Salinivirgaceae bacterium; assembly: GCA_030620515.1. Lineage (GTDB taxonomy): Bacteria > Bacteroidota > Bacteroidia > Bacteroidales > SZUA-534 > JAUXEM01. The sequence continues at coordinate 5,112 of JAUXEM010000076.1, forward strand.
TGATGATGGCTTTGAAATAAGTAATTGTGAAATAGTAGCTTTTGTTGAATCGGATAATGACAAATATGTATATCAGACAGAAAGTATTATGCTTAGCGAAATTTCAGTACTGTCAGCACAAATATTTCCATCTAAAAACAGCACAAATGCAAAAACAGATGTTAGAATTGAAGTAAACTTTAACAAATCAGTTACTGATGTTAGTGGAACTACAATTACCGACCCCTCGTCATATATTATTTTAAAACAAGATAACGAATCAGGTACTGATATACCCTTTACAGCTACAATTAATGACAATAGTACTAAAATAACAATTGATCCTAATACAGAATTAGATGAATCAACATTCTATTATGTTGAATTAAAAGAAAAATCAGTTAAGGACAATAAAGATACCCAAAATGATAAAGTAAGTTCACGCTTTAAAACAGGCACAAAACTTGGTATATTATTATCAAATTACCAAAGCTTTAAATGCTACCCAAATCCTGTAAAGGATAAACTAAATATCAATTTTAACCTAAGCAGTCAAGCATCTGTATCAGTACAGCTATTTGATATTTTAGGAAGAAACGTAATAAATAAACCATCTATAATTATGGAAAATGGACAACACACATTAAATATTAACACCAACGAATTAAAAGATGGTATTTATATAGTTGTTCTTTTACAGGATGGACAAACTAGCACACAAAAAATAAATATAGTTAAGTAAACTAATTAGCTATACTTAGTTTTTGCATACTGGATAGAATTGTATAATATGGATTTCCGTTTTGCTTTACATACATGGCAGTCAGCTAATGTCATACTTTAAAAATTGCAGATGCAATGGATTATTGGTACAATTGTTGTAGTTTAAAAAAACATAAATTATGAAACAGCTCATGGTTGAGATAAAATATTGACACCTGACGGCAAGGCAGGCACACGAACAATAATTAAAAGCCTGCCTAACGGTAGGCAGGTGAATAGATACTTAACATGAGCACAAATCTTTAAACAGAGACCAGAACATATTAAAAATGTAATTATATCTTTGAATCCTAAGCAAGTTGTTGAACAACAACCTTGTAAAACTTAACAATTATAAAATAATTATTTTTTAAAAAATAGAGATATGCGAAAAACAGGACTTACATTAATCATTGCTGTTCTTACAGTAGTTACAGCATTTGGACAAGTATTTACGGAGGATTTTAACGATTTTACATGGGGAGATTTTTCATGGGAAACCTCTACTGGAACCCCTCAATGGACTGGCGATGGACAAGCTCAAGATTGGACTTTACAGGAAGGATTTATAAACGCTACATCATATGGTGGTAAACAGATTAAGCATTGGGCAGTTGGTGGGTCAGAAGGTGATCCTACATTTGCAGGAGGCTCTGGAGCAGAAGCTAAACTTGATGGTCACTTAGGCACTGATTATTCTACTGTATATGAAAGACCTGCGAGGTTTATATCTCCTATCATCAACACAACAGGAATGACAGACCTTTTTGTCTCATTTATCCATACAGTAGAGAGATATAATGACGCGTATGATGGGACTTTTACTATTGGACTTGCTTCTACATCTGACGGAGGGGATACATGGAACGAAATATGGAGTGAAGATATTCAGGTAAACGACGGTTTTGAACATAAAAAGGAAACTTTTACTATCACTAGTTCAGACGTAGGTTCTGCCTCTTTTCAGATTTGCTTTTTCATGACAGGCGATCCTTTTCCCGTGAAAGAGTGGGCATTTGACGATGTCGAAATATCGGAATTACCTGATACTGACGTTTTAGTTCAAAGTATTTATAACAAAACTCAACATGTTGTAGGTGTGAATTTTGATCCAGCTGCAAAGTTTTTAAATTTAGGTACTAAACCTAGTGTTACTTTTGACGCTGTGTATAAAATTACTGAATACGGAACAGCAACTGTTGTTTATAACAAAACTCAGAGTATTACTTTAGACAAAAATGAAAATAAGACTATTTACTTCCCTTCACACTCATTCTCTTCTAATGGGAAAATTTATATTGCAGAAGTTACAGCCACTGTTACTGGAGATGATAACCCATCAAACAATATTGCAACAAAAGAATTGAATACTTGGTCTAAAGAAAGACAACAAGTTCTGGTAGAATCCTCTACTTATCTCACTTGTGGTTCGTGTCCGTATGCGGCAATGGCATTAAACCAAATACACGAAGAAGGTATATTACAAATAGCTGCTATCGAACACCATACTTCAAGTAGTCCAGCAGAATACACTAACTCTTATGCACAAGGTCGTTTAAAATATTTAAGTTCAACCGGAGCTCCTCAGACTTATTTTGATGGAAAAAATATGATTTCTGGAGGATGTGGTTCAGGCGGTTGCTATGGGCCTTATGTAGCTGCAATAAACAAAGCTATGACTGTTAAAAGTCCTATTCAAATAGATATCATATCGTCTAAAACAAATGCTTCTGGTGTTTTTGATGTAGCAGTTACTGTAGACAAATTAGAAGATGTAAGTAAAGATAACTTAGTACTCACTTTAGTTTTAACTGAATCTCATATAGATGAGCCTTGGGGAACTCCTCTACTGCCAACATTAGAGACTGTTAACAGAAGGATGTATCCAGATGAAAGTGGTCAAGTTATTGATTTAATGAATAACAGCTCTATTGTGAAAAATTTCAGTGTAGATGCTACAGCTTACCCTAAAGAAAACTGTGCCCTGATTGCATTTGTTTTTGATTATGAAACAAAAGTAGTTTATCAAGCTCAAATAGTACCATTAAAAGAAGAAACAGATATAATTGTTAAAATTAATCCTGCAAACAATAGCGAATATATTAAAATTGATGCAGATTTATTTGTTTCATTTAATAGTTCTGTTGTTGCAGCAGATGGTAGTGAGGTGATTGATCCGAGTTCATACATAATATTGAAAGAAACGGACGAAAATGGTGCCGATGTGCCGTTTACAGCAACAATAAATAGCTATAAAACTAAAATCACAATTAATCCTGATAGTGACTTGAAAGAATTAGCTTATTACTATTTCGAATTTAAAGAAGAAGTGGTTAAAAACGGTAACGATTCTTTAAACTCGCAAATGGTTTCTAAATTTAAAACAGATCAGGTTGAAAGTATCTCAAACCAAAATAACATAGCGTTTAAGTGTTATCCGGTACCAACCAGCAATAATCTTAAAATTAGTTTCCAAGAATCAAATTCAGTAAATGCAACAATTAAGATATATGATTTACTTGGCAAGGTTGTTTTAAATAAGCAAGTTGAAAATACTGGAAATGGTCAGCAAGTAATTGATCTTGATGTATCTTTCCTAAAAGAAGGAATTCATATAGTTGAATTTTCAAATAACGAGATTTCAGTTATTCAAAAAATTAGCATAATTCAAAAATAGTTAGTAATAGTAGTTTAAGCAAAAAGGTTGTCATATTAAGTTAGGCAACCTTTTTTTTATGCATATTGTTCGGTAAAAAATACAAAAAAAGTATTTACTATGAACTACCAGTACCCTAGTTTTTAGCAGGATGAAAGGCTGAAGCTATTCCAGAACAAAACTATAGTTATCTTTGCCCATTGGCTTTCTGTGATGCTTCAAATGCTCATTAACAATTTACCAACTATATCGCCCCTAATTCAACATTCATATCCAATAGCCCAAAAACGCAGTCCTAATACATTTTACTGAGTTCGAAAACTCTTACTAAAGCTTTATCGAACATATTCCTTTTAGCTTGTTAACTACATTACTTAATATTTGAGACGGTCAATAATTAAAAGGGATGTGCATATAATATTTAAATACTACACCCTATAATATTGGTTACACTACCAATTTAGTGGGTGATTTTAATAATTAGTTTCTCGTAAATATCTGATAAAACAGTACCCTGTTTACAGTATTATCAACTGTTATTGGAGATGTTACGCCTTAAATTAACGACCATGCCTGTATGGTAATTCGAACTTTTTGTTATTATAACCGCTATGCCCTTCCGTTCATGTTTACAGATGTTCATAACAATATTTCGACAAACTAAATGCGTTAGCATAGCAGTTACTAGTTTTCTGCAGCCTAACATTTGCAAGGACTTATACCTATATAGTTAATTAGCATACCCTACAAACTAAAAAAGGGTATCCAAAAATTGGATACCCTTTTAAAATATATAAATAGAATAATTAATTCTTAACTACTCGTTCAGTTTTTGTGTTGTTGTTAGAATCAACAATTGTAATCAAATAAATACCTTTATCAAGGTTAGATGTTGAAATCACAATTTTTTCTTCGCTAGAGTTAACAGTCATTACTGTTTGTCCAAGTATATTAGTAATAATAACATCAGTAACGTTAACTAAGTTATTAAGTGTTAAAGTATTATTAAATGGATTAGGAAAAACACTTACTAGCTCAAGTTCGTTAGATCTAATATCTAAAGGTCTATTAACTATTAAGTCAATAGTATAGTTGGCATCGGAATAAGCCCACTTGCCTTCTTTAGAAGCAAACCATGTAGACGGATTATACTGTTTTATTCCATAATCATCACTACCAATTTCGAATCTTAAATCACCAGTTGAGCCTGTGTATGTTTCAATTGCAGCCAGAAAACCACCATCTCCTTGTAAGGATACACCTTCATCTAATAATGGCAAGTAAATCCATTTACCTAAATCAGTAGTTTTAACCGTATAAAGATCAGATTGAAGACCATCAATAGAAGACCATTCGCCATTTTCACCTAAGCTTTTATCATATTTAAATGCACGAGCTTTCATTTGGAATTTACCATTTTCAATAGCCTCTAATTCGTCAGCGCGCTCAGTTGGATACATATAAACACTAACGCCACTAAATGTAGCCGTAGAACCGTCTTCAAAATTATAATAGCTAGCAAGCATATCACCATCATAACCGCCATCTTGCCAGTCACTAGGGCTTGCAGAAGAAAATTCAGCCTCTTTGCCATGCCTCACACGAGAATAGGTATCATTTGTAGTTTGAAATTTATAACCCCAACTATTATTATCAGTAAATTCATCAGTTGCAGTCATAGAAATGGTAGAAGATATTTGATAAGTTCCAATAGCATTAGGAGAATAGCTAGATAAAACCTTCACAGTATCATTGTCAAAAGCAGGTATATTTTTTTTATCAGAAACTAATGTTTCATCTAAAGCATTGTCTTTATATATCTCCGTAGTAATTTTCACATTACCTGCCTCATTCTCCCCATTGTTATATACAGCCATTCTGAAAGACTTAAACTCAGAAACAATATCAATTGGAATTTGTGAGTATCCACCAGTAAAGGGATCTCCATTACCTTCTACCATATAATCAGCCCAACCAGTTGTTGCAATAATATCATCTTTAGGCCCTTCCATTAACTTAAAATCATCAATCATAACAAAATAATATGACGCTCTAACTGTATAAAAACGGAAATAAACTGAACCTTGTAATGCAGCAACTTTTGAAACATTAAACTCAACACTACTTTCTTCAGGATTAGTATATGAGGTAATACTTGTTAATTTGTTAATTTGAAACGATGTCCAATCTCCTGATTTATCAATTTCATCATAATTATTACTTACATCAAGATTTATAATGGTAAATTCATTTTCACAACATAATTTGAAATAAGTATTTAACGCCGCAATAACACTTTTTTGAGCTGAACAATCAATAGGTCCAACATATAGGTAACTATCTAAATTAACAGCTTTAGCACCAGCACCTAGGTCTGTAGTATTAAAAAAGTCATTCTCAAGTACAATAAATCCATTTTTTTGAGTTGCACCAACTGCCCAACGATCATCTTTAACGTGATCAGTATTAGGAACTAGTTTGTGTACACCATCTACATGAGGTGCAGCAGAAGTATATCTTCCACGCGCTCCAACATCGGACCAATGCCATTGTGATTTTTTGTTTCCACCACCTGTATTATCCTCAATCCACCAATCATTAGGCATTGCATCTTCATTATTTAGGTATCCACCTTTATCACCTAAATCAACTGTCGATATCCAATCATCTTTTGCAAAGTCTTCGCTCCAAAAAACATCACCAACAGCTTTTGTTGCTGGCATTTGCACATGTCTTTTAATGTGTCCTACTTCGCTTGGTGTTAAAGCTTGTTGAGCAAAAGAGCTACCTATAAAAGCCATTAAGGCTAAGAGTAAATTAATTTTTCTCATATTTTTTTGTTTAAATGTTTTAGTCTCTAAAGATATTGTGCATAAAGGCAATATAAGAAAACAACAGTATGACAATTGTTGACTTACCTAGTGGTAAACAATTAAAAATATATGTTCATATTCCATATCAGTCACGAAAGAAAATAATAAAACTCCTAAATAAATTTTGAATATACACTCGGTATATAAAAATTAAATATGGAATTATCATTGACAATTTAGCAGGCTCTTTGTTAATTAATAAAGCTATACTCTTTATCAATAGTACGTTAGATTATGAGATCTGAGTAGTGAGACAAAATATAAAAACCTAATAATCAAGCATATAGAAAAATTTGTCTGCCAATACAAAAGTCTTAATATCAGACACTTACAGAAATGTAACGAACTGTTACTTTATAATACCACGTTATATTTTGAGCCTACCTTGGCGGCAGACAAGTATGAGCATGTATGACTTATTCAGGCAGGTAGAGAGAAAAAAAATAACATGCTGATAATATATATGTTAGTAAGGATTTCAAATTTTGCACAAAATTCTCATTGTCAACTAGATATAAAAACTTAACGAACTATTACATTATAGCTATTCTGAAATCGTAAATACTCCTTATTTCAATAATTATTTATCGCTTTTCGATATTTTTTATTTGTTTATTAATAATTTTATATTTTCTTTGTATCGAAATAAATAAAAGCTATGATTTCAATTAAAACAATTTTTTCGGGCTTAAGCAAAATCATGGATTGGCTTTGGAATATAAATTTGGTTTTAGGTATAGGCTCTATTATTTTTCTAATAATAAACCTGATCACTAAAAAACTAGAACTAACGGCAAATTACTTGGGTAATTTCAAAATAATTATACATCAGGTTGGTAACATGTCATCAGAAATAAACAACACTAAAATCTATTTAGACAACATGATAGGATCTCCTGCCCTACTTCTAAATTCAAACATGCATCAAACATTAATATTTGGCTATACTCTATTTATAGTAACAGTAGTTTTAATTTACAATTACCAATTAATGAAACTCTTTAACAGCCTTAATAGTGCAATTAAAGAAAATGCATTATTCATCTCTGGAATTACAGAAAAGTTCAATACTCTGGCTAAAGTTAGCTTAATAGTGTTTTGCTGCGGATTATTACTAAGCATTTGTAAACTTTGGCTAATTAACAGCATAACTTTTGGCAATATAACACTAATTCCTATTTTCGATAACGGTATAATTAATTTTGCATGGCTTGGAATTGGATTTTTCATTATATCAGGGATATTCAAAATAGGATTTGAACTAAAAAAAGAACAAGACTTAACTATTTAAATCTTATACAGCAAATAGAAATGGCCATAATAGTAAATCTAGATGTAATGCTCGCAATTCGAAAAATGTCGCTCACCGAACTTTCTGAGCGAGTAGGAATTACCATGGCTAACTTATCAGTATTAAAAAGTGGTAAAGCTAAAGCAATTCGTTTTACGACACTTGAAGCAATATGCAGAGAACTGAATTGTAAACCCGGAGACATTCTAGATTATAAGGGAGATTAAAAAAATACAAATTTTACATAAACCGTAACGAATAAAATATGAATATAGCATTAATAGGCTACGGCCAGATGGGAAAAGAGATTGAGAAAATTGCAATGGAACGAGGACATAACATTTCCCTAATAATTGACAAAGACAATAAAGCAGATTTAAATAGCGAGAACCTAACTAAGGTTGATGTTGCAATAGAATTCAGCAGACCCGAAATAGCTGTAGATAATTATTATGCATGTTTCAAATCGGGCAAACCTGTAGTATCTGGAACCACAGGTTGGTTAGATAAAATGGACGAAGTAACTGAGGATTGCAAAAACAATAATGCAGCATTCTTTTATGCATCAAACTTTAGCCTTGGCGTAAACTTATTTTTTGAATTAAATAAGCAATTAGCTAAGCTAATGCATCCATTTAAAGAATATAAAGTATCAATGAACGAAATACACCACACTCGTAAACTAGATGCTCCTAGTGGTACTGCAATAACTTTAGCAAACAATGTAATAGAGAGCTATTCTGAATTAACTACTTGGAAAAACGATAATAACACAAAAGCTAACGAATTATCTATAACATCTGAACGAATAGGTGATGTACCTGGTACTCATGAAATATTCTACAATTCGGAAATTGATAATATAACTATTCGTCATGAAGCAAAAAGCCGTAAAGGTTTTGCCTTAGGAGCAGTTTTAGCTGCCGAATTTATTAAAAATAAAAAAGGAATTTTTAGCATGGCTGATTTATTAAATAATTGTTAATTAATAAATATAATAAAACAAGTCAAATGTATATTTTTGCAATTGAGATTTTTTATCTCCTAAAAAAATAAATTATGAAACAATATTTAAAAAACAAATGGGTGAAATTTGGTATAGCTGGAATAGCTTATCTACTATGGGTAATATGGGCAGGTAACTATTGGTGGCTATTTGGTTTACCTGTAATATTCGATATTTATGTTACTAGAAGAGTACATTGGGCTTTTTGGAAAAAACGAGGAGCAGAAAAACAAACCAGAGTTGTTGAATGGGTAGATGCAGTAATATTCGCAGTAATTGCTGCTAGTTTTATTCGCACTTTCTTTTTTGAGGCATACACTATCCCAACATCATCTATGGAAAAATCATTATTGGTGGGCGATTATCTATTTGTGAGTAAAAGTGCCTATGGTCCACGAAAACCAATGACACCAATATCATTTCCTTTTGTACACCATACTATGCCTTTATCAACTACAGCTAAATCGTTTAGCGAGGCATGGCAGCGCCCATACGAACGCATTCCCGGTTACCGTACCATTAAAAACAACGATGTAGTAGTATTTAATTTTCCTGAAGGAGATACTGTTTGTGTCGAGGAACAAACACAATCTTATTATCAACTTTGTCGTTATTACGGACGTGATAATGTATGGAATAGATATACCGTTATTCACCGACCTGTTGATAAATGTGAGAATTATATTAAAAGATGCGTTGCAATACCTGGCGACAATATACAAATTACTGATGGCCAACTATTTGTTAACGGTAATAAACAAGAACAAGCAGGCATTACACAGTTCAGATATGCAATATTAACAGATGGCAGCAGCATTAACCCTAAAAAACTACAAAAAATGGGTATTGCAAAAGACGATTTAAAAGGTGCAATGCAAGGTGCTGGTCAATACGTCATGCCACTTTCTGAGAATATAGCTAAAAAAATCGGAGCTTTTGCTAATGTTAAGCAAATTCAAAAAATAAATGCTCATGACAGAGATGGAAGTTCTTATATATTCCCTCACGACACAGCATACAAATGGAATGAAGATAATTTTGGTCCATTATGGTTACCTAAAAAAGGAGAAACTTTAGCTTTAACACTGCATAATTTACCTTTATACCAAAGAGCTATTGGGCATTACGAAGGGCATATGCTTGTGGTAAAAGATAGCATCATTTACATAGATGGAGAAATAGCTCAATCTTACACTTTTGAGATGGACTATTATTGGATGATGGGTGACAATCGCCATAACTCACAAGATTCAAGGTTTTGGGGATTTGTACCCGAAGACCATATTGTAGGTCGCGCTTCACTAGTATGGTTATCGCTTGATAAGGATAAATCATTTCCGAAAAACATTAGATTTAAACGAATGTTTAGAACAATTAATGATTAAAAAAAGAAAAAAGAAAACAAATAGTATAATTAAAGAATGGGGCAAGGCTTTAGCACTTGCCCTTATTTTTGCTTTAGTTATACGCAATTTTGTTATCCAATCATTTGTGGTTTCATCAACAAAAATGGAAAAAACACTTCTGCTTGGCGATTATATTATTGTTAATAAAACAAAGTATGGGGCACGTTTCCCTATTACACCTTTAACTTTTCCTTTTTCTAATAAGCTCTACGCAAAAATTATTCAACTCCCCTATTTCCGATTGCCTAACTTTGGAAATATAGAGCATAACGATTTAATCGTATTTAATTATCCATCGTTAAATATTGATCCAATTGACAAACGACAAACTATAATTAAAAGATGCATTGCACTACCCGGAGATACATTGCTTATAGAAAATAAAAATGTATTTATTAATTCTATTGTACAACCACATCCTAATAAAGTGCAATTTAGTTTTAGGATAGTTACAAATGGAGAAGAAATTAAAAAAGAATTCCTTGATAAATATAACATAACAGAAGGTGGTAAAGTGTCTGATATTGGAGTTTACGATTTCCCATTGGATAAAAAACGCGCAAATTTAATACAACAAAATAAGGATATTAGATATATAAATGAACTAAGTAATTTTAAGGATATTTATTCTTCACTTACTTTCCCAAACAGTAAATTATTCTCTTGGAATAATGATTATTTTGGTCCTGTTACAATCCCATTTAAAGGGCAAACAATTGAATTAAAGCAACAAACATACCTATTGTACAAGAATATAATTGAAACCCATGAACATAACAAAGTAGAATTTAAAGATTCAGTTTTTTATATAAACGGCACAATATCGAGTAGATACATTATAAAGAACAACTATTATTTTGTTATGGACGACAATAGAGATAACGCTAAAGATAGTAGAACTTGGGGATTTTTACCAGAATCACATATTATTGGTCACACAAACTTTATTTGGTTCTCAATTAACAAACAACAAAATAAAATTAGGTGGCATAGACTTTTCAAAAAAATACAATAATTTAAACGCTCATACTAACCCGCTTTATACTTCTTACTTTTTCCTTTTTACTTTCTACTTTTTACTTATATCAAATAGTACGTTAGGTTATGAGACCCACCTTGTCAACTTATAGGTTTGAGTAGTGAAATAAAGTATAAAAGCCTAATAACAAAGTATATATAAAAATTCGCCTATTAATATAAGAGTTTTGGTTTCAGATACTTACAAAAGCGCAAGGAACTATCGTTTATTAGGAATGCCAAAAAACCATATCACCTGTTTAATAAAATGTTTTAAGCTAATCTATTACAGTTATTTTATATTTCCTTTGCAATTGTCAGTATAATCAATAATTTAGTAATAATTTATAAATAGATTAATAATGGCTAATCTTACTCAAAAAGACAATTTAGATAAAAAAA
>JAUXEM010000160.1 GCA_030620515.1 Salinivirgaceae bacterium
GTTCGATAATTTAGAAATAAGATTTTGTGCATAGATAAAGTTAAAAAACGCAACCATAGCAGAGTTACTGTGAGTATTTTTAATTTTATATATGTGCAAAAGATGTTTATCAAAATCAGAAGGTATTTTTGAGTGAACCCTAAGAGTATAATTATTGAGAAGCAAAAAAGGCTTCCCTTGTAATGAAAGCCTTTTTGTATTACTAAATACTTCTTAAAATTTATTTTTGGACAAAGCGATAATGTGAGCCAAATCGTTCAAAAGCAGCTTTATCAAGAGCTTCTCTATGATTCGGGTGGGCTATGCTTATTATTAGTTTTGCACGATCTTGTAGTGTTCTTCCATAGAGATTAACTGCACCATATTCGGTAACAAACCAATGCATGTTTGAACGAGTAGTTACAACGCCTGAACCTTCAATTAATGTTGGAGATATTTTCGAAACCCCTTTCGCAGTAACCGATGGCATTGCAATAATAGGCTTACCTCCTTTTGAATACCCTGCTCCACGAATAAAATCAATTTGTCCGCCAACACCAGAATAGTGTTTAATTCCGATTGAATCGGCACAAACCTGACCTGTAATATCAATAGCTAAAGCGGAATTAATAGCGGTAACTTTATGATTTTGACGTATGATATTCACACTATTTGTATGCCTTACATCCATCATTGCCACCATTGGATTGTCATCCACAAAATCATACAATTCTTTTGTTCCCATAAGGAATGAAGCAACCATTTTTCCGGGGTCAATTTGTTTTCTGCTTCCATTAACTACTCCTTTTTCCACTAAGGGAAGTATTCCTTCGGCAAACATCTCTGTATGCACACCAAGGTCTTTATGACTCCCCAGTTGAGCAAGCACTGCGTTTGGAATTCCACCTATACCCATTTGCAAACATGCTCCATCTTCAATAAGTTCAGCAACATTTCTACCAATAGCATTATCCGTTTCAGTTAAAGGGGCTGCAGGATGCGTGTAAAGTGGCGAATTATCCTCTACAAAATAATCTATCATATTTACAGGAACAATTGCATCGCCCCAAGCTCGTGGAACATTCGGATTAACTGCGGCAATAACAATATCGGCACATTCAATCGCAGCTCTTGTAGCATCAACAGATGTGCCTAATGAAACAAAGCCGTGTTTATCTGGCACTGAACACATTATTAAAACTACATTCACTTTTAAATACCCTTCACGAATTAGCTTTTGTGTTTCGCTCAAAAACACAGGGATATAATCGGCATACCCAGCCTGTGTTTGCTTACGCAAATTTCCTCCAACAAAAAACTGTTCGGAAACGAAAACGCCTTCAAATTCAGGATCAGCAAATTCTATTTTGTCTTCAATATGAATATGTTGTATTTTAACATCTTGTAGTTCGCCTCTTCGACCTCTTTCTACCATTGCTTTAATAAGAGCATGAGGAGTTACAGCTACACTACTCAAATGAACTCTGTCGCCAGATTTAATTACCTTAACTGCCTCTTCAGCAGAAACAGTTTTAATATTTGTATGCATAATTGATTAATTGAGTATTTTTAAAACACTCAAAGATAAAATTTATTTTCAAAATGGATGAAATTCCTGAAGTGACAATAATCAGAATTGCTTATTTGTATAAATTCTAATTAACTATTTACCACTAGCTTCTGCAATAGTTTTTATTGTGTAGATCATAATTTTCAAATCTACGTATAATGACATGTTCTCAAGATAAATGATATCATATTTCAACCGTTCTATCATTTCATCTACATTCTCAGCATATCCAAATTTAACTTGCCCCCATGAAGTAATGCCAGGTCTAACTTTAAAAAGCAACATGTAATGAGGTGCTTTTTGGGCTATTTGGTCGCAATAATACATACGCTCAGGTCTTGGACCTACAATTGACATATCGCCTTTTAATACATTGTAGAATTGAGGAAACTCATCGAACCGCATTTTGCGCATAAATAGTCCAAATTTTGTAATTCTAGGGTCATTCTTACTGGATAATGCAGGTCCGTTTTTTTCAGCATCCACATACATTGATCTAAACTTATATATGGAAAATTCCTTAGCGTATCTACCAACTCTTTTTTGGGTGTATAGTATGGGGCCTGACGATGAAAGTTTTACACCTATACTCAAGAAGATATATAATGGTGATAACACAACAATTGCCAATAATGAAAACAACACATCAATAACTCTTTTTAAGTTCTCTTGCCATGCAGGCATTAAATCATGAGTTAATTCAATTAATGGAGCTCCATAAATTGATGAAATCTTAACCGCACCCGTTAAGATATCTAGCAAATCGGGTATCGCTTTTATAAATACATTTGTAGCTTTTGTTTTAATAAGTATTTGCTGAAGCTGTTCTCTTTCCGAAGGTTCAATTGCAACAATTACTTCTTCAATACCGTACTCATTAATAATATCTATCAAGCTATCTAGTTTCCCGTAATATGGTATTGAATTACTCAATGGGGTTTTACTTCCACCATTTACAGTTATAAAACCAACTATTTGAATACCTGGAGACTTCTCCTTCCTTTTTAGGTCGTTGTAAAGTTGTATTGCTTTCTCATTACTGCCAATAATCAATGTGGGGTATCCAATAACTTGATTTTGCAACTTGTGAATTGTGCGGGTAGTAATAAATAGTCGTGGAAAGTAAGTGAATGTAAAATGAACCACTAATAGAAAGAAAAAGGATTGATAATAGCTTCTGTATGAAATTATTGTATCATCAAGAATTAAAATAAAGAAGATAACTATAACTCCGAGTATGGTAAGAAATAAAGTTCGCCCAAGCTCCTGTAATCTCGATTTTCTATAAATATTATGATATTCTCCGCCAACATAATACGCCAACAACCAAAAAAGCGGAATAAGTGCTAAACCCATATAAAAACGATCGCTAACATTTAGCCATATATTATCTCCATAAATGGGAGCTTCAATTATTTTTTTCCTAAACAAGAAAAATAAAACCCATGTAATTAAAGCGGTAACAAAATCAACTGTTACATATTTTAATACTTGTATTTTAGGATTCTTTTTTCTCATGCCTTAGTGAACTATTTTCATATCGTCTAAATAAATAGTTGCAGTAGCTTTATCTTTATCTATACCTGCAGAAATATATACCTTAAACTTAGATCCTTCATTATACGTAATTAGAGGATTATATAAATCTATATAAATTTTCTTCCACTTGTTTGTTGGAAACAAAGAAATTAATTGAGCTTTTGTTACTCCAGATTCTTCCACAATTAAGCCAATTTCAACTGCATTATCGCATCTGAAATTCATTTCTAAATACATTCCGGAGTAATCGTTAAAATCAGGAATTATGAATTTATCAATTGTTGCCGCTTCAAAATATCTAACATTTACTAATGTATCTAAATGAATTACACCTGATTTGCTTCCTTCAACGGCATCTTCCATCTTTATATTATACATTGAAGTATCGCTTGAATAATCATTTTTAAAATAAGGACTCTGCCCTTCAAAATCATCCACCATTAATTTTGTTGCCCAATCGTAATATCGTGATCGAACATCTTTCAAATTATATTCCTTCGCAGCCTCAAAGTTAATATCTATATTGTATGGTTCATAAAAAGGATAGAAAGTTCGAGTATCGCTAATTCCGTTTACTTTAACACCCGGAATAACTGTAATTTTTGTGGTTCCTTCGGCAACAACTGGAAAGTGAGCAGGTAATTCATATACTCCAAGAATATTATTATTAACATAAACCCAGGCGTCTGTTATTCCTAAAGTATTCCTTTCATGGTCAAGCATTATATTGTTTATTGTTACATAACCTGGAATAGGATCATCAGTTTTATACTCACAACCAATAAAAGAAAAAAAAGTCAACAATATCAGTAAGCTGTGTTTGTAATGCATGCCCAAATATTTATAGTAAAACGATGCTTTTAAAAAATTATTGCAAAGAAAGCAAAAAAACTCAGCTATACTATATTCATGTACACTCTAAGCTTGCGGGTAACCTCCTCTATTACTAATGAAGCATCCAGCTCATAATCAAGAGAGTATTCTGGGAAAGTGGAATTCATTATATGCAGATATAATTCTCCTAACTGTTTTGTAACTAGTTTTTCTGTAGAATTACTATTAAAATCATATGCTTTTATTTTCGATACTCCATTGATACTAAATGAACTTTCTGATTTTGAAAAGTTTAATTCAAAATTAGAATTAACACCAATAATTCGTACTTTCTTCTGAACAGGCAGCTTAATTAAACTCACTAATATTCTACAAAAACAACCGTTGTTAAATTCAATCGATAAGTTATATAAGTCAGGTATCTCACTACAAGAAGATACAATATTTGTTCCTACTTTTTTAATTGTACTTTTAACTATAAACAATACATTACTAACTTCTTCGCGAACATCTTTAAGAATGTTTTCTGCAAATTTAATTTGCACATCGCTTTCAATCATCAATGGCTGAGTTCGTTTATCTAAATACAATTTCATAGCATCGTGGTACATATTTGGATGCGCAACTTGTATTTGAATATTAGCTTCTTGTGATAATTTTATCAATAAATTGATTTGCTCATAAGTATATTTGCTTACACTATCTAGAAATACAGCCTTTGAACAACGGATTGCCTCTTTTATCAGAGGATAGAAAATACTATCCCCAGCTGAAAATATTATCAAATCACATTGATTTACTAAATTCTCAAAGCTTAAAACCCCTTGTTCTATACTATTAAAAAGTTTTAAATCTATTTGAAAAGATGGGGCATATATTCCTACGTATATGCAAGAATTAAGATTTCTTAAAGCTCCAATATACTTTTCCCTATTTTTAAAGCCAACTATTCCTGCTCGCAACATTATATTTTTTTTACAAAAATATATTAATAAGCCACGAGTTACCTACACAATCTAATTTAATTATCAACCTTTATGTGTTGATAACCCAACTTAAAGTTAGTTTTACTGCTATAGATAGGTGTTAGGCATGTCTGGAGGCAAATCTGCAGCAGACATGACAGGATAAGGTGCAGCAATTCGTTGCTATACAATACCCTCCTTTAATATATCGTGAATATGTATCATTCCAACGTAACCTTCCCCACTAACGACAATTAGCTGTGTAATACTATTTTTTTCCATTAAGTTAAAAGCTTTTGCTGCCAATTCATTTGCTTTAATCACCTTGGGATTAATACTCATTACGTCTTTTGCAATAAGCCCTTTTGATTCTTTTCCAGAATATAGCATGCGCCTTAAGTCTCCATCTGTAATTACACCTAATATTGCATTGCTTTGTGAAACAACTGCTGTTGCTCCTAAACGTTTTGTTGTTATCTCTAAAATGACTTTCTCAATAGAATCCTCTTCGTAAACGTAAGGTTTCTCATTTTCACTAAACAAATCACTAACCCTTAAATAAAGTTTCTTGCCCAATGAACCACCAGGATGGTGCTTGGCAAAATCCTCGGATGAAAATTTCCTATAATCAAGCAAAGCTATAGCTAAGGCATCTCCCATCACCAACTGTGCAGTTGTACTTGATGTTGGTGCTAAATTATTTGGACAAGCTTCATCTTCTATATGCGCTTTTAAAACAAAATCTGATTGCTTTGCTAAAAACGAATCAGTATTCGATACAATTGCAATTAGTTTATTATCACGCATTTTTATTAATGGCAAAAGCACTTTAATCTCAGGTGTGTTACCACTTTTAGAAATGCATACAACTACATCATTCTCTTGCACAATACCTAAATCCCCATGGATTGCATCCGCAGCATGCATAAAAACAGCAGGAGTACCCGTTGAATTTAGTGTTGCCACAATCTTTTGAGAAATATTTGCACTTTTCCCAATACCTGTAATAATAACTCTTCCTTTTGAGTTATAAATCACTTCTACAGCTTTTGCAAAATCATTGTCAATACATTGCTCCAACAGCTTTATAGCATTAGCTTCATGCCTAATTACCTGTTTTCCAATTTCTATTATTTCGATATTACTTTTCACAAACTATTGATTTAATCTATTAATTTGGGGTAAAGTTACATACTAATTTCAAGTACACAAAAATGGAACACAAATAACTTTATTTGTCTTTTTTTTACTAAATTAGATATATTAATTATTTTCAATATTTATTTTGTTTCTCCATTTTGAGATAGTAACTTTAAGACTATGGAATTAACGGGGTATTTAAAAAAGCATTTTGGCTTTAATACATTTAAAGGGACTCAGGAAAAAATTATTAATAATCTACTTTCTGGAAATGATTCATTTGTATTAATGCCTACAGGCGGAGGCAAATCACTTTGTTATCAGCTCCCCGCACTCATTTTAGAGGGAACAGCTATAATTATATCACCTCTTATTGCATTGATGAAGAATCAAGTTGATGCTATGCGTGGCTTTAGTGAGGAAGATGGTATTGCACATTTTCTAAACTCTTCACTATCAAAAGCTGAAATATTGCAAGTTAAAGAAGATATTTTGGCAGGAAAAACTAAGATGCTTTATGTAGCTCCTGAATCATTAACAAAAGAAGAAAACATTAAATTCTTACAAGGAGTGAAAATATCTTTTTATGCCATTGATGAAGCGCATTGTATTTCGGAATGGGGACATGATTTTAGACCAGAATATAGACGTATTAAGCTAATTGTTGAAGAAATTGGTCGAGCCCCAATTATAGCATTAACTGCAACTGCGACACCAAAGGTTCAAAGTGATATACAGAAAAATCTTGGCATGTTAGATGCTAATGTTTTTAAATCATCTTTCAATAGAGCTAATTTATATTACGAGGTAAGACCAAAATCAGATGCAACTAAAGAAATAATTAGATTCATAAAAAATAATAACGGCAAATCAGGTATTATATATTGCCTGAGTCGCAAGAAAGTAGAAGAATTAGCAGAAACCCTACGTGTTAACGGCATTAATGCTCTAGCATATCATGCAGGCATGGACTCGGGAACACGCTCTGGAAATCAAGATAAATTCTTAATGGAAGAGGTTGATGTTATTGTTGCAACAATTGCATTTGGAATGGGTATCGATAAACCAGATGTGCGATTTGTAATTCATTACGACGTGCCTAAAAGTCTTGAAGGATATTATCAAGAAACAGGTAGAGCAGGTAGAGACGGGGGAGAAGGACATTGCATTTCGTTTTATTCATACAAAGACATACAAAAACTTGAGAAATTTATGCAGGGTAAACCTGTAGCAGAACAAGAAATTGGAAAACATCTTTTGCTAGAAACAGTATCTTATTCAGAATCTGCTCTATGTAGAAGAAAATATTTACTTCATTATTTTGGCGAAAATTATCAAATTAAAAACTGTGAAACTTGCGATAATTGCCTACATCCGAAAGAGCAATTTGAAGGTAAAGACGAAATAATAAAAACCATAAATGTTGTATTGGCAGTTAAGGAGTACTTTAAATCAGATCATGTTGCGAGTATCTTAAATGGAAATGAATCTTATTCAGTTAAATCATATAAACATCATCATATTCCAGAATTTGGCATTGGTAAAGATAAAGATATAAAGTTCTGGAATGGAGCTATTAGACAAGCACTTATCGCCAAATTACTCTCTAAAGACATAGAGAATTACGGTTTGCTTAAAGTCACACAAAAGGGACATGATTTTCTAAAAAATCCAACCTCATTCATGCTTATACAAGATCATGATTATGATAAGGTTGAATCGGAAAATGACAAATTACAATCTAGTAGCAGTTCTGCTGATCCAAATTTATTTGCAATGCTTAAGGATTTAAGAAAAAGTCTGGCAAAAGATAAGGGCATACCGCCATTTGTTATTTTTCAGGATCCCTCATTACAAGACATGGCAATTCATTACCCAATCACAGCTGATGAAATGCAAAACATGACAGGTGTTGGAATAGGTAAAGCTAAACGATATGGAAAAGAATTTTACGAACTAATTAAAGTTTATGTCGATGAGAATGAGATTGAACGTCCTCTAGATTTAGTTGTAAAATCTATTGTCAATAAATCAGGACTTAAAGTGCATATTATTCAAGCCATAGATAGAAAAGTTCCATTAAATACAATAGCCGAGTCCAAAGGTATTAGCATTACTGATCTTCTTAAGGAAATTGAAGCTATTGTATATTCAGGTACACGTATTAATATTGACTACTATATTGATGAAGTTCTCGATGATGATTATCAAGATGAGATATATGAATATTTTATGGAAGAAGCAGAATCTGAATCCATAATAGCTGCAGTAGAAGAATTAGGGGAAGATGAATATAGTGAAGAGGATATTCGTTTAATGAGAATTAAATTCATAAGTAACGAAGGAAACTAACACAATATATATACAATTATACTGCAACTATACAAAGTGCTGTATAGTAATTTTTTGTATCTGAAATTTAGTTTCACTATATCTTAATTTTTCGTTTAAGAATAGTAAAAATTGTAATACTTCTAGACAAGTCCATCACGCTATTTAAGTAATATATTTATCAAAAAAACCGATACTCAATTACTTGAATATTGATTTAAAAGTCGGCGGCATCCGATTCTCCACTAGTCTCAGTATAGACAAGTACCATCGTCGCCTAATAAATGCTTATGGCTTAACTTCTCTATTTTTTATTCTATAATAATATAACTATAGGTTAAACTGAGAAAGCATATTTTATAATATCAACAAACTTTACAATAAATACAAACATTTTATTTATCATAATTACTAGCGACTAAACGCAAAAAAGCCCCAATCAAATAAATGATTGAGGCTTAAAAGTCGGCGGCGTCCTACTCTCCCACTCTATGCAGTACCATCGGCGCTATGAGGCTTAACTTCTCTGTTCGGTATGGGAAGAGGTGGATCCCTCATGCAATAACCACCTTAAA
>JAUXEM010000276.1 GCA_030620515.1 Salinivirgaceae bacterium
GATATAATTAAAGTGCCTATTAAAGTGAGTGCTACGCCAAAAGTTTCTGTTCTATTATATTTCTCTTTTAATATAAATGTTGTTAGTACAACAATTAATACTGGTTCTAAATTCCGTAACATTGCCGGAATAGCTGGGTTAGATATAGTGGCTATGGCAACAAAAATTGCCGATGTGGCAATAATCTCAACTATGCCAATGCCAAACAAATGCTTAGCTTGAAAAGCAGATACAGCTTTAATCGTTTTAAATTTGCCTGTTGCTATGCTAAAAATTATATTCCATAATATGGCAAAGCCAAACCAATAAAAGCCAAATTGTGCAATGTGCACTTCGTTTAAAGCCGCTTTGCTAAATATATAAACGTTTGATAATGCAATAGTTGCAATTAGAGCATATAAATAGCCTTTTACTGTGGTGCTGAGTTGCATTAATTTAAAATTTAAATGATAAAATTAGCATTTAATGAAAGGTAAAGCATTTTAGATCGAAAATTACTAAAGCATAAAGAAAAATGAAGCATTATATTTCAAATAAATTAATGCAAATTGAGGTTCAGCAAAAGGGAGCTGAATTATATGGGTTTAAATCTTTAATTACTGGGAAAGAGTTTATGCGGGTTGCAAATCCTGTTGCGTGGGGTAGTTTTTGTCCTGTGCTGTTTCCAATTATTGGAAGTTTAAAAAACAATAAAACAGAATATGAGTGCAATAAATATGCGATACCAATACATGGTTTTGTATGGCATAATAAGATTATTGAACTAAAAGAGCCCAACAAAATAAATTGGAGGGCTCTTTTAAAGAAGTAGTATTTGATTTACTCTACTTTTAATACATCAGTAAAAGCTTGTTTAAAAGAATCTTTTGGTAAAGCTCCTTGCGACATTTGTGGTTGTCCTTCTTTAGGAATAAATAAAATAGATGGAATGCTTTGAATTCCAAACATAGCAGATAGTTCTTTTTGATCTTCGGTATCTACTTTGTAAATATTAAGTTTGCCATCGTACTCCTTTTGTAGCTCTTCTAATACAGGAGCTACCATCTTACATGGTCCACACCAATCGGCATAAAAATCAATAACACAAGGTACATCGCCTTCAAATTTCCACTCTTTATTTTGCTCGTAATTAAATACTTTCTCTTTAAATGTTTCTGAAGTTAAATGCTCAATCATAATTATATTTTTTAGTAATTTACAAATCTATATATGTAGATAAATACACAAAACGCATGCCACGTTTAATTCCTGCTTTTTCGCTTCCAAAAGATGGAAATAATTGTAATTTTGTCCCACTTAATGAAATAATGTCAGTTGAATAAATGAAGCAGCATATTGATAATATAATATTTACCACAATATCGAGGATAGTGGGAGAAAACAAACAACAAGCCTTTGTTATTGGCGGATATGTACGTGATATTCTCTTGAAACGTCCATCGAAAGATATTGACATTGTTACAGTAGGTAGTGGAATTGAATTAGCAAAGAAAGTTGCTAATGCTTTGAATCCAGCCATAAAAATTTCAGTATTTCGTAATTTTGGTACTGCCATGTTTCGTTATAACAATCTTGAGGTCGAATTTGTTGGTGCAAGACGTGAATCGTATAATAGAAATTCGCGAAAACCGATAGTTGAGGATGGTACTTTAGAAGATGATCAGAAGCGTAGGGATTTTACTATTAACGCTTTAGCAATTAATTTATCGCCTGATAAGTTTGGAGAGTTAATAGATCCTTTTACCGGTTTGTCTGATTTAGATAGTAAAATTATTCGCACTCCACTTGATCCAGATACAACATATTCCGATGATCCCTTAAGGATGTTAAGAGCGATTCGCTTTGCAAATCAGTTAATATTTCGAATTTGCGATGATTCTATGGAATCTATTGAGCGAAATAAAGACAGGATTAAAATTATTTCGTCGGAAAGAATTGCCGATGAGCTAAATAAGATTATGCTTTGCGATAAACCTAGCTTTGGTTTTAAGCTTTTGCAAAAAACGGGTTTGTTGGCTATTATTTTGCCTGAGCTTGAAGCTATGAAAGGTATTGATATTAAAGGAGGACAGAAACATAAAGATAACTTTTACCATACGCTTGAGGTTTTAGATAATATTTGCAAGCATACCGATAATGTATGGTTGCGTTGGGCTGCCTTGCTGCACGATATTGGCAAACCAAAAACTAAACGATATAGCGAATCCCTAGGGTGGACATTTCACGGGCATGAGTTTATTGGTAGCAAAATGATTCCTAAGATATTCAGGAATTTGAAATTGCCATTACACGATAAAATGAAATACGTTGAGAAAATAGTAGGCTTGCATATGCGTCCCATAGTATTGGCTCAAGAGATAGTAACCGATTCAGCTGTTCGTAGATTATTATTTGAAGCTGGCGACGATATTGAGGATTTAATGACTTTATGCGATGCTGATATAACCTCGAAAAATCCAGATAAGGTTGCTAAATACCTAGGCAACTATCAATTAGTTAGACGTAAGTTAAAAGAAGTTGAGGAAAAAGATCATGTAAGAAACTGGCAACCTCCAATTGTTGGCGAAGAAATTATTGAAACCTTTAATTTACCACCATGCAAAGCCATTGGCGATATTAAAGCAGCCATTAAAGATGCTATACTTGATGGTGAAATAGAAAATAATTACAATGCTGCTAAAGAGTTTATGTTGAAAATAGGACAGGAGATGGGTTTTAAACCTGTGAAGTAATATATTGATTTTATTCACTTAATCACTTTCGGTATAACCCGCCTGCCAAGTTCAACGTCGGACAGATTCCTCGAGGATTGCCTCGTTTGTTTGTTGAGATTTGAGATTTGAAATTTGAATTTTAATGCCTCGTGGGCTTGCCCCAAGAATTATTTACTCATTTATCTCTTTTATGCAAATCAATAAAAATAGGTAAGTGGTCTGAATAACCACCTATGTATTTATATCCGCTGTAGGTTCTAAAGGGTTTATTTCCAATATACGAATCATCATCTTCTAATAAAAATGGAGCATTTAGTATATGCGCATTTTCCAAAGATGTAAACAAAGAATTATCCTTGTTTAGTAAACAGCCAGAAACAACTAGATGGTCTAAAATCCCCCAATGTCCTTGGTATTTATAGGTGGCTTGACCGTTTTTAAATTGCATGGAATACGATAAGCTATACAATTCATTTTCGTTAGGGGATTCAATATTACTGTTAGCCTTCAAGGTTTTTGTTATGCTTTTATTATTTGGTTCATCGTTTAAATCACCAGTTATAAAAATGTATGCATTGGGTGTAGCTGCTACTATAGAATCTACTTTTGCTCGTAGCAGTGATGCTGTAAATACTCTTCTATCTTCTGATTCTAGTTGACCACCCCAACGCGAAGGCCAATGGTTTATAAATATATGTAAAGTGTCATTTTGCTTAGTTAATCCTCTGGTGTAAAGTATGTCTCTTGTGCTTCGTGGGTTAATACCAGGGAAAATTACTTCTATAAATTCAGTATGAATTGGAGTAAATGCTTTTGGTTTATAAAGTAATGCTACATCAATACCTCGCTTATCGGGCGATTCTTTGTGAATTATTTTATAGTTAAATTGGTATAACTGTGTTTTGGATGTTAGGTCATTTAAAACAGTACGATTTTCTATTTCACATAAACCAACAATTTCGGGTGCTACCCATCCACCAACAGCGGTAATTACTTTACTAATTTGAGTAAGTTTTGTATAATATCGGTAGCTATTCCAATATTTAACTCCTTTAGGTAAAAATTCTTCATCGTTGATTAAGCTATCGTCATAAATATCGAAAAGGTTTTCGCAATTGTAGAACATAAGCCTCATATATCTTGGGGCTTCA
>JAUXEM010000233.1 GCA_030620515.1 Salinivirgaceae bacterium
ATTGGTTCAATACAAAATACACATTACCTAACAACTTAGTAACCAGCGAAAAAAGAATGATGATCTATAACCCCACAGAATACCTACAATAGGTTCTCTAAAAATATTACACACACAAAAAACCACCCTGCAAGCAGAGTGGTTCAATTATTTAAAAGACCTTACAGGTTTTTGAAATCTGTAAGGTCTTATTATATCTATTTAACTATTAAATAGTTTTAATAAGAATATCTAAGATTTGAACAGCAGCTTTCGAAACTGAAGTACCAGGTCCAAAAATACCAACTACACCAGCATCATAAAGATACTTGTAATCTTGAGCAGGAATAACCCCACCAGCAATTACCATAATATCTTCGCGACCTAATTTCTTAAGCTCTTCCATTACCGAAGGAATTAAAGTTTTATGTCCAGCAGCTAATGATGAAACTCCCAATATGTGCACATCGTTATCCACAGCATCTTTTGCTGCTTCTTCCGGTGTTTGGAATAATGGTCCTATGTCAACATCAAAGCCTATATCGGCATAACCTGTTGAAACTACTTTGGCACCACGGTCGTGACCGTCTTGTCCCATTTTGGCAACCATTATACGTGGCTGGCGACCTGCTTTTTTAGCAAACTCTGTACATAACTCCTGAGCCTTAATAAAGTGTGGGTCATTTTTAGCCTCTGAAGAATATACTCCTGAAATTGATCTAATCACTGCTTTATACCTCCCTGCTACTTTTTCACATGCATCAGAAATTTCACCTAAAGTAGCTCTAGCTTTAGCAGCCTCAACAGCTAATTCAAGTAAGTTACCCTTACCCGTTCCAGCACATTTTGTAATAGCATCTAAAGCAGCTTTAACATCAGCATCTTTACGGTCTGCTTTCACTTGTGCAATACGCTTAAGCTGAGATTCACGAACAACAGTGTTGTCAATGTCAAGAATTTCTAATGGATCTTCTTTATCTAATTTATATTTATTTACTCCAACAATTGTTTGTGCACCTGAGTCAATCTTAGCCTGAGCACGAGCTGCAGACTCTTCAATTCTCATTTTCGGAACTCCAGTTTCAATAGCTTTTGCCATACCACCAAGTTCTTCCACTTCTTCAATAAGTTTCCAAGCTCTTTCGTAAATATCTTTAGTTAAGCTCTCCACATAATAAGAACCAGCCCAAGGGTCAAGCGACTTACAAATATTAGTTTCGTCTTGTAAGTAAATTTGAGTATTACGAGCAATACGTGCCGAGAAATCGGTTGGTAAAGCAATAGCCTCATCTAATGCATTAGTGTGTAACGATTGCGTGTGACCAAGTGCAGCAGCCATAGCCTCAATACAAGTACGACCAACATTATTAAATGGGTCTTGCTCGGTTAAACTCCAACCCGAAGTTTGCGAGTGCGTACGTAAAGCTAAGGATTTAGGATTTTTTGGATTAAATTGTTTTACCAATTTAGCCCAAATCATACGTGCAGCACGCATTTTAGCTATCTCCATAAATTGGTTAACACCAATAGCCCAAAAGAAAGATAAACGTGGAGCAAATGCATCAATATCGATACCGGCTTTTACACCTGTGCGTAAATATTCTAATCCATCGGCTAAAGTATATGCCATTTCAATATCGTTGGTTGC
Organism: Salinivirgaceae bacterium; assembly: GCA_030620515.1. Lineage (GTDB taxonomy): Bacteria > Bacteroidota > Bacteroidia > Bacteroidales > SZUA-534 > JAUXEM01. Next base: position 1,628 of record JAUXEM010000233.1, read on the forward strand.
ACCTGCCTCTTGCATGTGATAACCCGAAATTGAGATAGAGTTAAACTTAGGCATATATTTCGAAGTGTATTCGAAAATATCGGCAATGGTTTTCATTGAGAATTCTGGTGGAAAAATATATGTATTTCTTACCATGAATTCTTTCAAAATATCGTTCTGAATTGTTCCAGCTAAATCTTCAAGTTTAGCGCCCTGTTCTAAAGCGGTAACAATGTAAAAAGCCATAATTGGAAGTACGGCTCCGTTCATTGTCATAGATACCGACATTTTATTCAAAGGAATTTGATCGAATAAAATTTTCATATCGGCAATAGAGTCGATAGCTACACCTGCTTTACCAACATCGCCAACAACACGGGGGTGGTCTGAATCGTAGCCACGGTGCGTTGCAAGGTCGAAAGCAACAGAAAGTCCTTTTTGCCCTGCTGCTAAGTTACGACGGTAAAATGCATTTGATTCTTCGGCAGTTGAAAAACCTGCATACTGGCGTACTGTCCAAGGACGAAAAGCATACATACCTGAATATGGGCCACGCAAAAACGGAGCAAGTCCGGCTGCGTAATTCAAGTGCTGCATTCCTTCTAAATCTGCTCTGGTATAAACCGGCTTAACTGGAATCTGCTCGGCAGTCATCCAATCTTTCTTTGTATTTTTCAAATTCTCACCTTTACCTGCATTTGCTGGTTTTGAGGTTGATCTGAAATCTATATTTTTAAAATCTGGTCTCATAATTTTTTAAGATTATTAGATATTAGATTATAGAAGCTAGACTTGTCTATAGTCTAGTGTCTAGTTTCTAGAGTCTAGTTTCTAGCGTCTAGTTTCTATTCAATTCCTAATTCTTTTTGAAATCCGGTTAATGTATCTATTAAATTACTTTTCACATGAACAAAGTGCTTAATACCTGCACTTTTAAGATCTTCCATTATAGCCTTAGGGAATCCTGCAACAACAGTAATTTTATTACCAGCTTGAGCTAAAACCTCAGGAGCTAATGTTGCATATTCATCGTCGGAACTACATAGTACTATTATTTCAGCTTTAGCGTCTTGCGCAGCTTTAATACCTTCAGCAACAGTTTCAAAACCGTTATTATCTTGCACTTCGAATCCGGCAACAGCAAAATAGTTACATGCAAATTGTGCACGTGCTTTACGCATATTTAAATCACCCATGGTAAGCATAAATGCTAACGGACGTTTATTGTTTTTAGCAAAAATATCGGTTTTAAATCGCAATGCCTCAATAGCCATAGCTCCGCGATAAGCAACTAAAGGCTCAGCATCGCCGGCTTCAGTAGTTTTTCTTTCAAATAATGAAGCATCTAAACTATCATCAGCAGCCTCAGTAAAGTTTGGAAATTGGTTAACCCCTAAGAAATTCTCTTTACGGTTAGCAATATCCATATCACGTTTATTGGCTAATTCTTTAATGGCTGATTGAATTGTACCTGTTTTAAATACAGTAGTAAATCCACCTTTTTCTTCAACATCAATAAATAGTTTCCATGCTTGTTCGGCAATACTATCGGTAAGCGACTCAATATAATATGAACCAGCACTAGGGTCAACTACTTTATCGAAATGCGATTCTTCTTTTAACAATATTTGCTGGTTACGAGCAATTCTTTCAGAAAAATCGGTAGCTGTTTCGTAGCTAGTGTTAAAACCTTTAACTGTCATTGAATTTACGCCACCTAAAATAGACGACATAGCTTCGGTTTGTGTACGAAGCATATTTACGTATGGGTCGTATATGGTTTTGTTCCAGTCAGATGTAACTGCATGAATATTGGCAATTGCCGATGATATATTAGCAGGAGAATATTGCTCTACTACTTTTGCCCATAATAAGCGCACTGCTCTAACTTTTGCAATCTCCATAAAATAGTTTGAACCTGTTGCAAACTGGAATTTTATAGATGAAGCAGCTAAATCGGCTGAAATACCTGCATCGGTTAAACCTGCCATGTATTCGTTAGCTACTGCTAATGAATAACCAAGCTCTTGAACTATTGATGAACCTGCATTTTCAAAAATATCGCCACGTATGGTTAGTGCTTTGAAATTCGGAAAGTCTTTAAGTAAGTTAACCACAGTAGCTGCATCAGCTAAAGGATTTGCAGAACAATATTTTCCGATTTTTGCCATGCACATAAACGGGTCGAATTTTAGTGAACCAATTATAGATTGGTCAATTTCAATTTCGTTTAGCGCCTTTGCAATTTCCAAAGCACCATAACCTGCAATAAAGTTTATTTCAACCTCGTTTACTGGTATGTCTTTTAATAAAGTAGCTATATCGTCTTTTGTAAACGATACTTCTTTAGCAATAACAAAACCTAACGAATCAACCCCTTTACCGAGTAATTCAATTGCTTTTTCATTAGCTGCAGCAAAATTGCTTACTTGAATATCTTGACGAATGAACCACTTGTTCTTTTCAACATTACACCCTCTAACAAACGGGAATTCGTTAGGTGCTACATCTAGATACTTTAGTTTCTCTAAATCTTCGCTACGGTAATACGGACGAACATTAATTCCTTCGTTAGTTCTCCAAATTAGTTTCCGATCGTAGTCGGCTCCTTTTAAATCTTTAGCGATTTTGTCTTCCCACTCTTTAGTAGTAACGGGTGGAAACTCCTCAAACAAATACTTGTCTTTCTCCATTTCTGACATTTGTGTCGTTTTTTGAAATTAGACTGCAAAATTACTATGTTTTATTAGATTGGGATGTTTATTTTGATGTTTTTTGTCAGATATGAAAGAATGTAGATATATGCGTAAATAAAGTGTCTGAAGGTAAATATAAAGTTTCAAGCACTTAGAGTGCATAGAGTAACTATAAATATTTACGATAATGAACTGCCCCGCCGCAAGCGGAATTGTATTTATTTCGCCCCAAGGGGCTGGGAACCTGCCCGACGTTGCACTTGGCAGGCGAGTATAACCCATGAGATCCTTCGACTCCGCTCAGGATCAGTTCGACTAATTAATTTTGTTACACAAAATCAAAGTCTCATTGATTTAAAATAATAACATTCCGTTGGGTCATAGAAACCCTCTGGTTGTGGCAACGGACTGCTGCGTCGTGCCTCATCGCAGTGACTCTGTGATTGTTAATGTTCGTTGCCCTTCTTATACCCACCAATTGGCGGGTTAAATTACAACCCGCCTGAATGACGTAGTCGGGCAAGTAGCCACGGGTAAAACCCATGTTAATAAAGTATATATAAAAAGAACCCCAAGGTGGGTTCAATCCTTGATACGCATTATTAACAATAGAATAAGTTATATTTTGCAATGGTTCGGTATGTTTTTATATCTATCTGATAAATAGCTAATTACAATAATTAGCACAATGTAACTAATTGACTTAATATAAAACCTTTGCGACTTAGCGGCTTTGCGAGAAACAAAGACCTGTCTGCCACAGGCAGGTTTAACGAAATGTTAATTTTGTATTCTATTACAATATTTGCAATAATAATTTTGTAATGTATTACATATTCGATGTTATTTTTTTTATTTGAATACAATATTTGAAGGTAAAATTATGTCATAATCGTTGTGTATTATTTTATAAAGCAACTTGTCAATGTTTCAAAAATCATGTAGGTTTGTGTTTATATATAAAAGTGCCTA
>JAUXEM010000166.1 GCA_030620515.1 Salinivirgaceae bacterium
CTTTGCGCAAAACAAAGACCTGTCTGCCACAGGCAGGTTTAACGAAGTATTACAATATTAGTTTTTTAATCTAAAAGTGAAAGCTTGTCTGCGGGTTGGTTTAACGAATTGTTGTACTAATATTTGAATTATTTGTTAACTTTAATGATAAACATATTATACCATTTTAATATAAATATTTAATTATGGATCCGGTATTTAAAAATATTTTAGTTGTTATTGGTGCAGGCTTACCTGTTGCATTTATTGTTTTACGCATACTGTTTAAAGGTTCAGTGCTATTTAATATTGGTATATTGTGGGCAATAAATTTATTATTTATTGTTGCAAACACTAAGTTATCAGGTGGTTTTCCAGAAATTTATCCAACATTAATATCTCTACCTGTAGGCATTGGGGTATCTGTTTTTTTAATATCTCAGGTTGTAGGTCTTATTAAAAAACCTTTACAGGCAGTAATTAATAATATTGTAAAACTATCGGAAGGAGAACTAGTAGTAAAACACAATAGTAAAATGCTAGAGCGAAATGATGAATTAGGACAAATGGCAAATGCTATAAAAAAGCTTACAGATATTCTAAACAATGTTGTTACAAACATAAGTAATGGCTCTAGTAATATTAGTGAAGCAAGTATTCAGCTTATAAACAGCTCAAACAACCTTGCACAAGGAGCTAGTGAGCAAGCATCATCAACAGAAGAGGTTTCAGCAACAATGGAACAAATAATGTCTAATATAGAGCAGAATACTATGAATTCTAATAATGGTAATGAATTCACTCAAAGCACTAAAACTAAAATGACTACAGTAAAAGAATCATCTGATAAAAGCTTATATGCTAACAAAGCAATTGCCGAAAAAATATCAATAATAAATGAGATATCGCAACAAACTAATATGCTTGCACTGAATGCTGCAGTTGAGGCAGCACGTGCTGGAGAATACGGAAAAGGTTTTGCTGTTGTTTCTAGTGAAATAAAAAAACTTGCTGAACGTAGTAGGTTAAGCGCGAATGAAATAAATGATCTTTCTAATAATAGTGTGGAATTAAGTGAGAAAACAGAATATTTGTTTTCTGAATTATCGAGTGAGCTAAACAAAACTGCAACTATAATGGGAGAGATTTCAGCATCTAGCGATGAACAAAAAGCAGGTAGCAGTGAAGTAAATAATGCATTAGCTAGTTTGAGTCAAGTTACACAGATGACAGCATTATCTGCTCAAGAATTAAATGTAAATGCACAAAGTTTATCTTCACAGTCAGATGATTTACGCAAGATAATTTCTTTTTTCAAAATCATGAAATAGTTACTTAAACACGAAATAAAAACATAAAATGTGACGTATTCAAAAATTTAGTTTTTATGATTCAAAGCTCTAACTTGCTTAAAAACTGATTAAATTTTATACTTAGTGTCTGTTCAAAACTATACATTTATGAATGTTGTTTTATTCGTTAATTACACCTACCTTGTAGGTCAGATAGGTTAAAAAGCCTCTATATATCGCTGCTATGTCTACGTTTTTTTGCCATATTATCACATAAACTAATTTCGCTTAATCTGTAAACATTATTACTGAACAGACACTACTTAGTATTCACTAAAAATATTTTGCGACTTTGATAAATATCTTTTGCACATATACAAAATTAAAAATACTCACAGTAACTCTGCTATGTTTGCGTTTTTTAACTTTATCTATAACTGCTTTGCGAAGTTATAAATAGGTATGAAATAGCCCAATCACAAGCATAGGACGTTGCCCTATGCTATTAATATAAAAAGGTTACCATAAAGGGCGTTAGCCCATTTTCAGGGTTGGTGTCATATATTGCACTAATATATCAGGGCGTTCTCCCGCTAATTATTTCAGCCTTACAGGTTGATTTACAAGCTACTTTAACTTCGTAAACTAGAAATATTATATTACAAAATAGATTTTAAACAGTTTTTTTTGAGTACTTAAAATTATTATAGAATGATTTTTAAGATTAATTATTTATTTTTTTTTGATTTTAGATACGATGAATAAACATTTAAGTTATATGATGATTTTATGTTCTATTAATTGAACATATTTTTATAAATTTACTTTTTAAAACAACAGTAATATTCTATTTAAATTTAAAACTACATATATGAAAAACCGAATTACCCTATTTATCACCTTGTTTTTAACCGCATTTTCATTTTTGCATTCAAATGCACAGGTTGAAAATATGGTATTAAACCCAAGATTTGAAGAATATGATAAATGTCCTACAGATTATACATATATGGACCAATCTCATAAGTTAATTCCGCACTGGACTTATCCTTCGTTCACAACACCCGATTATTTTAATAAATGTAGTGCAGGGCAAGCACGAGTTCCAGATAACTTTGCTGGATACAGTCAGCCTAAATATGGCGAAGGATACATGGGAGCTATTTTGAGTGGTACAGATCGCGATTTTCGTGAATATATACAAGGTACTTTAAAAGAACCAATGGTGGCTGGTCAAGTTTATTGTGTTTCGTTTTGGTTTAAACTTGCTTCTGGTTCCAAATTTGCCGTTGATCAACTTAGTGTGTATTTTGTAAAACAGAAGGTGGCTAACGAGAATAAAACTTTTTTGAATTATAAAGCTCAATTAAATAATACAGAAGGTTTATTTTTAGACAATACGGATGAATGGATTCAATTTTGCAAATTGTATACTGCCGTAGGTGGTGAAACTAATTTTTTAGTAGGTAACTTTAATAATTACGACAATACTAACTACGTTGTAACAGGTAAAGACACTAAGAATAAAAGAGGAAAATCTTACGCATATTATTTTTATGACGATTTTGAAATTCGTCCTTTAGTAGACTGTAATGTTTGTGCCTGTGTTCCAAAAGGTATGGAAACTGTAGTTATTGATTCATCTTTTACAGGTGGTCTTGATCCTATTACCGGACGATTAGATAAAGTTAAGAATGATGGTATAATAAGTCTTGGTATTTCAGGTGGCTCACCTCCATATAATATTTCATGGTCAACGGGTCAGAAAAATATGCAAAATTTGAGTAATCTTGCAGCAGGGTCGTATACTTATAATGTTACTGATCAAAACAACTGCCGATCAAAAGGAACTATAGTTTTTAATGAACCAGAGATTCCTGAAGATCCATTCACTGAAGGTTTGAAAAATATAGGAGAGGGTACAGCTCTTATTTTGAATAATATATTTTTTGAAACAGGAAAAAGCACATTATTACCAACGTCTTATGCCGAGTTAGATAAAATTGTTGATTTCTTTAATCATAGTTCAGTAAGCTTAATTGAAATAAGTGGACATACAGATAGTCAAGGTTCCGATGCTGTTAACGAGAAATTAAGTCAAAGTAGAGCACAGGCTGTGGTTAATTATATTATTTCAAAAGGTGTAGTTGCTACTCGTTTAAAAGCGGTAGGTTATGGCGAAAATAGAGCTATTGATACAAATAAGACACCTGCTGGAATGTCGAAAAACAGACGTGTTGAATTCTTAGTTTTAAAAATGTAATAAATAAATTCTGATAATAATGAAAAAACTATATATACTAATAATTATACTTTGTTTTGGCCTTGCTAGCATGGCTCAAAAACCTGAAAAAGTACTAAGCTCATCTGTTTTTAAAGCTATGGATTCTCGAGCACAATCTGATATAGATTCAGAAATGGATAAGGCTAGACAAAATTTTAAAAAGATTTTATTGAAAGAGAAAACTAATGCAATGGCCAATATAGGTTTATCTATAGTTTACTCTTACGATAAATACTCCAAAAAAGATTATTTTGAGGCATGGAAATATTTTCAAATTGCTGATGAAAATTCAAGCCAAATTGTAGGTGGACAACTTGAGGTTTTAAATGAATATTTTTTTAAAGAAAATAAAAGAAGAAGGAATAGACCATTGAAGAAGAATATGGAATGGGAAAGGCAAATTGTAGAGGATAAATTAATCAAATTTGTACGTGAAGAAAATAAATTAGAATACGCAGATAAGTTTCTTACAAAGTTTCCTGATTCAAAGTATACTAAAAACGTTGAACATATTCGTACTTACATTGAATACAGAACTGCCGAAAATACCAATAGTGTTGAAGGCTATAATGCTTTTTTGAAGAAATATCCAGCGGCAGCTCAAAAAAATATTGCCATACTAATTAGAAATAGTATTGCTTATGAAAAAGCTGTTGCAGCAAATAATCTTTCTACTTTAAAGGCTTTTGTAAAAAATTACCCAGAAGCAATAGAAGTAGAAGAGGCATATAAACTAATGAGTTTATTGGCATATGACGAAGCTGCAAAATCAAGAAATATTGAGACTTTAGAGAATTTTATGCGACAATATCCAAATTCAACCAAAATGCCCAAAGCAAAACTGTTGATAAAGGAACTAATGTTTGAATGGGCAAAAAGTATAAATACTATTGAAGCCTATAATAAGTTTGTTGCTCTATACCCCGAAGGTAAGCACTATATAGATATATTTAACTTAAAAGCGGGTGCGCTAGGACAGCAATTGCTTATGGACTTTCCAATGGAGAATTACTTGTTTATTAAAGGATTTGACAATCAGCAATTTAACGATTTTGGTGGTTCGGTTATTAAAAGACCAAATGGCGAAATTGTTTTAGTTGCCAACTCTAAAAAATCGAAAGATAATATGTACGATACTTGGTTATTAGGATTAGACCAGAATGGTAAAATGGTTTGGAATAGCTTTTTAGGAAATAAATATGACGATTTTGCAAATAAGGTTGTTGTGAACAGTAGAAACGAAATTTTTGTAGCTGGAATAACAAATGCTATTTTAGGCAGTATTCCAGGACAAGCATGGGTTTATAAACTTGGAGCAGATGGTTCAAATATTTACAATACAAAACTAGAAGCTTCTGAAGTATTGGGTTTTGGAATCTATGAAAATGGAAATGCTATTGTTGGAAGTTATACCATTAACGTAGCCGATTCAACCAATGCGCCTTTAATTATAAAAATAAATAAAGACGGTAAAAAACTTTGGTCACGTTCTTATTCTAGCACAGGAAAAGTATATGACTTATCGGTTGCAAATAATACGGCTTTTTTAACCACGGGCAATTGGCTTTGTGCAATTGATGAAAATGGTTACCTTAAATGGGATAACTATTTAAGTGAGGGACAACTAATTACAGCTGTTGGAAATAATGCGAGCGGAAGCGTTATTTATGCTGGAAAGAAAGGACAAAAGGGATATGCTATCTGTTTTGATGCAGCTGGAAATACACTATGGGAACAAACTTATCCTTCGCCAGGTATCGGAAATTATAGCGAAGTTACCTTATTAGGCGATGGTAGTATGCTTTTAGCTGGTACATTTAGCAATGCAATAAATATTATTAAAATAGGTGCAGATGGTGCTATTATTAAACAAAAAGAATTTAGTTTACCTTATGGTATCAGTTTAAATGGTATAGAGTGGTCTAACGATAATTTTGTGATTATTAGTGCAACTAAAATGGGTGAAAAATCGGATATTGTAGTTTTTAAAATGGCTTTTTAGAATTAATACTTCACTAAATCTTTGTTTCTCGCAAAGCCGCTAAGTCGCAAAGATTTATTATTAATCCTGTCTTGCCGCAGACAGGTCAATTTGTCATATTTCGCCGATTAATGTAATTGCTTATTTGCCAGCTATATATAAAGGCATGCCAAACCATTGTAGAATAATACTAATTAGAAAATACAAAGAAATAAATGGGTGCTCAAAAACCTAGTTAAGAAGTATTTGTAAGAAAGAACAATGAAGCAATCGACTGAATTACATATTGTAAGGATTGCTTCATTTTACCTGTCCAAATAATTACGCCTGCCTTTCTGGCATAGCCGTCAATATAAGCCCTAAGTAGCAAATATATATAATTACATACGGCACTTATGCTGTATTTTGTAAAGCAGATGATTATTGCCTTAGGGTTTCTGCAGAAATGAATTGGCATTTTCATGCGAAGTTAATTTGTTTTTTTGCGATGAAAAAACATGATAGTAGCGGGCTATTTGAAAGTTTTTTGAAGAATCAAAAAAACATAATAACGAGAAGGTACTTTACATACAGTTAAAAATCAATTCTTTACTGAGTAAAACGATGTTGATTTCGAGATAAAAAATATCGGATAGAATATATGGTTATGAAACTATTAATAATCTTCATGAAATACCAAGCTATTTTAAAACAGTTCCTTAACCCAAAATTAACTTTTAGGATTCCCTTTTTTCTTTTCTCTTACTACTTTCTTCTTTTTTAAATAACCTCTGGCTCATCTAAGTATTTTTCCATCATACTTAGTAGTTTTTTCGATTTAATTGGCTTAGGAATAAAATCATTGCACCCAGCATCTAAAGCCTTAACAACATTGTTATACATTGCATAAGCTGTTTGAGCAATAATAGGTACGTACATATTAAATTTTCGTATTTCTCTAGTAACATCATAGCCATTAATACCTGGTAATTGAATGTCCATTAGAATAATATCGACATCGCTATTTGCTTTAATTATAGCTACCGCTTCTTCACCGTTTAAAGCTCTCACAATTTTCGGATTATTATTTCTTAAAATAGCTTCTAAAAGCATGAAGTTTGAATCGTTATCTTCAACTATAATTACCTTTTTATTTTGCCACTTTTCCTCCTCTTTTTCTAAACGCGATTGTATTAACGATTTTTCAATTTGCGCAGGATGCGTAAAACAGAAAGTTGAGCCTGTTCCTAGTGACGATAAACACCATAAGGTACCATTTAAAGAATTTACATTCTTTTTTGCAATACTTAATCCTAGCCCAGCGTGTTCAGGCTTATTGATGTTTAAATAGGGTTCGAATATCTTATCTGTATTTTCAGGACTAATTCCAATTCCTGTATCTTTAACAAAAAACACTATTTCTTTTTCATTGTAAATATCGAATCCTATCTCAATTTTCCCTGAAATAGTTGCTTCAATAGCATTCTCAAGCAAATGTTCTAATGTTTGAATAATTCTTTCTTCGTTTGAGAAAACAACAATATTGGGTGCTGGTAAAAATAGACTAGATTCTAAATTCTTTTTCTGTATTCTTTCAGCTACTGATCCATAAAAATCCTTAAGTAAGTTATTAATAATTATAGTTTTAGTAGTATAATTATTTGACTGATGTCCATGTTGCGCCCATTCAGCTATTCGTACTATAGGTAATAAGCAATGGTCTTCCGATTTATAATCGGGTATTTTTGTGCATAATTTATTGCACCACTCAATAAGGTTTTGCCCAATTAATTGATTTTCAATTAATATATTTTGTTTTTCATCCTTTAATTTTTTTTCAATTTTTTTAATTTGAGTAATATCGCGAGCAACATTTAAAACAGACTCAACAGCACCATTCTTAGACATCTCAGGAACCATGTGTGCTTGATACACACGAAGTTGTTTGCCAATTTGTATTCTGAATTCAAACTTTAAGGTACGTCCTGTTCTAAAAACCTCAAGATGCATCTCTTCAAGAAAAGCAATTAGATCATCTTCTAAATCTAACTCCATATTATTATGACCAATAAATTCGGATGTTGGTATTCCTGTTACTCTTTCCATAGTAGTATTAACGTAAACATATTTTAAGTCACGACTATAGCGAGTAATAAAGTCAGGTGAGTTTTCGGCCAACATTCTAAATTCCACTTGGCTTTTGCGTAGGGCTTGTTCTACTCTTTTCCTTACCGTAATATCAGAAGTAATAATATATGTACTTTTTTTACCATTGGCTTTTGTTGTAAAAGAGTAGTTTGTTCTAATGCATTTATCTTGTCCGTCTTTTGTAACTATCCAGTATTCAAATCCATGTATGCCTTGCGGATTCACGCTTGTTTTTTCCTTAAAAGCCTTAATCCTAGGTATTTCATCTTTGCGAGCTAACGAAAATTCATCCATATCCTTAAGCTCGTCTTTCGAAAACCCTGTAATTCTACAAATACTTGTATTTATAAAAATACGCTTATTTTCCTCTACCAAAATAATTCCTTCAAGAACATTTTCAGCCATTTGTAAAAAGCGGTATTCACTTTGTCTCAGTGCTTCTACAACTTTTTGTTGGCTTCCAATATTTCTTTGAAAAGCAAGAAAGTAGTTTTCCTTGTTCGATGGGAACTTGAAAAGAGTAATTTCAGATGATATTTCGTGCTCATCTTTAGTTTTAATCTTTGTTAAATAGCTTATTTGCTCATTATTTGAAAGTAGAGCAAA
>JAUXEM010000127.1 GCA_030620515.1 Salinivirgaceae bacterium
GCAACTTTGCGTAACAGCAAAAAAATATTATTTAAACTTTTTCTCTATTAATAATTCTGCAATTTGCACTGCATTTAAGGCCGCACCTTTACGAATTTGGTCGCTTACACACCAAAAAGTAATTCCATTTGGATTAGCAATATCTTCACGAATACGTCCCACATAAACATCGTCTTTACCAGCTAAATCGAGTGGCATAGGATAAGCGTTGTTTGTTGGGTCGTCAACAACAGTAATTCCTTTCGTAGTTTCGCAAGCTTTAACAAATTCTTGCGGTGTTACAGGTTTTTCTGTTTCAGCCCAAATACTTTCAGAGTGGGCACGCATAACTGGCACACGCACACATGTTGCACTAACCTCTATATCTGAATGCATAATTTTTTTAGTTTCATTATACATTTTCATTTCCTCTTTGGTGTAGCCATTTTCGGTAAACGCATCAACATGCGGTATTACATTAAAAAGTAATTGGTGTGCAAATTTTTCGATAGTTAAATCTTTATTTGCCACAAACTCTTTAACCTGCTTTTCAAGCTCGGCCATTCCCATTGCTCCTGCCCCACTAGCCGACTGGTACGATGAAACATGTACTCTTTTTACATGCGAAATACTTTCCAAAGCTTGCAAAGCAACAACCATTTGAATAGTTGTGCAATTTGGATTTGCAATAATATTTCGTGGCGCATTCAAAGCATCGGCAGCATTAACCTCTGGTACAACTAATGGCACATCGGTATTCATACGAAAAGCACTTGAGTTGTCAATCATTATGGCACCATGCTTTGTAATGGTATCGGCAAATTCTTTCGATGTTTCGCCACCTGCCGATGTTAATGCAATATCAATATTTTTAAAATCGTCGTTATGTTTAAGTTGTTTTACGGTAAGTTGTTTTCCTTTAAAATCGTACATTTTACCAGCACTTCGTGCTGAGCCAAATAATACTAACTCATCGATAGGAAGATTTTTATTCGACAAAATTTCCAAAAACTCCTGACCAACAGCTCCGCTGACCCCAACAATTGCAATTTTCATTGTATAATATTTAAAAACTAGTTATTGAAAACACTATATAAATTCCTATTCAACTTTTTCACTAACCTATATTTTTGCAGGTTAGCCCAATATTTTTAATTATCTTTCTTGCAATAACAATCAATCATTAGCAATAAGAGGCGCAAAGTTAGCTTCTTTCCATAATTAACCATAATTACAATGAAAAAAATTACAGTTTTTATTATAATTAAAGTAATATTTATCAATTTAATAGTTGCACAGCTTATTCAGTTCGATTTTAATACTGACCCGTACATAAATGTAAGCATTGTTGATGCGAATATAACAGTAAGCGATATTGCACTTTCAGATAATAAAACTATTGAAACCAATGTAACCACAGACAATGAGTTTATTGACAGACCATACATTTCTGAATCAACAGGATGGACAGCGACAACTTCTGCCGATGCTAAATATTTCTATATAGATATTACTGCGTTAACAGGACAGCAATTCTCGATTACGGACATTAGTTTTGAAGCATTTGCTACAGCTGCAGGCCCTTCTGCTTATGGGGTTTTATTAAATAATGAGGAAGTTTATTCCGCTAACATGCCTAATCAGATTCTTGAAACAGTGAATCAACCTATTATTGGTTATAATGATTTATCAAGTATTACAATTAAAATTGCAGGTTGGGATAACGATTCTAGAACAACTTCAGGAGGAGGTGCTTTTAGAATAGACTACCTGACTATTACTGGAACTTCCAATACTATTCCACCTAAAGACAGCACCTCAAGCGTAACATTATTACCAACAAGTGTTCCGCAAACAATTTCGTCACTAAACAATACTGCCAATGGTTTAAAGGTTTTAGATATTATTTTAACAGACTCCGCATCGGGCGATGGAGTGAATACTTTTATTGATGAGGTTGTTTTTACATCTGGTACTAATAACCAAATTACAAATTGGGATAAAGTTATTGATGGGGCATTATTAACCGGAAATGGACTGGGAACTGGAGTGAATGCAAATATTATTACTAATTCACTTAGCTTTAATACAACTGGTTTAATTGAAATTACCGAGGGCATTGCTAACCAAGAAAGCTATGCGCTTAATTTATGGCTAAACGATACTTTAAATGAAATAGACAATAAACAATTTGAGTTTTATACCGATTCACTTTTAATTACAAGTAATACTAATGGATCGCATATTAACCATGGTAAAGTAAGTAGTGGAATTAATAATTTGAAAGTTGATGTTAATGCAAGTAAAATAACTGCCACAATTTCTAACAAAATAATTCGCACCGATTCTATTTTTAACATATTGGCTTATGCCACAGATGCAAATGGTAATATTGATTTTGATTATTCTGAATCTGCAACACTTTCAGCTGTTTCAAATACGGGAATACTTAACTCAACAAGCAGCCTAACAAGTAATTTTGTTAATGGCACAGTTCAGTTTAGTAATCTAACTTTTAATGCTACCGATACGGTTGTTTTAAATATAGAAACGGCAAGTATAGCAAACTACCATAGCGAAGCTATAATTATTGGCAAACATATTTTTAAAGATGATTTTGAATTGAATTCGCTTGATCAATGGTCGAATACAGCCGATTGGACAAGTTCGGACAACGAAGCCATTGATGGTAGCTACTCTTTAAAACACAATCTGAGCGACACCAGTGCATCAAGCTTTATTGCAGCGGAATATATTAAGCCCAGCTTTAACAATGGAAAAACTATTTGGCAATTATTATTAAAGAATGGCAATTTTGACCCAACCTCGTCAAATAAATTTTGGTATTATTTAATGGCATCGACCGATAGCTTAACGCAAGAGGGAATTTATGGTTATGCTGTAGGTGTTAATTTCAAAAATAGCACCGACTCGTTATCGCTTTGGCGCATTGACAGCAATGGCGATAAAACACTAATTCTGCAAGCTGCACTAGATTGGGATGCAGATACTTTAATTGCAATTGAGGTTTCGCGTGATGTTCCTGGTATTTGGAAACTAGGATTTGGCGATTCACGCGATTTTAAAAATATAACTTATACCGAATCGGCAACCGATAAATATTATGAAAGTAGCGATAACCACGGCTTAGTATTTAACTATACAACAACTCGTGCCGGACTATTAAAAGCCGACAACTTTAACTTTTTTCAGATAAATACTGCACCTATATTAACAAGTGTAGAAGCCACTAGTCGTACTCAAGTAGCTTTAACTTTTTCGGAAACTATTTCACAAGCCGAAGCCGAAATATTAAATAATTACACTATTTCGTCCCTAAGCGATGTTTCTGTAACATTAGCATCGGTAGAATACAATGCAAACAAACCAAATCAGGTATTTATAAATATCAATACACTTAACACAGCATCTTATATTATTACAGCAAGTGGATTAAAAGATGAAGATGGCGCGCTTATGAAAAAGCAATCTATTGAATTTAGCTACCAAGTTCCGGCAAAAGCTTTTGACATTGTTATTTCTGAAATATTGTGCGACCCTACTCCATCGGTTGGGCTGCCTAAATACGATTACATAGAAATTTATAATCGCTCAGCTAATCCGTTTTATTTAAACGATTGGGTTATTGAGATAGGAGGAGTTAAAAAGACACTGCCTGATAGCGTTATAAATGTGAACGAATACCTTATTATTACAAGCTCGGCGGCTATTGATGAATTTAAAACCATTGGCAAAACTATTGGCATTATAAGCTCAACAGCTCTTACAAATAATGGTAAATATGTTAAGCTAATATCAAACACCGGCGTACAAATAGATAGTATTTATTACTCTCAATTGTGGTACAAAAATGAAGATAAAGAAGATGGTGGTTGGTCGCTCGAAAAAATAGACCTGGACAATACTTGTAGCACTTTTTCAAACTGGACTGCTTCGGAAAATACTATTGGCGGAACTCCTGGTTCTCACAATTCAGTGAACAGTAGTAATTTAGACAATGAAGCTCCTGTAATAAACAGTATTAAAACTTTGTCTAACAACCAAGTATTAATATCTTTTAACGACATTATTGACAAAAGCAATCTTGATAACTTAAATAGCTTTGCAATTAATAAGGGAATAAATAATCCTGATTCAATAAAGTATGTTCAAGATAATTTAGAGATTATTCATTTGTATTTCAAAAATGCATTTCAATCAGGTAATACTTATTCTCTTACTTGCTCATTTATTGCCGACGAATGCAATAACACCTTAACTGACACAACAATATTTTTCACATATTACCAAGCACAGCCTAACGACATTGTTATTAACGAAATAATGGCTGATGCTTCACCTGCCATTGGCTTACCCGAGGTAAAGTATCTAGAATTATATAACCAAAGTAATTATACTATCAATTTAACAGATTGGAAACTTTGGTATGGCGCTTACTTTAAGCTATTCCCCGAATTTGAGTTAGAAAGCTATTCATACTTAATCCTTTGCCCTAGTGGATACGGAGAAAATCTTACGCAATTTGGTAAAACTCTTGATATTTTAAGCTCAACCACACTCCCAACCACAGGAAAACATTTACAGCTAAAAGACACTGCTGGTACAATTATATCGCAGGTTTACTACAATAAAAATTGGTATCAAAACCCCGATAAAGAAGATGGAGGCTGGTCTTTAGAGAAAATAGACCCTACTAATAATTGCTCGGGCAAAGCAAATTGGAAAGCTTCGGAAAATGAACAAGGCGGCACACCTGGCCAAATAAACTCTGTTATAGGCACTAACGTCGACAGTATTGCAGCAACGCTTACCTACTTCCGTTTACTGAATGCTAGCGAATTAACAATTGAATTTTCCGAAGAAATAGATACCGCATCTCTAGTAAAAGAGAATTTTATAATTGAAAATAAAACTATTGAGAATATTGAAATTCTGAACACTGAGAACTCTGAAATAAAACTAACATTCTCACCAGAATTAACCTTTGAAGAGTCATATATTCTTAGCATAGATAACCTTGCTGATTTATGCTCGAATATTTCCACAACTATTTCCATTGAATTCACATATAATTTAATTGAACAAAACGATATTGTTATTACTGAGCTAATGGTTGACCCTGTACCTGTTGTTGGTTTGCCTGAATTTGAATATATTGAAATTACAAACCTAAGCCACAAAACTATTCAATTGGAAAATTGGAAAATTTCAATAAATGAATCAGAAAAAACGCTTCCTAAAAAAGAACTTGCACCCAATGAAATAATTGTACTATGTTCAGAGTTAGCCTACAGCGAATTAATTGAATTTGGCAATAGCCTAGCGGTTAAAAGTTTTCCATCGTTACCAAACGAAAGTGGTTTAATTCAGTTATTAGATACTGCAAACAATACAATTAATATTGTGCAATACAGCTCCAATTGGTACAATAACGAAGATAAGGATAATGGCGGTTGGTCATTGGAGCGTATTGACCCTAACAACCAATGTAGCCATGGCGAAAATTGGAAAGTAGCTGAAAATATATTGGGCGGAACACCTGGACAGGTTAATTCGGTAAATGGAGTTTTTATTGACAACACATTGCCAAAAGTAAAATCGCTTGCCCCAATATCTGATAAAGAAATTTGGATAGAATTTACCGAAACCATAAGTCATGAAAGTATTGGGCAAACAATAAATTATAATTTAGAGGGACTTGACCAAAGCTATATAGTTTATGTTGATTCAAATACTTTTAGTAGTGTGGTTTTATTATTGCAAAATACGTTAGTAATTCATAGACCATATACTTTAAATATTAAAAACCTTAGCGATAATTGCCATAATATTTTACAAGACACAACTCTTACTTTTGCTTATACAGAAGTAGGTATCTACGAAATTGTTATAAATGAAATTATGGCATCACCAAGCCCTGCTGCTGGTTTACCTGAAGCTGAATATATTGAATTATATAACAACTCTGGCCACGACCAACACTTATACAAATGGAGTATTTCAATTGGGAACTCCACAAGAAACTTACCTTACACATTTTTTCCTAATGATAATTATTTACTTATCTGCAAAAGCGAATACAAAAATGCATTGGAAACTTATGGACAAGTAGTTGCCATTGACAATTTACCAGCATTACCCAATAATAGTTATATAAATTTAAGTAATAATAAA
This sequence comes from Salinivirgaceae bacterium, assembly GCA_030620515.1. GTDB lineage: Bacteria > Bacteroidota > Bacteroidia > Bacteroidales > SZUA-534 > JAUXEM01. The sequence goes on from JAUXEM010000127.1 coordinate 6,175, forward strand.
AAACAAACGATATGCCTTACAGATTATTCAAGCAACTGGATTACCGACGATTTTAAAGAAGAAGGAGGATATAGTCTTGAGCGAATTGACTATAACAATTTTAGTGAGAACGAAAGTAACTGGCAAGTAACATTAGATGAAAATGGAGGAACACCCGGAGCTGTAAATTCTATTTATAGATCTAATCCTGACACTGAACCATTTCATCTTACCAAAGCCGTACCATATAGCAAAAATATAGTTTTAGCAACATTCAACAAACCAGTATCTCCAAACTATTTAAGTAAAAATATTTTCAGTATTGATAATGAAATTGGAATAGCTACTAAGCTCAATGCTGTTCCTCCATTCTACAATGCAATTCTACTTCAGTTTGGCAATAGTTTTACCGATAATGTGAATTATACTTTTGAAGTAGATGCTTCTTTCACCGACCTTGCAGGTAAAACAATTGAGAATAATACCGACATTTTTATGCTAGCTAAACCAGCTCAAGAAAATAGCACAATAATTAACGAGGTGTTGTTTAATCCTAACGACAATGGTGTTGATTTTATTGAGTTGTATAACAAAACAAATTATGCAGTAAACTTATCGCAACTATTTATTGCCACACGTAACAATGATAGAACCATAAAAACTCCTAACCAAATAAGTTGGGATGGCGAAATAATTTTACCTAGCGAATACAAAGTTGTATCTACAAATAGTAAAAAAATTAAGGGACAATACTATATTGAAAACGAATTTGCTTTTGTTGATGCTACTAAAATGATATCCCTTTCGAATGGTGAAGGAACTATTGTAATTATTGACACCAACGGCATTGTAATTGATGAATTTACATATAATGAAAATATGCATTTTGGTTTACTTGATAATACAAAAGGTATAAGTTTAGAGAGGATAAACCATGAGCGTCCAACCCAAGAATCAGGCAATTGGCATTCGGCAGCAGAACAAGCTGGCTGGGCTACACCAGGATATAAAAATTCAGTACATATGGAAATTTCAGAATACACCGAACCAATAACTATTGAACCTAAAGCTTTTTCGCCAGACAACGATGGCTATAATGATGTAACTAATTTTCATTATAATTTTAACAAACCTGGTAATGTAGCAAATGTTACCATTTTTAATACTAATGGGCAAACTATACGAAAACTTGTAAATAACGAATTATTAGCACAAACAGGTGTTTTTGTTTGGGATGGATTAAGCGATAATGAAAATAAAGCACAGGTTGGAATTTACATTGTACTATTTGAGATTTTTGATGCAGAAGGAAATGTTAAGAACTACAAAAAAACATGTGTAGTGGCAACTAAAATATAATAAGTAGTTTATCGAGAAATAAATAATGTCAGCAGCTAAAAAACATAAAACAATTGTATTACAAGGTAAATGGAGTGAATATACTTTTAAACCATTATTGCCTTCATCGCATTTACGAAAAATATCAAAGTTCAGTAGAGTGTACCGAGGCACTTCAACCGAAGGTAAACATGTAGTAATAAAGGTATTACCCGACGATATGGCTAAAATGCCTTTAATGGTTAAATACTTTAAAAATGAAATAAATTGGTTTGGCTTACACCCCAATATTTCTGCTCCATTTGAATACATTGTACAAGACAACCGCCATTTTTTAATATCGGAATTCCTTCAAGCCATTGATTTAAGCTATTATAACAAGCGTACAATGTTTTTTAAGAAAAAACGTATCAAAATGGCTTTAAATTGTGGCATGCAAATACTTGATGCTGTAGAAAGCATGCACAATAAAGGTATTATTCATGCTGATATTAAACCTGCAAATGTAATGTTGTTAACAAATCGTAGAAAACGACCCGATTATCAAAATCCAATTTTCCAACTTATTGATTTTGGCTTGGTACGTGAAGCTGGTAAATCACAAGGGAAATTTAAGAAAATAGCACAGCGTCCTTTTGTACTGGTTTATTCTCCACCCGAACAAGTACTTGGGTTTCATGAATTAACTGGGTTTCATTCCGATTTGTATAATATTGCTTTACTAATGTATGAGATGATTACAAAAAAACCAGCCTACGAAAGCAAACTATCTGTTAAACTAATGAATTTACAAACTTCGTTTCCTCTACCAACTAATAAATCTATACCAGCTGAATTAATGCGCATTTTGCACAAAGCAGCATCTAAATATCACTTTAAAAAGCCACCCAATCATTATAAACGTGATACAATTTACCACCGTTTAAAACTTGGCATTGAACAACGATATCAAACAGCAGCTGAATTAAAAGAAGCGCTAAGACAATTTAAGCAAGGATATTTAAAAGAATAATATGTTTAATAGAGATATACATAATCGCAGAAGCATTCGATTAAAAGGATACGATTATTCTGCTCAAGGCTTATATTTTATAACTCTTTGCGTTACAAATAAAAAGCACCTTTTTGGAAAAATAAATAAAGGAAAACTTTTTTTAAATAAATATGGAGAAATAGCATACCAAGAATGGGTAGAATCAATCAACATAAGAAAAAACATCTCCCTTGGAGAATTTATTATTATGCCTAACCACATGCATGGAATTATTAAAATAGATTATCAAATTCAAGATTCAAACAAAAAAATTGGAGAATTCAAATCACCATCCAATACCATTGGCGCAATTATTAGAGGCTATAAAGGAGCTACCACAAAAAAAATAAATATCTTATTAAACGAAAATAAAGATACGGGCGCATTGCAATACGCCCCAAACCAAATAAACCGAAAAAATTCCTCCGAAATTAAAGATACGGGCATATTGCAATACGCCCCAACTACTAATAAATCTAATAATTCAATCTGGCAACGGAATTATTACGAACACATTATTAAAACAGAACTAGCATTTAATAATATATCAACATACATTAAAAATAATCCCAAAAGATGGGGAAAAGATAAACTTAAATAATTACGACATGGCACACACACCAATTAAAATTAAAGATACGGGCGTATCGCAATACGCCCCAAACTATATAACCCGAAAAAATTCCTCCGAAATTAAAGAACGGGCGTATTGCAATACGCCCCAAACAAATTTCTATTCGCCTCAATATTCATTAAAAATAATTCTTCTCCCATTAGCTATATTACTCACATTCAATAGCTTTTCTCAAATATCAACAGCACCTACTCTTAAACAAAAAATTGGGCAAATGATAATGGTTGGCTTTAGAGATACTGTTATTACTGATACAAGCCAAATAACACTTGATATTAAAAATCAAAATATTGGTGGTGTAGTTCTATATGAATATGATACTCCATCTAAAAGCCGCCCAAGAAACATTAGTTCAAAACCTCAATTGCAAAAATTAAATACTGATTTACAAAAATTTTCCGCAACACCACTATTTATTGGAATAGACGAAGAGGGTGGTTTGGTTAGCCGCTTTAAACCTAAGTACGGATTCGAAAAAACAGTTACAGCACAATATCTTGGTGAAATAAATAACCCTGACAGCACTCGCTTTTATGCCAAAAAAATAGCAAATAACTGTAAGCAAATGGGTATAAACATGAATTTTGGACCAGTTGTAGATATCAATACTAATCCATATTGCCCCGTAATTGGAAAACTAGGGCGTAGTTTCTCAGCAAATTCCGATTCTGTAGTTTTTCACTCAAGTATATATATTAAGGAACATGAGAAACTTGGCATTATAAGTAGTTTGAAACATTTCCCCGGTCATGGTAGTGCACAAAATGATTCACACAAAGGCTTTACCGATGTATCAGAATCGTGGACAAAAGAGGAACTCCAACCTTATGCTCAACTCTTAAATAAAAAAGTTACTCCGGTAGTTATGACAGCCCACACATTTAACGAAAATATTGATTCGGTTTATCCTGCAACTTTATCGTTAACAACAATCAACATGCTGCGAAAAGACCTTAACTACAATGGGCTAATATTATCCGATGATATGATGATGCTTGCCATAGCAAACCATTTTGGCTTTGAGCAGGCTATTAAACTAGCAATAAATGCCGGTGTTGATATACTTATTTTCTCAAATAACATAAACCATTACAACCCCAAAATAGCACAACAAGCTGTAAACGCAATTGTTAAATTAGTTGAAAATGGTGAAGTTTCTGAAAGTAGAATTAATGAATCATATATACGTATTATGAAGGTTAAGAATACAATGAATAATGAGTAATTAACAATGAATAATATTAAAACGTAATATACTATATTTACTTATTCACTAACTACAAATTACTATGATACCTGAAAACAAAACTATTCAAAAAACAGATTTTAATCCCTCTATTAAAACCTACATTTTACTTGTTGTAGCATTTTTCATGCTTGTCTCCATTGCCGGAATTCCATTAATGTTAATTTGGTTTCTTGGTTTTGGACAGTACTTTAGTCGTAAGTTTTACGAAAGCCTTACCTGCACTTTAACCGAAAAGCATTTAGAATTCTCGAAAGGTGTTTTATTCAAAAAAGAAAAGACTATTCCGTTAGAGAATATTCAAGATTTAACTTTTATTCAAAATCCGCTTCTCAGCTTATTAAACTTACGAGTTTTAAAAGTTGAAACAGCTGGGCAAAGTAATCCACAAGGCATGAGTGATATGCGTTTGGTTGGTATAATTAATGCTTTAGAATTTAAAAAGGCGGTTTTAAACCAGCGA
>JAUXEM010000198.1 GCA_030620515.1 Salinivirgaceae bacterium
AACACGAAAAAATATTTAAAATCACCATTAGTTGATTTGAATTAGTGCTATTCCGTGTTAATTCGTGGAGAAATATATTTATTTTCTGTACTAATCTTTTGAATGCTTTTGCCCTGTTACAATAGTTCGCTAAGTTTTTATATCTCAAAATATAACATACTATTAAAATTATGCACTTTGTTTTAATTTATTTAATGCTTCAACGCGATTTTTAACATCTAGCTTTAAGTAAATATTTTTAATATGGTATTTAATTGTGTTTGTAGATACAAATATCTTATTTCCAATGTCGGCATTCGATATGCCTTGAGTTAGTAATAATAGCACTTCGGTTTCACGGTCGGTTAGTTCATGTTTTAATGCGAATTCTTTAGAATTGATTGCAGGCTCAGGGTTTTCTTCTTTGTTTAAATCCTTAATAGTAAGAATATATTTTTGTAATTCAAGTTCCATTTGGCTTAACCTATGTAGTCCTTTGTTTCTGAGTAATAAACCTAAGCTAAGTATTAAAATAACTATTAATGCAAGCGATAAAATAAGCCAATTTCTGGCTATTAATTTTTGCTTTTTCGTTTTGTTTTCTTCATCCAGTAATTTTATTTGCTGCTGTTTTTTCTGGGTTTGGTATTTTATTTCTATGTCGGCAATTTTCTCTTTAACCTCAGTTCCTGCTAAGCTATCTTTTAAGTTGTAGAAATTCTCAATATTTGTAAGTGCTAGTTTGTATTTATATTCACTTTTATAAGTCTGATAATATTCATAATACACATTTACAAGTAAGTCGTTCAGCCCCTTTGAAATACAAAGCTCTTTTGCTTGCTCCAAACTATACAATGCAAATGAATTCTTTTTTTGTTGCTTATATATTTCAGCCATCCTAATTAGCGATTCAACTACTCCGGTAGTGTTGCAAATTTCTTTTTCAATACTTAGAGATAAAAGAGCAAATACTTCTGCATCCTTTAAATTATTTTGAGATAATGATATCTCTGCTAGTCCGCTATATCCCGCTGCTAGTCCTCGTTTAAATTGCAAAGTCTTACTTAATGCTAATGTTTTGTTGTAGTAATTATGGGCGTTTTTTAAATCGCCTTTTTTACAGTAGGCTTTTGCATAGGTATGATAAAAGCTAGCTTGTGTGAGGGAGTCGTTAATCTCATTAACAAATTCATTGGCTTTTTCTAGATAAGAGAAAAACATTAAGCTGTCGCCACTTTGTTGGTAATCTTGAGCTAAATTTAAGTTCATACTAAAAATACCAGATTTTGAATTTGTTAATTCGCAAAATTTTAAGGCCTCAATATGACTCCCAATAGCTTTTTCATATGCTCCTGAGTATTGATAGGTAATCCCTATATTTTGATAAAGTTCTATTAATTGAGAAGTATCTCCAATAGTAAATGAATGGTCAAGACCAATATTGTAATAGTTTATGGCAGAATCAATATTACCCATTATTGTATGTGCAATGCCAATGTAATTTACAATTATGGCTACTTCAACATTGTTGTTTAATTCCTTATTAATTGCAAAGGCTTTTTGTAAATACTTAATCTCCATTTCAAAATCTTCAAGACTATCGTATGCAAAACCAATCCATTTATATGTTTTTGCAACATTGGCTTTGTTTTTTGCCTCTTTATATAATTCAACAGCTTTTAGTCGCAACTCAATAGCTTGCTTATACATTAATGAATCGTTGGCATAGCTGCGTGCTAGTGTATATAAAGAATCGGCTTGCTCATTTATAGTAGTAAAAGTTACGACTTTTTTATTAGAGGAGTTTTTAGCATTTTCGGAACAAGATGTTGTTATAAACAATATTAATCCAACAACTATGAAAAAAGGCCGAGGAATTATTTTATTGAGAATCATAATTAGGGGTTTAATAATTTTATTTTGCTTACGGCAAGTAAGATAGTTATTCAAGCTTAAAACAAAAACTTTGTTATAAAGAGATTCATTTCTTATAAGATGTAATGTGAATTAGAATATCGCTACTGAGTATTCGTTTTAGAATTTGAAATAACTACTTTTGAAATTAAATGGAAACAATGGTAAATTCAAAATACAAAGCAATAGGTGTAATGTCGGGCACATCGCTCGACGGGGTTGATGTGGTTGCTTGCGAGTTTTACAAAAATGGAGAAGCCTGGACTTATAAAATAATTGAGGGGAAAACCTTTGACTATCCGGAATATATATATGAATTATTAAAAGCATCGCAAAAGCTATCTGCTATAGAGTTAGCTCAACTTGATGTTTACTATGGGCGATTTTTGGGAGAGACAGTTAAATCTTTTTTAGCAGATTTAGATTTTAAACCAGGTTTTATTGCAAGCCATGGATATACTGTTTTTCACCAACCTGATAATGGGCTTACTTTGCAAATTGGGTCGGGTGCTGAAATAGCTGCAATTACAAGTGTGAAAACAATTTGCAATTTTAGAGTCAGCGATGTTGCTCTGGGGGGGCAAGGTGCTCCTTTGGTACCTGTTGGCGATGAACTGCTTTTTAATGAATATGTGGCATGTTTAAATTTAGGTGGTTTTTCTAATATATCTTTTAAGAACGAAAAGAATAGCAGAGTTGCTTTTGATATTTGCCCTGCCAATTTTGTATTAAACCATTTTGCAAAAAAACAGAATCTGCCTTTCGACTATGCAGGGGAACTTGGCAGACAAGGTAATATTGATAGTGAATTATTACAGCACTTAAATAACCTTCCTTATTATGCTCAAGTAGCTCCAAAATCATTAGGACGTGAGTTTGTTGAGCAAGAGGTTTATCCTCTTATTCCAGATAACATTTCAGATATAGATGCTTTGGCTACTTTCTATGAGCATATTAATACTCAGTTAAGCTCGGTTATTTCTAATTTGCCACAAGGGAAAGTTTTAGTAACAGGAGGTGGTGCATTAAATAACCTTTTAATTGAAAAACTTAAAGAAAGCTGCTCGCAAGAAATAGTAGTTTCCGATAGGCAGTTGATTGATTTTAAGGAAGCGCTTATTTTTGGCTTTTTAGGAGTTTTAAGAGTGCTTGAAATTTCTAACTGTTTAGCAGCTGTTACTGGCGCAAGTAGAGATAATGTTGGGGGAGTGATATATTTGTAAAGCAATATCTATCGCAAAGACACTTAGTAGCAAGGAAAAAACAGTGATGCTAACATCAGTGTTATCTGTGGTCTAGTTTTTTTTAGCCACGAATGGATGAATTAAAAATTATAACCGCTTACTGCCTACTCTTTTTTATTCTATTATTCACTCATTCAAACATTCACTCATCGTTTGCTAACTAAGAAGCAACTATTTTAATGCCAATTACTAATTACCTAACTGTTCCATTAAAAAAATGTACTGTAACGATTTATCCTGAAGATTATCGAATCTGCGTGAGCCACCTTGGTGACCACCTACCGAGTATGTTTTCAAAAGCATAGGATTTTTACTTGTATTCATAGTTCGTAGTTTAGCCACAGTTTTAGCAGCTTCCCAGTAAGGAGCATTATCATCGTATCGATAGGCTATAAATAGCATTGCTGGGTAATCTTGTTTCTTTATATTATTGTAAGGAGAGTACGATTTTATATACTCATAAACAGCTTTGTTATTCGGGTTTCCCCATTCTTTATACTCTCCAGTTGTAAGAGGTCGGCTATCGTCAAGCATGGTATTTAATACATCTACAAAAGGAACATCAAGAATAATGGCTTTAAATAAATTTGGTCGTTCATTTGCAACTACACCCATAAGCATGCCTCCAGCACTACCTCCCCATGCAACTATTTCTCCTTTTTTACTAAAGCCTTTTTCGGTAAGATATTCGGCACAGTTTATAAAATCGGTAAACGTATTTTTCTTTTTAAGCATTTTACCATTATTGTACCAATCAGGTCCTAATTCGTCGCCACCACGAATATGAGCAATAGCTATTGTATAACCACGATTTAATAGACTAATATCTGCCGACGAAAAACTTGGGTACATTCCCATACCATATGAACCATAAGCCCATAAGAATAGTTTTCTATTCTCTTTCTCGCGTTTACCGTTTGTAATAGTTATAGCTTTCCATTTCTTTTTATAGACAAGTGAGATAGGGATATTTGTTCCATCCTTTGCTAATGCATAATGCCGTTCAACCTTATATTCTTCGGGATAGTATTTTCCAATTACTTTTTGCTGTTTAACAATATTTTTCTTTTGACTATGCATATTATAGTCGTAAGTAATTGTAGGCGTAATTAACGAACTATATATAAAACGAAGGTTTTCGGTTTCTAAAATACTATTATAGCCTATATTAACGGTATGAATCTTTTCGTCGAATTTAATAAAGTGCGCCTCATTTGTTTTCCTATTAATTACTTTAATTCTCGATTGCATATTCTCTTGTTCCTGTAAAACCAAGTAGTCTTTAAAGATCTCCATGTCTTTTAGTACCACTTCTTTTTGATGAGGAATAAGAACTTCCCAGTTTTTTATGTTGGGTTTATTTAGTGCTGTAACAAGTAATTGAAAGTTTGTTGCTTTGTAATTACTAAGTACGTAAAGACTGTCGTTGAAATGAGCAACTGAATATTCATGATTGGGAATTATTTTTTGAATGCATTGTAACTCGTTACTGGGTTTATCTGCATCAATAAAATGCACTTCAGTTTCGTTAGAACTTATTGAGTATATAAAAATCAGTTTTTTATCTTTCGATTTTCCAATATTTAGATAAAAGGTATTATCTGTTTCTTCAAATAGTAATTCATCAGCCGATTCTGAGGTTCCAAGTGTGTGCTTGAATAACTTGTTGCCACGATAGGTATGATCCATTCTTATGTAGAAAATAGTTTTATTATCGTTAGCCCAAACCATGGAATTAACATTCTGCAAACTATCTGTATGGGCTGAGTCGGTAATAGTATTCTTGAATTTAACTTGGTTTTTAAAGCCTCCCGACAAATTTTCACAGTAAGCTATAATATTGTGATTTGGCGAGGGTAAAACTTCTTCAATACTGTAATAGGGATTGTTTTTTGCTAGCTTATTTATATCTAAAATAGTATCTGGTTTTTGTGTATGTTTTTCATCCTTTCTTAAAATAATGGCATAATTATTACCCTCTTCATATTTATGATAGTACTGATAGTTATCAATTTTGTAAGGAGTGGTTTCATAGTTTCTTTCAATTCTATCGAGCATTTCATAATATAGCTCTTTTTGCTTTTTGCGTAAAGGACGAAAATGATTGTCTGTATATTCGTTTTCTAATCTAATATAATCGTTTACCAAACTGTCGTTTCTGTTTTTCATCCAATAATAGCTGTCCACAAGCGTGTCGCTATGCATAATAGTTTGGTGGGGAATTATTTCGGCTATTGGTTTAGCCAATGCGGTATCACGATACATTTTTGACTTAAACTGAGTGTCTAACAATTTCTCGTTTTCCAAATCATTTAAGGCTTTACCATATACGCCAACAGGAACAATAGCATTATAGTTTTTCCAAAACTCAGAATTGTATTTTGCTGGGTATTCAAATAAATAATTGCTTACTATACTTCGGAATATTTCCTCTTTATTAAAATAATTTATGTTTTCAGTTTCAAGGTTATTAACCACAAGTTCTGTTTGCGATTCGTAATAAATATCATCGAAAACATCGCCTGTATTTTTGTGATAATCGGTACAAGTTATTCGCTTTAAATACCACTTATCTTGGTAGGGGCTGTAATCAACCTTTACTTTATGATTAGTTTGCTGCATTGTTCGTGTTAATTTTTTGATATCTGTATTTTCAAGAGTTCCTCTTTTAGATATAATACTAAACTGCGAATAGCTTTTTTCAATTTGCGCTTGATGACTTGGAGCCACCATATATTCAATAGATACAAAAGCTAGGCTTTTGGTATCGATAAATAATTTACCTTCAAAAACAGCATTGGCCTTGTTCTTTTTAGGTTTAAAGTTTATGCAATAAACTGATTGATTGTTGTACGATGTAATACTTATTAATTTATATATGTATTTGTTGAAGTTCTTTGAATTTAAAAAATCATTTCTATGTTTAACTACGTCGTTTGCTGTTATTGCAATAGGTCCTCCCCCAATGTCGAATTGGCTTGTCCACTTTTTATAGTTTGTGTTTAAATGAAATTTCTGTAGGTCGTCACTTGCACGTGTTTCAATTATTTTTACTTCATCGTTCGGATGGGGAAATCTATTAACAGCTCTATTGAAGGGTTTCGATTCATAGCCTGAAAAACCCGAGTAATCATAAAACTTCTTTAATGCATCTTTTCTTTTGTAGGTAGTGTTGTACGATTCATAATATACTTTACATGCAGCATCGGCATATTTTATAAAAGAGCTGTCAACTTTTACTAATTCTCGATAGTAAGCATGTAAATATGTTGCAGTAGTTGAATAATTATTGGGTATTTTATCAATTGCTTCACTTACAATTTCTAAAGCCGTTTTGGGTTTTACCATTATCTCGTCAATAGTATATGATTTGGGTTCTAGTTTAATTGCAAAGTGTTTAGTTTCTTTTGTTTCATAGGCTTGTATAGTATAGCTTTCATAACCCATATTTGAAATAAATATATTTTTGTTCTGATGCTCAATTGGTATGCTAAATTGAAATTGCCCCTCAATATTCGATATTATGCCCAAT
>JAUXEM010000023.1 GCA_030620515.1 Salinivirgaceae bacterium
CTATGAGAAGTTTATTTAATAGACACGCCTTTAAGGCATTTCTAATAATTTTATTTATTTCACTTGCTTTTGTTCAGTGGAAAAAGGAGCGAGTTCAAATAAATACCAACGATATTTCTTTGCAACACCTTTCAGATAAAAATATAGAATATTGATATAGCATAATTATTCCTTAAGCATATTTATTTTATTGCTATTATTTTGCTATTATTGCGAAGCTCAATTTTTGCAGAAAAATAGTAATCAATGAAGAATAAGCTATCGCATTCTAAATACTATCTTATATTCCTTTTGCTTTTTACATCGTTAATTAGCTATTCTCAAAACGATTCAATAATTATAAAAAAAACCTTTAGTAGTTTTAATTACTTCTATAATGGTGAGCAAATAAAAAGCTCACAAGTTCTTGAAGTTCTTGAAGTTAATACAGAGGCATACGATAAATTTAAATCAGCTAGCGAAGCATATGTATTTGCGAATATATTTGGTGTTGCTGGTATTATTCTTGTGGCAGTGCCGGCAGGAATGAGTATTGCAGGATATGAGTCAAATTGGTCTATGGCTTGGGCAGGAGCTGGATTTATAATTGTTTCTATTCCCTTGTTTCATAAATATAACAAAAGCACTATTAAAGCGCTAGAGCTATACAATGGTAGTCTGCCACAAAATATTAACTCAAGTTATAAACCTCAATTAAAACTTGGGGCTACTCAAAATGGCATAGGAATAAATATTACTTTTTAATTAAATCTTAGGCAAATAATCCTTCAGCAATTGCGCCATTTCTTGCTGTGTTTCCTCTGCCTTTTCTTTTGCAATATCAGCGAATTTTTCAGTACTATCGGCATAAATTATAGCTCGTGATGAATTAACTAATAATCCGCAGGTGGCATTCATTCCATTTTTTGCCACTTCAGCCAAACTACCACCCTGTGCGCCAACACCGGGTACTAACAAAAAATTATCAGGTGCCAAACTTCTTATCTCTTTAAGCATGGTTGCCCTAGTAGCCCCGGCTACAAACATTAATTCATTTTCAGATGCCCAATATTGCGCTTTTTTAATTACTTGCTTATATAACGGTGGATTTCCTAAAAATTGAAAATCATCGGCACCCTTATTCGAAGTTAAGCCAAGTAGAATTACCCATTTATCTTTATAACCCAAAAATGGAGTTACAGAGTCTTCTCCCATGTAAGGAGCTACGGTTATAGCATCAAAATCCATTTCTTCGAAAAAAGCCTTTGCATACATTTTAGAGGTGTTTCCAATATCGCCACGTTTCGCATCAGCAATAATAAAAATATCAGAATAGTTACTACGTATATACTCCACTGATTTAGCTAAAGCTGTCCAACCTTTAACGCCAACGGCTTCATAAAAAGCCAAATTTGGTTTATAGGCAATTGTATATTCTGCTGTAGCATCAATAATCCGCTTATTAAATTCAAAAATAGGATCCTCTTCGTTTCTTAAAAATTCAGGAATCTTATTAATGTCTGTATCTAATCCAACGCATAAAAAGCTGTTTTTCTTTATAATTTGCTCAAACAGTTGTTGTCTATTCATTCTATTGATTTTAAATATATAACAATTACAAATCGGCTTCTTTTAATCGTTCTGCATTTTCTGCTAGCTGTAATTTCTCAATTATTTCTTTAATATCACCGTCAATTATTGCCGAAAGATTATATAAGGTTAAACCTATTCTATGATCGGTAACCCTACCTTGTGGCCAATTGTATGTTCTAATTTTTGCCGAGCGGTCACCGGTAGAAACCATTGTTTTTCGCTTAGATGATATGGCATCCATATATTTTTGATACTCTAAATTATAAAGTCTTGTTCTAAGCTCTTTCAGAGCCTTATCGTAGTTTTTGAGCTGCGATTTTTGATCTTGACAGGTTACCACAATTCCCGAAGGGTTATGTGTTAAGCGAACTGCTGAATAAGTTGTATTTACAGACTGACCCCCAGGGCCCGATGAGCAATACGTATCTTTACGAATATCTGATTCTTTTAAATCAATATCGAAATCTTCAGCTTCAGGTAAAACAGCTACCGTTGCAGCCGATGTATGTACCCGCCCTTGAGTTTCTGTTTGAGGAACACGTTGTACACGATGCACTCCTGATTCATACTTTAAAATTCCGTAAACCCCTTTCCCTGAAACATTGGTTACAACCTCTTTATAGCCACCTGATGTTCCCTCACTAACATGAGTTACTTCCATTTTCCAGCCTCTCGATTCGCAGAATTTGGTGTACATTCTAAATAAGTCACCTGCAAAAATACCAGCTTCATCGCCACCAGTACCAGCTCTTATTTCAAGAACTGCATTTTTATCATCTTCTGGGTCGGCAGGCAATAATAGAAACTTAATATTATCCTCCATAGGAGTAATTCTAGCTTCTAATTCATCCAATTCCATTTTAGCCATATCGCGCATTTCCTCATCTTTTTCCTCTTGCAAAATATTGCGCGCACCTTCAATGTTGCTAAATATGTCTTTAAATTCATGATAAGCCTCCATTAAAGGCTCAAGGAATTTGTATTCTTTATTTAGCTTTATATATCTTTTCATGTCTTTAATTACCTCAGGATCAGTAATTAATTGAGACACTTCATCGAAACGGATTCTTACCCCTTCCAACTTATCTAAAATCATGTTTTCGGCCATACAGCACCTCCTTATAATAAAACGACTAAAATTAAGAATTAATCGTTAAAACAATTAATATTCAAATTGACCAAAACTACTTTTAATTGTTAATTTAGTCTTGTCTGCTTTCTCTACTCTACCTATTATTTTTGCTTCAATATTAAAGCTTTTGGCAATATCAATAATCTCACCCGCAGCATTTTCTGGTAGGTAAAACTCATATCTATGCCCCATATTAAACACCTTATACATTTCTTGCCATGGGGTGCCTGACTGGTCGTGTATTACCTTAAATAAAGGTGGAATATCGAAAAGATTATCTTTAATTACATGAACACTATCCACAAAATGCAGCACTTTAGTTTGTGCTCCACCAGAGCAATGAACCATGCCATGAATACTGTCAAAATGTTCTTTTAAAACCTTGGCTACAACAGGCGCATACGTTCTTGTTGGTGACAATACCATTTGCCCGGCATCAATACCTAGCCCTTCAATAGCATCGGTTAATTTATAATTACCCGAATAAACCAATTCTGATGGTATTGCATCATCGTAACTTTCCGGATATTTTTTGGTTAAATATTTATGAAAAACATCGTGCCTTGCAGAAGTCAAACCATTGCTACCCATTCCGCCATTATACTTATTCTCGTAAGTAGCTTGCCCATAAGACGATAATCCTACAATTACATCTCCATCTTGAATTTCGGTATTTGCTATAATTTTATCACGACGAGTTCTTGCTGTAACAGTTGTGTCAACAATAACAGTGCGAACTAAGTCGCCCACATCTGCAGTTTCTCCTCCAGTAAAAATAACATTTACGCCAAGTTCACGAAGGTCCGATAAGACCTCTTCGGTTCCATTTATAATAGCTGAAATAACTTCGCCAGGAACTAGTCGCTTGTTACGACCAATAGTAGAGCTAACTAATATATTATCGGTTATGCCTACACACAGCAAATCGTCAATGTTCATTATAACAGCATCTTGCGCAATACCTTTCCAAACTGATAAATCGCCAGTTTCTTTCCAGTACATATATGCTAAGGACGATTTTGTACCTGCACCATCGGCATGCATTACATTGCAAAAGTTATCATCTCCACCTAAATAATCAGGAATTATTTTACAAAACGCATTTGGAAAAAGTCCTTTGTCCAAATTTTTAATTGCGTTATGCACATCTTCTTTTGATGCTGAAACCCCTCTTGCATCGTAACGTGATTTTGTACTCATAGCTATATGTTTTCAGAACCTAATATTAGTCCCTTTAAAAGGCGCAAAATTATATAAAAAGTGTGTGAAAAACTAGCTTATACTAAGCTAATTAAAAACTTGCTTGGAAAGCATAGCTCTTGCTGCTAAAAATAAAGCCTCTCAATTTCTTGAAAGGCTTTAATTCCCTGTTAAGGGTTCTATTTTACACAATTATTTCAAAGCGGCAATAGCTTTCTCATAATTAGGTTCGTCAACAATTTCAGGAACCTGCTCGGTGTATTTTACAATACCTTTTTCATCGAGTACAATTACTGCACGAGAATTCAAATTTGCAAGCGGACCATCGGCAATTTGCAATTGGTAATCTGTACCAAATTTACCGCTTGCAAAATCAGAAAGTGTTTCAACGTTTTTAATTCCCTCAGCTCCACAAAAGCGACCTTGTGCAAAAGGCAAGTCTCTTGAAATACAAAGAACCTTGGTATTCTCTAAATTTGCAGCCTCTTTATTGAAATTACGAACCGATGCTGCACATGTTCCAGTATCTAAACTTGGAAAAATATTAAGTACTACTTTTTTTCCTACATAATCGCTCAATTTTGATTTAGATAAATCGTTCTTCACTAATTCAAAATCTGGTGCTTTTTGCCCTACTGCTGTTAAATTACCTATGGTATTTATAGCGTTTCCTTGCAATGTTATTTTTGCCATTTTAATTATTTATTATAGTTTTTAATACATAACATAATTAGTACAATGTTGTTCCAAAAATTATGTCCTTTTTGTTAAAATTTGAAAATTACAAAAAGAAAATTACTTTAGTACTTTTAAATTCATAAAGATATAAAACATGAAGTTTTTCAAATGCAATTTTTTACTTTTTACCTTAATCTCATTTATCATTGTTTCATGCGACAAAGAAGAATCTGGATTAGAGAATGATAAAATTAATCAAAAAGAAATAGATGATAGTATAATAACTAATTACTTGGCAGAACATAATATACTAGCTACAAAAAACAGTTCGGGATTATACTATGTAATAACTAAAGAAGGAGATGGAGTTAATCCAACTCAGAATTCAATAGTAGAGGTAATGTATAAAGGATATTTAACCAATGGAACAATATTTGACCAAACTGGATCATCATCGGTAGAATTCCGCTTAACCCAACTCATAAAAGGATGGCAAATAGGGATACCATTACTTAAAGCTGGGGGAGCAGGAACTTTTTACATTCCTTCGGAATTAGGCTATGGTGATAGAGCTCTATCTAGTATTCCTGCAAATTCAGTTCTTATTTTCGAAATTAATTTAATTAGTGTGAAATAAAAAAAGCCTCAATAGAGGCTTTTCTTTATATTCTATCTTCTTCGTTTTATTTTAGGAACATAATCTCTGCCTGTTAAGCCAAAGTCAGTTCTACGATTAATTTGATGTGCATTTTCACGCTGTTCTTCTGTGGCTAATCTGGCAATAAAAGCCTCGGTTAGTATATTTCCCTCATTTAAATAATCGTATTTCTTAGCAGTTGCTTTATCTATCTCTTTGGGCATTGATTCTCCATAACCTTTCGATGATAATCTTTCTTCATCAATACCATAAGTAATTAAGAAATCGACTACTGACTTTGCTCTTTTTAGCGAAAGAGCCTCATTGGCTTGATTACTACCCCTTGCATCTGTATGCGAACCTATTTCTATGGTAATATTAGGGTTGTCGTTAAGAATCTCTACTAGTTCCTCCAACGACACCAATGATTGTGGGAGTAGGTTCCATTTTCCAAACTCATACATAATACCAGGCAAGTCAATTCTGGAATCGTCAGGAGACATGAATAAATCCATCTTAAACTCCTTACTGGTAGTCATACCTTTTGTGGTTTCCTTACCTTTGGAATTCAAGAAACCACCTCGTTTTGCAACTATTCGGTAGTCGGTGTTTGGCGTAAGTTTAAATGTAAAAGTACCATCATTCTCAGTTTTTTTACCAATATTAGTACCATCGCTACCAATTAAAGTAACATCGGCTCCGGCAATAACATCTTCGGTTTTTTGGTTTTTAACCGTACCTGCCAATATAAACTCAATTGGTGGTAACGAAAACTGGTAAATATCATCGCTTCCTCTTCCTCCCAATCGGTTCGATGATAAATATCCACGTTCTTTAGTTGATTCGAAACAAAGTCCAAAATCATCGGCCGATGAATTTATAGGATACTTCATATTCTCAAGTGTCCAGTTTCCATCCATCGATTCGGTAGCCATGAAAATATCTAACCCACCCATACCTAAGTGCCCATCCGATGAGAAATATAAACTTCCATCGTTATGGATATATGGAAACATTTCGTCTCCAGAGGTATTAATTTGAGATCCTAAATTTTCAGGTGCTCCCCAAGCTACACTTTTTGACTCTCGTGTAGCTTTCCAAATGTCTTTTTTACCTTGACCTCCTCTCATTTCAGCAACAAAAAGCAACGTTAGTTCATCGGAACTAATTGCAGGATGCCCAACAGTTATACTATCTTGAACTACAAGAACAGGATCGGCTGCTTTCCATTCAATTCCTTCTTTTGTTGATTGATATATCTTACATACCATATTGCCATCTTTATCTTCTCTAAAGCTAGTAAAATACATGGTATTACATTTCTCATTTGTAATTGCAGCACCTTCATCAAATTCACTATTCACTCCTTCTCCTAGTGCAATTGGCTCACTCCATTTACCCTTACGATCTACACGTGTTTTAAAAATATCATAATAATAATCGCCCGTAACATCACTTGTTTTATTTCCTGTTCCTCCTTCGCGCGATGAAGTAAAAAGCACTTGCTTATAATTGCTTTTTCCAAAGGTGGGAGAATAGTCACTTTGCCTTGAATTAAAGTAATACATATTAACTACTTTATATCTGGTAGGGTTCTCTAACCATTCCTGAGCCAGTTTACAAGACTCTTCACCCATACCACCTCTTGGATCATCGGGTACCAAAGCTTTATATTCTGCATATTGAATTTGAGCTTCATCATACTCTTCGATCGATTTTAAGGCATTGCCATAATACAAAATAGCTAAAGGGTTAGGATGATGTTTCTTAATGGCCTTGCGATACCATATTTTTGCCTGCTTTGTGTTTCCAACATTCCTATAGCATTCTGCTGTCATATAGATAATTTCAGCTTTTTTCGATTTATCCTTTGCTTTTGCGTATGCATACTTAAATAAATCGATTGCTTCGTAATATTTACCAGCATCAAAAGACTTATCTGCCTTAGCGGTAATATCCTTTTGTGCTTGAGTACTAATGGTTAAGAACAAAACCACTATTAGAATTAAATTTCTCTTCATATTTGTATTATTTCAAATATTAATAAGTTAATGTACAACCTAATAATAATATTTTAAGTTCATTTTTATTTAGCTGGCTAATATTTTGCAGTTAATAAAAGCAACACAAAATTAAGCCAAGCAGTTGATATATTATTAACAACGCATTGCGAAAATAAGTATTTTAATTTAATGCATAAAAATATTAGCAGATAATAAAAACTATCTACCCATATTAATTTGGTTCTACCAATTTTACGGATAAATTTTTAGTGCTATTTTATTTTTTTAGCATAGTCTACAGTCCTCAGTCAATAGTTATTAAAAGCAGCTTGTGGCCAGAATACTACCAACAAAACAAAAGTAAAAAAAAGTCTATTTTAATGAATCACCTATTAGGCTTGCAGTAGCACCTTAAATTTTATACATTTTAAGAAATATTATAGGGAATACGAAGGATCGGCTTTTGGCAATACGTCTTTAGAGACTATTGTTGGCTTATGTATTTTTACGCCTAACACCTTTATGCCATCATAAACATCGCATATTAAATCAAATATTATTAAAAAAAATATTACTCCTCGAATAATCATAGACCAAATGTAGATGCTTTTTAAAGCAATTAAAAAAAGCTTTGATAAAAGTTTTAGTTTTATCCACTAATGAGCATATAAAACAATAATCTAAACAAATAGTTCATTGCAACGCAACTTTTTTTCACTTTCTTAAATCCAATATTTAGAATTAATACTTTCTAAACTTACTTGAATTTCTTACTTTTACTATAATTATGCCCAATTAATCACTAAATATAATATAATATGAAAACACTCATGATTATAATATTGTCGCTATGTGTTAGTACTAGCATTTTCTCGCAAGACTTACCCAAAGATGTTAAGAAAGTTTTTAATAGTGCCGAGAAACTAAAAAAGAAAAAAGAATACAACAAAGCTATTGCTGCCTATAAGGATGTATTGCGTAGCGTTGAACATGTTCCCAGTTTAATTAGTGCTGGCGATATTGAGTTATACAGAGCTAAACCCCAGCATCGTGAGGCATATAAATATTACACGAGAGCCATTGCTGCTTTGGATCAAGGTATTGCAATTAGCGAAAGTAGTTCTGCAAAACAACATATGTCCAAATTAAAGACAGAAACAATTCCTAAACAAAAAAAGGCCAAATCATATCTAGATCAATTTGAAAGAGGAAAACAACAAAAAGAAGGTGGGAACAGGCTTTTAGATGATCCTGATTTAAAATAAAACTAGATAACAAACTTTAATAATAATTTACAGAAAGAGTGTTTCCGAAAATGAACACCCTCTTTCTGTATTTTCTGTTTTCTATCTTGCAAACAAAAGCTCTCGGTATTTTGGCAATGGCCATATCTCGTTATCCACCACCATTTCCAAATGATCTATATGGTATCGTATTTCAGATTGGTATGGCTTAACCTCTTCGGCATAAAGCCTTGCCTTTTCGTGAATATCTTCTACCGCATTAGCTTTTTTGCGGGCTTCAACCATATTCTTAACCTTAATTTTTATTAGGGCAATGCGCCCTGATATTTCTTTAATGGTTTGCAATTGAATACCTGCAATTTGCTCAAAGTCTTTAGAATCAAGCACTTGTTTAAGCCCTCGAACATTCTCTATTAATTGGTTTTGATATTTGTATACAGTTGGAATAATATGATTTGTAGCTAAATCGCCCATTACCCTAGACTCTATTTGTATTTTTTTAGTGTAGTGTGATACTCTTATATCATGACGAGCTTCCATTTCACGCTCCGAGAATATTCCGTGCTTAACACAAAGATCTTTAGATTTTACTGAAACCAATGACTCAAGTGCTTTAACTGTACTTTTCACATTAGTTAAACCACGAATTTCAGCTTCCTTAGCCCATTCTTCTCCATATCCATTTCCATCAAAAAGAATATTTTTAGATGCTTTAATATAGTTTTTAATTACCTGGAATATTGCTTCATCTTTTTTAATGCCGTCCTCAATCTTAGTATCAACCTCAACCTTAAACTGCTTAAGTTGTTCGGCTACAGCTAACGATAAAAAGGTCATTGGTGATGCACAATTCTCATTTGATCCAACAGCTCTAAACTCAAATCTATTACCTGTAAAAGCAAATGGTGAAGTACGGTTGCGATCTGTATTATCTAATAACAATTCCGGAATTCTACCAATATCTAATTTTATTTCTGTCTTTTCATCAGGAGTCATTTTTTCATCGGTAACTCTAGTCTCTAGCTCATTTAGGAGCTTCGTTAAATAACTGCCAATAAATACAGATATAATTGAAGGTGGAGCTTCGGCAGCTCCCAATCGATGCTCATTGCCAGCAGAAACGATACTTGCACGCAATAAATCGGCATGTTCTTGTACGGCTTTTATTGTATTTATAATAAAAACCAAAAACTGCATATTCGATTTAGGATTTTTACCTGGCGACAATAAATTAACTCCAGTATTAGTAGCAAGTGACCAGTTATTATGCTTGCCTGACCCGTTTACACCTTTAAATGGTTTTTCGTGAAATAGCACTTTGAAATTATGTCTTCGCGATACTTTTTTCATCAAATCCATTAATAGCATATTATGATCTACGGCAAGATTAGCCTCTTCAAACACAGGTGCACACTCAAATTGATTTGGTGCAACCTCATTGTGTCTTGTTTTTATAGGTATCCCTAATTTATACGCTTCTATTTCAAAATCGCGCATAAAGGCACTTACCCTACTTGGTATTGTGCCAAAATAATGGTCTTCTAATTGCTGATCTTTTGCAGAAGCATGCCCCATTAAGGTACGGCCTGTTAACATTAAGTCGGGACGAGCAATATAAAGAGCTGTATCTACTAAAAAATATTCTTGTTCCCAACCAAGCATAACTTGCACTTTAGACACATTTTTATCAAAATATTGACAAACATCAACAGCCGCATCATTTAAAACACTTAAGGTTTTTAATAATGGTGTTTTATAATCTAATGCCTCCCCAGTATAGGCAACAAATATAGTAGGTATACATAATGTTTTATCAAAAATAAAAGCTGGAGATGAAGGATCCCATGCTGTGTACCCTCTTGCTTCAAAAGTATTGCGTAATCCTCCACTAGGGAAGCTAGAAGCATCTGGTTCTTGCTGAACAAGTCTTGCTCCGTCAAAGCTTTCAATTACTCCATCATTACCTGCAGGTTCAAAAAAAGCATCGTGCTTTTCTGCTGTCGTTCCAGTTAATGGGTGAAACCAATGGGTGTAATGTGTAACGCCTTTATCAATAGACCAGGCTTTCATTCCAGAAGAAACCTGATCTGCTACTCTTCGAGGAATTCGAGTTCCGTTTTCAATTGCATCAATTACCGTATCGTAAGCTTCACGCGATAGGTAAACTCTCATTTTCTTTTGGTCGAAAACATTCTCGCCAAAATATTCCGATGTTTTTTTAGAAGGGGTGTCAACTGAAAATACTTGCCTTGACATTAACGCTTCCAATGCTTTAAATCGTATTGTTGCCATATTGATATGTTTTTCGATGCAAATATAATTTTTTAAAATCCAACCCTAGAATAAACACCCCTCAATTGACAAAAATATATTTTTAAACATTTAGACCACGACGCATTAGCCCCAAAAGGAATAAATAATCACAAAAAATGGGAACCACATTACAGTTCCCATCTATATTATAAACTTTTACTTAACTATTTCATTAGTTCAACGTAGTTTTTGTAAAACAATGGAATAGTTTCAATTCCTTTAAAGAAATTAAATAATGGGAAATTCTCGTTTGGTGAATGAATTGCATCAGACTCTAATCCAAATCCCATAAGAACCGATTTAACTCCTAAAATATTCTCGAAATCAGAAATTATTGGAATACTACCGCCACTTCGTACTGGAACTGGTTTTTTACCAAATGATTCAGTATATGCTTTATCGGCTGCTAAATATGCAGGTGTATCTACTGGGCATACATAACCTTGCCCACCATGTAGGAATTGGACATTCACTTTGACACCTTTTGGTGCAATAGACTCAAAATGCTCCTTAAATAATTTAGATATTTTAATATTATCTTGGTTTGGCACCAAACGCGTAGAAATTTTTGCGAATGCTTTTGATGGGAGAACCGTTTTTGCTCCTTCGCCAGTATAGCCACCCCAAATACCACACACATCGAATGAAGGACGGATACCAGTATGCTCTGAAGGAGAATAACCTTTTTCACCTTGCAAAGCCTCTACATTAATAGCTTTTTTATATTCTTCTTCATTAAAAGGAGCTTTTGCCATTTCGGCACGCTCTTCTTTTGTAACTTCTATTACATCGTCGTAAAAACCAGGAATAGTAATGTGATTATTTTCGTCGGTAATTTGGGCAATAAGCTTAGCCAATACATTTATTGGGTTTGCAACGGCACCACCAAATAAACCTGAATGCAAGTCGCGATTTGGACCAGTTACTTCAACCTCCCAGTAAGAAAGTCCACGCAAACCAGTTGTTATTGAAGGAATATCTTGTGCAATAAGTCCCGTGTCGGAAACAAGTATCACATCAGATTTTAACATTTCTTTATTGTTTTCGCAGAATTTAGGAAGATTTGGTGAACCTATTTCCTCTTCACCCTCTACCATAAATTTAACATTACATGGCAACTGATTAGTTTTTACCATATATTCAAATGCTTTAATATGCATAAAAGCCTGGCCTTTATCGTCGTCGGCACCACGTGCCCAAATTTTATCATCTTTAATTACCGGCTCAAAAGGTTTTGTATCCCATAATTCTAAAGGGTCCACTGGCATAACATCCATGTGTCCATAAACCATTACGGTTGGCAATGCTGGGTCAATAATTTTCTCACCATAAGCAACCGGATTTCCTTCTGTCTCAAACACCTCTGCTTTATCGCATCCTGCACTCAGCAGCGAAGATTTTACAAATTCAGCCGCCTTGTACATATCTGGTTTATGATCGGCAATTGAGCTTATTGACGGAATGCGAATGTAATCGAATAATTCGTCTAGAAAGCGTTGTTTATTCTCTTCGATGTATTGTTTTAAGTTATTCATTATATTTATTATTAATTTACGATGCAATAAATGTACAGTTTACTTTGCACATTGCTTAAATAAATTACATGCTTTATAATTGACGCTTAAAGGCAGTGGAAAAATACAAATGTAATGATAGTCCAACAACACTATACGAATTACAATAGCTAGCCCATAAGGATGCTCCTACTCCAACATCGTAAAACAATTTATATGAATAGTTAATATTTGCATACACACCAAATTCACCATATGGAGAATGGAAATCCTGACCATCAGCATCTGTATAATCAAAAATATATCCCCAATTATAAGCAGGTCCAATAAAGAAACCAAGGTTATGCCCCATTCGCTCAATTCTTCGTCCATAGGTAGTATGCAAACTATTTGTTGAATGTCTTACATAATTATGTGGTAAGAAAATATTTGCCCCGTCACTATCTAGAATTTGATCGCGCGACGTAGCAAAACCCAAACCTAAACAATGCTTGCTTTTAAGTTGGTAATGCATATCGACAAAGAAGTTAGGTTCGCCTTGTTCCTCGGTAAAATTATAGCCATAGCCGGCTCCTACATTCAACCAAGGGCTGCCAGGAATATAATGACGACCACGGAAAATAAATTCGCTAGTTGGATTTTTGGTTTCAACTTGTGCAAATAAATTAAAACTAGCCAATGAGAAAATTACTAAAAGTAATGGGTATTTTATTTTTATCATTCTATTAAATATAACTACTTGCAAATAACATAATTATTATAGAAAACGAAGAAGTTAAAAAGTTATTATAAAGCAGTTTTTGAAAATACTTAAATCTACTATTTCTTCTTATTCAATTCTTCTACTGCAATTTCAAGCATTTTATACCAATCTTCGCCATACTTGCGAATTAAAGGTTCTTTTACAAATTTATATATTTCAACACCAAGCTTTTCGCCGCATATACGTGCCGGAATACAAAGATTATTTTTTTGATAATTAACAGCATCAAAATCCTGATACTTGGTTATTCGTATAGGATATAAGTGACAAGATATTGGTTTTCGGAATTTTATTTCACCATTAAAATAAGCCTTTTCAATAGCACACTTTATTACTCCTTGTTTGTCAATAAAGGTATAAGCACATTCGTTATTGTTAACCAAAGGGGTTACTTTGTCTTTATCGGCATCAATAACCCAAGAGCCTTGTTTTTCAACGGCTTTAATACCTTTTTTAGTCATGTACTTTTTAACAACAGGATAAACCTCTTCAATTAAAGCTATTTCCTCTTCTTCAAGCGGAGCTCCCGAATCTCCCTCTACACAACAAGCACCCTTGCAAGCACCTAAATCGCACACAAACTTTTTCTCAAGTATATCAAGGCTCAACAATGCCCTATCTATTTGCAACATATTTATAAAAATAAGTTGCGAAGATATAAGTTTTAGTGGGTTATTACAACTTAGTTAAACACTTACAGAAGCGTAAAATTATATGTACTTGCGAAGCGAAGGGGTTTAATTGTAGAGGCAAGTGGAAAATGTATTTTAAATCTGAGTAGTATTTTGTTTAAAACTATAAATACGTTTTGGAGTCATCTTGGTTAATTACCACACGATACAATTGTAAGGCAGCGTGTTTGAGATTTTATGTGCAGAAAAACACAGATATAGGTTTGTTAAAATCGGAGAATTTCAGATGTGTTTAAATATCAATGAAACAGAACTCCAGATACTTTATGTTTATCCAACTCTAATTCTTCTTGGCAACAACAATATCGCGTTTAATAGATTTATCGACCATGTGCTCAAACTCATCATATGGAGCTTGTGACAAAACTTGAAAACCATGAGAAGCAAAAACCTCAGACAACTTTTGCTTAGAAGCCACAAAAGAGTTCCATGCCATAACAACCACTCCCCCTTTTAGTAAAACTTTATGCCATTCGGGAAGACATTCGTGAAGCAATTCAGAGGGGTTTCGAGTTACAGAACCGGTTTTGTTAGCACCGGTATTGCCATGCACAACACCATAAGGTAAATCGCCAACTATAATATGAAACTTTTCGTTTTTAAAGTATTTGTGTGCATCTTTTGAATTACCACCTACAAGTCCTAACACTTTGGTTGTTTCTGTTGATTTTAGCTCTTCTTTTGTTAGGGCATATTCAAATTCATCGATAAAATTCTTTTGAGCTTTGCCAGCACTATAAATTTGCCTGTTTGTTGTCTTATGCTTTATTCGCTCAGTTTGTAAATATTTTTTAAAGAAAATATTAGTTTCATGAATCGATTTCTGTTCAATTTCAATACCAAATACATTAAAGCCATAAACTGTTCCTTCAAACAGAGTTGTTCCTCTTCCTGCAACTGGGTCTAACATGCAAATTTTATCGCTATAAGAAAAGTTGCTGGTTAATAGAGCAACATTAATCATCATTTTTGTAAAAAGCTCGTTGGTTTTACCTTGGTATTTTAGAATAGAACTTATTTTACTGTCCAAATATTTGTAGTCAACCTTTCTTACTGGAATAAAACAAACTTTTCCGTTAAGTTTCTCTAAACGAAAAAGTGCAAATAAAAAGGATAACCTAGAAACAATTTGCAAATCGCTTTCACACAATTCCTTCTCCGTTTCGAAAGATAAATACCTTACATTTTCAATCTCAACTACTTTTATGTTTATACATGGATTTGAAAATCGTTGACTAGCAATAGATAATTCAGCCAATGCTAACTTATCGGCTAAATTATAATATACCCTGTTATGACCTGGGTTCTGAAGTAAAATATAATTCATTTATCTATTAATCATTATGAATGAGGTAATCAAAAACAAGTATCTAGTAAAGCAATAATGACTATACTGGCTTAACTATTCTTAAAGTTCTAATAACCAAACGAACAAGTAAAATACCAATCATTGGGATGAAGGCAATATGAAATTTTTGTGGAATAATATTCCATGAAACTAATACGGCAACGCTCATAATTAAAAAGAAAAAAGTAAGCCACTTTTCAACTTTTAAGTTACTCCCGTTTAAATAAAACACATACAATATATATAATGGATTCGCCCATAAAAAGTTAAGATTGCCAGCTGTAGCATCATGATTTGTTGCCAGCCAAAGCAAAAGCACAATAATTCCTATCAAGCCATAGGTGCTAAAAATAATTTTATCGGCTACAAGCCAACTTTTATTTCCATACAATATACTTAAAGCCAATATTAGAAAAAACAAAATAGTAAAAACCATAAAAGGCTTTAATAAGAAAGGCAGCTTTGGAAAGTTAGTAGTGTCTTGTACAATTATTTTTGTGTCGCTTATTAAAGGTTTGCTGCCAATAGTACAGCTGCCACAATAGCTACTCAAATAATTAGGCAAAAAAACCTTTTGCTTTTCACTGGCAGGATTATCAATTATAGAACCCAAGGCAATATCTATCCCAAAATCAGACCAATGCTTATCTACCAAGCACTCATCAATTAAATTACGAAAGGTTTGTGTTTTAGACGTTCCTCTTGAATGATATTGTAAGCTATCGGCTAATGCTAATTCTAACATATTAATAATTCGGGTTGCACAATTATCGAAAAAGAAGTCATACATATATTCGCGATTCTCAGGCTTATAGTTCACTAATAAAGCATCTAAAAGCATTTGATTTTGAGCTTGTGTAAGATTCAATTTTGCCTCAACCACCATACGACCGGTTTTCTGATACTCTCTTAAAAAACGCGGATAGGTGGATACACTGAGTTTGTAATTTAGCTTGCCACTCACAAACTTCAAATAAAAATTAGGCGTATTAAAGCTAAATGTACCATAATTGAATACTAGCTGTAAGCGTTTCTGGTAATCGAACACTCCAATGGCACTATGCCCAAAGGTTGAATATAAAGGAAACCCTGGGTCGCAAGTTATTAAAGCAATATATGAAGAATCGCTAAGCTTAATATGTTCTGGCAATTCAATTCCTGCCTTTGCTGAAAACGATAATGAAAGGATCAGTAAAAAACTAAAAATTCCTTTTTTAAAAACCATATGCATGTTAGTCTATGTTTTGTAAATACTTTGATATAAAATATTTTACCGGATACCACGAAGCAAGTAAGCCAATGGTAACTACTGTAATAAATATGCCGATAAAATCGCTAACTTTCATTTTAACTGGAAAATTATCGACTAAAAAAGTACCCATATTTGATAGCTTTATAATACCAAAACGTTGCTGAATATAGCATATAATTGCACCCACTGCGAGTCCTAGCAGTGCCCCAGCAAAACTTATCATCCACCCTTCAATCAAAAATATCTTTGCGAGTCGCTTCTTATCTAAACCTAAGCTGTTAAGTGTAGCCAAATCATCTTTTTTATCGATTATAAGCATGGATAGTGAACCAATAATATTAAAGCTTGCTACAATTAAAATAAAAGTTAGTATCATGTAAATAGCCCACTTCTCTGATTTCATAACTCTATATAGCACTTCGTGCTGTTGGAATTTATTTTTCACCACATAGTCAGAACCCAACAATTTAATTATCTCAGCTTGAGCTTCATCTATATTTTTGTTATCGGCAATTTTTATTTCAAGAGCCGAAATCTCAACAGGATAACTCAGTAAGCTACGTGCAAAATCCATTGGAACAAGCACATATTTGGAATCTATTTCATGTTGGATAGAAAACTTGCCCGATGGGAAAATATATTTTTTGGTAAAAGCATTCGAAGGATTCATAGAGGTATGCCCGGTGCGTTTGGGAACATATACTTTGATAGGACTTAAAAAATTCAAACCAACTGAAAGGTAATAAGAAACGCCCTGCCCAATAACTGCCATGTTTTTACTACCATCTTTTAGCAAATATTCTCCTTCAAATATCATTGTATCTACTCCGGTCATTTGTTGGAATTCATTTGTAACACCTTTAATTACTGCCGCATGCATTTTGTCTTCATATTCCAACAATGCCATTTCTTCCAAAGTTGGACAAATAATGTCAATATAATTAAGTGTTTTTAACGAATCAAAAACTGGTACTCTAGGGTCAAAAACTTTTCCTTCAACCACCGTTATTTTCAAATCGGGATCGAAGGTGTTAAAAACTGATTTTATTAATCCATCGAAACCATTATAAACTGAAAGAACAATAACCAAAGCCATAGCACCAGTAGCCACTCCAAAAACCGATATCATTGAAATAATATTAATGACATTGTGCGATTTTTTAGAGAAGAGGTATCTGCGAGCTACAAAGGCTGAGAAGTTCATACTAATTGTTCAAAGGTTTATGACAAATATAAATTAATTCTCCTTTAGGCAGTGCGTAACGCGTTGCTAATTCATTGCCAATTTCGCTTACATAATCGCTTTCAACAACCCTAAAACCTGCTGCACTAAGTCTTTTGCCATAGTCGTTTCCATACAAGCGTACATGGTCGTGCTGCCAAAATAGTTTTTCGCGTTCCTGTGGATCTGTTATTGAAGCATCTTCGTATGTTTCTTCTCTGCTTGTATCTATTGGAACTTGGAAAATTGCCCAGCCTCCAGGTTTTAAAACCCTAAAAAATTCAGTCATTGCTTTGTGGTCGTCTTCAACATGCTCAAATACGTGGTTGCACATAGCCGCATCAAACTCGTTCTCATTAAAAGGTATATCGTGCACATCCATTTTAACATCAGCCCAAGGCGAAATTAAATCACCAGTTACATAATCGAGATGTGGCATTTTCTTGAATTTTCGCAAGTAGCAATATTCAGGTGCCACGTGTAAAAACCGTATTGGCGTTATAAAAAAATTAGTCTTGTTCTGCAAATAGAGCCAAATTAAACGATGCCTTTCCAACGACATGCTTAAGGGAGCTAAAGCATTTAATCGTTTGTTCAATTGTCCATATGGTAAAAGTTTTCGATAAGTATTACCATCCACGGGGTCTTCAAACTTATTCCCTCTATAAAAAGGCGATAAAACTATAAGTATTAAGTGTGCAATTTTTTGTTGAATATGCCGTGGAATATGGCGACTAAAAAAGGCTATTATACTTTTCACAATAATTAGTAGTATTATGTATTTTTATTAAGGTTAAGATTACTATTTCAAGTAAACTATTCTTTTAAAAGATTACCGATATTGTCAATATAATCTAACGAATCGTCAATATGTAAAGCAAGTTCGGGAACAATACGCATTTGTTTGCCGATACGTTTTCCTAATTGAAACCTTAGCTCTTTAACACTCTTGTTAAGTTTTTCAATAATCTCATCGCTCTTAGCTGTAGGAAAAATACTTAAATAGCATTTAGCAAAAGAAAAATCGGGACTAATTCTAACCGATGTTACACTAATAATAACACCAGGAAGCCAATCTTTTGAATACTTCTGAAGCATTTCTGCCATTTCTTTTTGAATTAAACGTGCCACTTTATTTTGACGAGGTGTTCCTGTTTCCATAATTTATTATATCTGTATAATTATGCAAAGATAATTATTTATTGATTTATACCTGTTAGAATTTAAAAAATGGGAAATTAATCAGTGGAATGCGCAATACGAATTTCAGACTGTTAATTTTAGTATCACCTAAATTCTCAAGTTAGGCTGTTATTTGCCTGCCTGTTTGGTAGACAGGTTGATTAATAAGAAATTATAATAATAAAACGAGTGCCGCTAAAAAAGCTCTCGCACCGTGACTAGTAAACATTTAACTTTAACAGTTGCAGAATCAAATAATTAAGAAGAAACTATTTACTAGGGAAATCGCTGTACTATATGCATTTTTATTTCTACTTATTACTTCTTTCTCTTTACTTTCAAGTAATATGCAGCCTGATTAATTATTCAGGGTAGAAACTATTGCCCGAGTTATTTGTATTTAATTATTACATTTACCTCAAAATAATTTAAATGTCAATTGTATCTATAATAAAAGCTCCCATAAAGGAGGAAATGAAAAATTTCCAACCTTACTTTAAAACATACATAAAAAGTAAAGCAGCCATTTTAAATATAATTATAAACTACCTTTTAAAACAAAAAGGGAAGCAAATGCGCCCAATGCTTGTTTTTTTAACAGCACAACTAAATGGCAAAACAAACGAAAGCACATATCATGCAGCATCACTAATTGAGCTTATGCATACTGCCACCTTGGTACACGACGATGTTGTAGATGATTCGAATATGCGCCGTGGCTTGTTTTCGATAAATGCACTTTGGAAAAATAAAGTTGCTGTTTTACTGGGAGATTATTTACTGGCTCGTGGTTTATTGCTTGCTGTTCACAAAGAAGAATTTGAATTGTTAAAAATTGTTTCACATGCTGTTGAAGCAATGAGCGAAGGCGAGCTTATTCAGATTGAGAAAGCCAGGAAATTAAATATTGACGAAGAAACTTACTTTGAAATTATTCGCAAAAAAACAGCTGCACTAATGATAGCATGTACAGCATCGGGAACTCATTCGGTAGGTGTAAATGGCGAATCACTAAAGCAAATGGAGCTTTTTGGAGAATATTTAGGTATGGCTTTTCAAATTCGCGACGACTTGTTCGATTACGATCGTAACGGTAATTTTGGTAAACCATCGGGTAACGATATTAAAGAGCGTAAAATGACCTTGCCCTTTATTCATGCTTTAAATGTTTGTAAGCCTTCAGAAAAAAGCCGCATTATAAAAATTATGCGTAAAAAGAATAAAAGCCGCCAAATGGTTGACGACATAATGGCTTTTGTAAAAAGCCACGGTGGAATTGAATATGCTAAAGACATTATGGACAATTACAAAGAAAAAGCCTTAGCTATTCTTGCCGATTTTCCGCAGAACGAAGCAAACCAGGCCTTAGTTAAGCTGGTTGAATATACCACCGAACGTAAAAAATAAACAAACTAAAACCAAGCCTACACAACTGATATTCCATTCACAGTAAAAAACATTGAATTTCTTGTAACATAGTTTTTTTGCAATCGTCTTTAAACTGTTATTACCTTAAAACAACAACAGAAAAGCCGGATATTTTTAAGCATAAATTTTTTAAAACTATGAAACAGTCCATGACTGAGATAAACATTGAAGCACAGTAGAAAATCTGACAAACAATGAATCAAACCTGCCTGCCGACAAACTGGATCTCAACATGAGCACAAATCTAAAAACTATGAAAAGAATTAATTTACTACTAGCATTTTTTTTAACTGTAATTGTTATTGCATGTACAAGTGCACAAGAAAAACAAACTCGAAATGTATCTGGTTTCTCATCAATAGATGTTGGTGAAGGAATAAAAGTTACTTTAACTATGGGTGAAAAAGAAAGTGTGGAAGTTACAGCTCCTGCCGATTATATTGACAACGTAATTACAGAGGTTGAAAGTGGCGAACTAAACATTCATATTAAAGAAAACAACACAGGAAACAAAGGCAGAAAAGTAGAAGTACACGTAACTGCTGTAAATATAAATGGAATTGATGTAAGTAGTGGAGCCTCTTTAAAAACAAGCAATGCCATAAAAACAGAACAAATAAAAATATCGGTTTCTAGCGGCGCTGATGCAAAAGTTGAATTCAACGCTGAAAAAGCATCTGCAAGTTCAAGTAGTGGTGCATCGTGTACTTTAAAAGGCAGTGCCAACTATTTTAAAACAGATGCCAGTAGCGGTTCACATATTACTGCAAACGACGTAAAAGCGCAACATGTAATAGCAGATGTTTCAAGTGGCGCAAGCATAAAAGTACATGCCGAAAAAGAAATTGAAGCTGATGCAAGTTCAGGTGGTTCTGTTTCATATTCCGGTTCTCCTGCAATAATAGATGTGGATAAATCATCGGGCGGAAGTGTAAGAAAAAACTAAAGCCATTATATTAATAGTACGTTATATTTTGAGACCTGCCTGTAAACCTTGGCGGTAGACAGGTATGAGCCCGCCCTGTCAGCCGCCAAGCAGGCTGACCAATTCGGGCAGGTAGTGAGACAAATACTAACACACTGATATCATACGTGTTAGCTAGAGTCTTTAATTCCACACAATACTCTTAACTAGGTATTAAAAACTAACGAACGGTTGTATATAAACCCTTAAAGCCATAAAGGTCAGCTATTAATAGCTGACCTTTTTTATTAGGTTACAAGCTATAAAAACAATCATATTTTATACCAATGACACAATATCGTTCCACATATGACATACTACTTCGCGAGCCTCATGCTAGATCGGAGTGTCCCAAGCTTGGTGTAGTCACTGCAATGAGGAACGAAGAAGCAGTCTGCCCATGCTTAGTGCATCTTGTGATATCACACATCTATTAGAATAGAAATTGTATAGCCCCTCGCTAAGCCGCAAAAAAAACTTAACTATATCAAACCTGCGTCTTCAAGAATAGTGTTAATTAGCTTATTCATTGGGTACAAAGTTCTATGTACATTTGCTAAATGTTCTTGTATATTATCTGTTTTTAAGATAGCATTGTCTATATCGTGAATAACCACATAACTTTTGTGTTTTAACAAATCAATAAATTCAAAATCTTTTGGGAATCCTTTTGGAGCAAGTTTCAACTTATCTCCCCATAACCCACTAAAGTAACTTTTGAATTCTTCATCATTAATTATATCCAATAATTCTTCAGGCACTTGAAAAAACTCATTGCGCAATGCCTTTAATGCTGGGGCTTCTGGCATATAAATTCCACCACCTGTAATAGATGTTCCTATTGGTTCAATATGCAAATAGAAACCCGCCAGTTTACTTTTACGACCACCAGGAGCAATATTTGCACCAAAATGTGTTTTATAAGGTGTTTTATCCTTTGAAAATCGTACATCGCGGTAAATTCTATATACACAATCTTTTGAGCTTAAACCACCAATTAAAGGGTCGGTTTGAGTCAATATTGGAATTAGTTCGTCCACAAAATATTTAAAATCGCTATGCGCTTGTTTATATCTTTCTTTGTTTTTTTCAAACCAATCTTTGTTATTGTTTTTAGCTAAATCGCATAAAAACGGAAGAACATTTTTCTGTAACATGGTGCTATTTTATAGAGTATATTGCTAATATATTAAAAATACAATTAATAAAAATTCTTATCTCATGTCTAATATCTCAAATCTTATTATCTTTTTACATTAAAATATTTACTTTTAGGAATCATTAAAAAACAATCACAAATTTGTAAAATGGAGAAACAAAAATATGCTCTAATAGTTGCAGGTGGTAGCGGAAAAAGAATGGAAACTGATATTCCCAAACAATTTATTGAAGTTGCTGGTCTGCCTATTTTGATGCATGCCATAAAAGCATTTTACTCTACTGACCCAAATATTAAGTTTGTGATTGTTTTACCTGAACACCAGCATAAATATTGGAAACAATTAATTGAGAAACATAATTTTTCGATTAATCATATTGTTGCAAATGGTGGCTCGGAGCGATTCTTCTCGGTTAAAAATGGTTTGGAATATATTTCTGAAAACAGTTTGGTAGCTGTGCATGATGGCGTACGCCCGCTAGTAAGTGCAACAACCATTAATAATTGTTATGCTCTGGCTGAAAAAAATGGTTCATCTCTTCCTGTTGTGCCAGCAACAGAGTCAATTAGAGTAGTCCATAATGGTGAAAGCAAGGCAGTTGATCGCTCTAAATATTTCATGGTTCAAACGCCGCAAATATTCACTGCAGAAATAATACTAAAAGCATACGAACAAGCCTTTTCGCCATTATTTACCGACGATGCCAGTGTTGTTGAACAACTTGGAAATAAAATTCATTTAGTAGATGGTAATCCAGAAAACATAAAAATTACCCGACCTATGGATTTAAAAATTGCAGAAGCTTTATTTGAAATAGACTGTTAATAAAACGATTTAAAGCCTATTATTTCACGAACTTCGTTTACGGTTTTTCTGCCACTTTCGCGAGCTTTTTCTGCGCCCATTTTTGCTACTTTTCCCAAGTAGGCATCATCGGCTAAAAGAGCATCAATTTTTTCTTTAAATGGAGATGTGAAAAGAACAATATCTTCAGCTAATTGCTTTTTAAAATCGCCATAACGAATTTCACATTTATTATAAAGCTCATTAAAATGTAGCAAAGTATCGGGAGCGGAAACAATTTGCATCATAGAAAACAGGTTTTGAATTGCATCTGGTTTTGGTTGGTTCATTTCTGTCGGACCACTATCAGAAACTGCTTTCATTACTTTTTTACGAATAGTTTTTTCATCGTCGCATAAATATATAGCATTACCATCCGATTTACCCATTTTACCACTACCATCTAAGCCCGGAACCTTTACT
Organism: Salinivirgaceae bacterium; assembly: GCA_030620515.1. GTDB lineage: Bacteria > Bacteroidota > Bacteroidia > Bacteroidales > SZUA-534 > JAUXEM01. The sequence goes on from JAUXEM010000023.1 coordinate 23,571, forward strand.
AAATTCTCTCCAAAATTAAAAGCTACAGGCTCATTAAAATAATCTACATTATATAAACGATTAAAGCGCTTTGCAAAAGTACGAGTCATTTCCAAGTGTTGCTCTTGGTCTTTACCAACCGGCACTTTATGGGCATTATGAATAATAATATCGGCTGCCATTAATGTAGGATATGTTAATAATCCTGCATTTACATTCTCAGGCTGATTTCTTATTTTATCTTTAAAAGAAGTACAACGCTCCAACTCACCTTTATAAGCATTCATATTTAAGAATAAGTATAGTTCTGCTGTTTCAGGTAAATCACTTTGAATGTATATGGTAGATTTATCAGGGTCGAGTCCACATGCTAAATACTCTGCTAATACTTGCTTAACATTACGATGCAAATCGGCAGGTGTTGGGTGCGTAGTTAACGAATGATAATCGGCAATAAAGAAATAGCAATTTTGCTCTTCTTGCATCTTTAAAAAATTCTTAATTGCACCAAAATAATTACCTAAATGTAAATTTCCGGTTGGTCTTATTCCACTAACTACTGTTTCCATCTTATTGTATTTTGCTTATTAATTCTGAAAATTATCATGCAAATCTAAAAAATGTAATTTAAATAATAGTATTTTTCGAGCTAGAGTAAAAAAATAATACAGAATGGATGTTAAAAAGCTTTACAACAAAGAATTTTTAGAACAAATGGCTCAAAAAGCCACTCCTGAAAATAAGAAGCTTATAAAAAAATTGAAAGCTAAAAAGCCAAAACAGCTCGATTTTATAATACATAATCTAGACACTGGAGCTTTTAGTCAAATTGACTGTCTTGAATGTGCCAATTGTTGTAAATCGTTAGGTCCCCGCATTTTACAAAAAGACATTGAAAGATTGGGTAAATTCTTAGGCATGAAGTCTAATGATTTTATAAGCACCTATTTGCGGGTAGATGAAGACAACGATTATGTTTTTAAAGAAATGCCTTGCCCTTTTCTGGCTCCTGATAATTATTGCTTGGTTTATGAACAACGCCCAAAGGCTTGCCGTGAGTATCCTCATACTACAGAGAAAAAGATGCTAAAACATTTAAACTTAATGCAAAAAAATTGCAGTACGTGCCCAGCAGTGTATTTCATTTTTGAAAAGTTAAAGAAAACTGAAATAAAATGAACTAAGGGGGCACAAAAATTGAGTTTTGAGTCATTGCCTAACTAGTCTTTGTCTAGATAGGCTATCCTTACATTTTGTAACTCAACCTATTGCTTTGTTCACGATAATTCGGGACAAGCTGTTCCTCCTACCAATGACATAAAACAGTTTTTATTGCAGCGGATTCCTTCACTAGCCACAGGGTAGATCAGAATGATTCATAGGTAGAGAGTATTCTTTTTATAACGATGCAAGCATCAGAACAACTGACCTAAACTGATTTAAAATGAGATCAAAATTTACATTTGATATTTCAGGTGAGATTAACACCCCTATTGATAACTGAGCTTGTAGAAGTTTAACTGGGTGTAAAATGCAACATAATCGCTCTGCGACCCCGAAAAAAAAAATGGGGTAGGCATTGCGGATTTAGGGAGTATTAGAATTTCCCAAATTTAAATGCCAGTTTAAAATTTAAACTATTCATGTCATCGTCATCAAGAATTATAGTCTCTTGGTATAAGCCAGAAGATAATGAATTATATGAGGTTAGCTTAACATCAGAAGCAAAACGATAGCTTACACCTGCAGCCAGTCTGAAAAATCTGGTAATATTTAGTTCAAGCTCAATTCCTGGTTCAACAACAAAAAACTTATCCCAAGCGCTATATTCATCATATGCGTAATGCTCTTCCTCTGTTCTTCCTCCATATGAAACTGCTCCCACTCCAATAAGCACCGGAGTAGTAAAATGTATAGCTCGCTTTCCAAAAAATATAGGTTCAATTAATATACCTCCATATCCTCCACCTATAGTTGCCCACTCATCAAAAAATACAATATCCTTTGTTGTTTCCGATACAAATGCTCTACCAGCCAATCCAATTGCTACGCCATGTCCAATAACCAATGCTCCTTGAACGCCAAAGGTAAAAGCATTTAAATCAGAAATTTGAGAGTAAGCCATACTTAGAGCTCCATATCCTCCATAAGCAATGTTATCTCCAAAAAGAGTGTTAAAGTTATTCTCAGGTTGAGCTTCTATTTCTTGGGAAAATATTGCATTAGGGAAAACTAAGAAAATTACTATTGTTAGTAGTCTTACACCAACATTTTTAAAAGTAAGGTTAGAAATCATATCTTTGGTTTAAGAATAAATAAAATTTACATAGCTATGATGAAATACTGTTATCTTTGGTTGCTTTAAAACAAGCATATAAAGATAATACTTTTGTACAATACAAGGTGTTATTATAATTAATGAGATAGAATATATACTATACTAAAATATAGTTCGTTAATAGATTAATGAAATTAAAGCATTGTATTTTGAAGAAAATAGCAACTATAATTCTTGTTTTGTCAGCTCCATTTATTTTGCATGCGCAACTTGGCGGTGATAATGTTTACGACTTTTTATCGATTCCCACTTCAGCACGTGCAGCTGCACTTGGAGGCTCAGGTATGGCAATAAATGATGGGGATATTACATTGGCAAACGACAATCCGGCATTATTATCAAAAGATGTAAGCGGCAAGTTTGCCATTGAATATATAAATTATATTGCCGACGTAAATATGGGCTATACTTCCTATGCTAAACATTACGATAAAATTGGAACTATTGGAGTTGGATTACAATATTTAAACGCTGGTGATTTTACCCATGCCGATGAAATTGGAAATACCTATGGAACTTTTTCAGCAAATGAATTTGCCTTAAACCTATCGTATGCAAAAGCGCTAGACAGTGCTTTCACTATTGGAGCAACAGTTAAACCAGTGTATTCAAAATTAGAAAACTATAATTCTTTTGGTTTATTAATGGATGTTGGAGCTGCTTATACAAGCAAAAACAAACTTACTACAGCTTCGCTACTGTTTAAAAATATGGGGGCGCAGTTGTCATCTTATAATGGCGAAAGCGAATCTGTACCATTCGATATTCAACTTGGATTTGCCACAAAACTGGCTCATGCTCCTTTCCGTTTCTCAATTGTTGCTCACAGCTTAAATAATTGGAATCTTACTCATGAAAATGAGAATATTGTAGAGGAATCTAATGTAGAGGGCAGCAGTGGCTCAACCAACGAGGAAGAAAAAGACGAATCGTTTTTAGAAAATGCCATGCGCCACATGATTTTTGGAATTGAATTTGTTCCTAGTAAAAGTTTTTTTGTGCGTGGAGGATTGCATTACCAACGCCGACAAGAACTTAAACTAACTGAAAAGCCAGGTGCTGTTGGCTTTACTTGGGGCTTTGGGTTCCGCATTAAAACCTTTCATTTAAGCTATGCAAATGTTAGGTATCATACTACAGGTGTTTCAAATCAGTTTGCTATTACTACTAATTTTAACGACTTTTTTAATTAGCATTTGCCTAGTGATTCGCAAGCCTCGAACTATAACTTACTAGTTCAAACTTAATCGTTTGATATCTTTTAGCATACATATAATAAGCACCGGTTCTAAAAAAGCGTACAGTTATTTTTATAAAAAACCTAGTTCCTTTTACAAATAAATAAAATTCAATCCTATTACTTTTTACCCAATACTCCTTTTCTCCTCTTCCTTTTGTGTCAATTCTTTTTAACTTTGCGCTCTTACAGTAAAAATATGGCAGAGCAAAATAACAATTTGGTAATAGCAATTGATGGGCATTCATCGTGCGGGAAAAGCACAGCAGCTAAACAGTTGGCAAAAAAGCTAAACTACACCTATATTGATAGTGGAGCAATGTATCGAGCGGTTACATTATTCAGTATTCAAAACAACCTGGTTAATGGCGATGTGGTAGATATTGACGGCTTAAAAAACAGCATCGACAACATAAAAATCCATTTTACTTTCGACGAGGAGAATCAACGTTATTTAACTTGGCTAAACAATGTTATAGTTGAAGATGAGATACGAACCATTGAGGTTTCAGATAAAGTTAGTCCGGTAAGTAAAATAGGTTTTGTACGCTCAAAACTGGTGAAATTGCAGCAAGATTTAGGCAAAACCGGCGGCATTGTAATGGATGGTCGTGATATTGGAACAGTGGTTTTCCCTAATGCAGATGTAAAAATATTTATGACAGCATCGGTCGATGTACGTGCTAAAAGAAGGTTCGACGAACTTATAGCTAAAGGTGATAAAGTATCGTTCAACGAAGTAGAAAAGAATATTGCAAAACGCGATTATATTGATCAAAACAGAGAGATTGCTCCATTAAAACAAGCAGACGATGCTATTGTAATAGATAATAGTTTTTTAACCCGAGAAGAACAACTTCAAAAAATATTAAATATTGTCAATAACTAATTACCATAGAAAAATAGAAACATCTAATGGTGAAATATCCATTGTAATAGATGATAATTCTGGGTTTTGCTTTGGGGTGGTGAATGCCATAAAAAAAGTAGAGCAAGAACTTAATAATAAAAATGAATTATTAAGCTTGGGCAACATTGTGCATAACGAAGAGGAAGTTTCTCGGCTCAACAAAAAAGGATTGTCATCAATAAATCAAGACCATTTTGCTAAGCTCAAAAACAATAAAATATTGTTTCGTGCGCATGGCGAGCCACCTGAAAGCTACGCATTAGCGAAAAAAAATAATGTGGAAATAATTGATGCAACTTGTCCGGTTGTATTAAAATTACAACAACGCATAAAAAAAGCATGGCTTGAAACAAAAGAGCAAAACACTCAGATTGTTATTTTTGGAAAAAAAGGACATGCCGAAGTTATAAGTCTGGTAGGCCAAACTAACAACGAAGCCATTGTTTTAGAAAATGAAAACGATATAAGCTTAATTAATTACAATAAACCCATCATAATTTTTTCGCAAACTACAAAGTCGGTTGAAGACTATATGCTTATTATTGAAAGAATTAAGTATAAATCAAATTCCACATTTGAATCGCACGATACTATTTGCAGGCAAGTAGCCAACCGTGCTCCTAAATTAAAAGTGTTTGCTAATAATTTTGATGTAGTAGTTTTTGTGGGTGGAAAAAATAGTTCTAACGCCAACTATCTTTATAAAGTTTGCAAATTAATAAACAGCGAAACCTACTTTATTTCTTCAGCATCGGAACTAAATAAAGACTTATATTTGAATAAAAAGGGAATTGGAATTTGTGGGGCAACATCAACTCCCATGTGGTTAATGAGTGAGGTTGCAAACACTATTGAAGAAACAATAAGAACAGAATTAAACATCCTCGGGGCAAGCCCACGAGACATTAAAATTCAAAAAAATCAAACTACAAATCTCAAAACAAAAAAATAAACAAGGCAAGCCTAGGAGAATTATACAAAAAGAAATTAAATTTATAAGACCATGGCTTAACTAAACCACTATGGATTGAATTATGAATAAAATTCATTTAATAAGCACAAAAAACAATTAAGAAATATCAAACAAAATTCAAATTCGAAACCTAAAAACATTATGATTTGTATTTTAATTGAAATTTATAGAAACTAAAGTAGCTGCAATAAAACCTGACTACCGTTAGGATAGTTTGTAAGGTTTTAACCGTTAATTAGACAAAAAAGGATTAGGATTGTAAACAAAATAATTATGCATACACCTTCTAGTAAAAGCAATAAACGACTAGCTACTAACTATTTCTAAAAATTTATTTTAAAGGCTAATGATTTAAAATGATAAGCAGCCCAAAATACGCTGAGATAATATTACCGCTTCCCTTACACGGAACATTTACTTATGC
>JAUXEM010000287.1 GCA_030620515.1 Salinivirgaceae bacterium
AAAAAACAACAAGTGTTGCAAAGATTATACACGTAATTTTTCTCATAAAATATTTTTTTTAGTATTGATTATATTGTTTCAAAATACATAATTATCCTTTACAAAAAAAACACGTCCACTATTGTCATATAGCTATTTTCTATAAAATTACAATTTTCAGAAAAATAATTTGCCTTAGAATTAAACTACAGTAAATCACGTATTTTACATATGGAATTAAGGCACAAAACTAATCACGTAAAAAAAACTAAACAATTATGTATTTTAGTCGTATATAAAATTACAAGTGCTTATTTTAAACAATATTAAGTGTATCTTGTAAATTATAGGGGGGATAGTGGGGATTTTCTTAATGCACATCAAATGCGCAAGTCTTTTTATAATCTATTAAATTTAAAAGCGTTAGCCCTACGATGGTTAACTTAAAATAGCGCATGAGTACTATAACTGTCTGATTATTAACAAACCCTCGTAGGGCTTGCCGATATTAGGATGTAAAATACTTATTAAATTGTAAATGGTAATTTTTTTTTCAATCTGCCATAAAGTAAAAATAATCAATAACTTAAAAAAATATAGATGAAGTTACGTACTAAAATGTTATTAATTTTATTGTCGTCTGTTTCAATAACTTATATTATAGTATTTAGTTTTATAGTAATCCGTTTCAAAACTGACACCTATAATAAAACAATTGAGCAAGTAAACACAATTGCTAGGGAAAAAACAAATGAAATACAATTACAATTAAATGAAAATGTTGGTTTATCGCGAACCCTAGCTATTTCCATGTCATCTTTAAGGAATCTTCCTGATTCAATAAAATGGGAGGTGTATGAAAAACTGATTACTGAAGTACATTCTAATTCAAAGGGATTACTAGCGATTTATTCAAGTTTTGAACTATCGTACTTTCAAAAAGGCTATACCAAAAATCATGGTAGATTATCATTTACTACATATAGTACTGGCAAACAGCTCAGTATAACAAAGGAATATAGAAACATGGATAAAGCAGAACCCAATTCAAATTATTCTAAAATATTAATTTCAAACAAAGAAACTATTGATCCTCCTTATTTATATTCGGCAACAAATGACCCAAATAATAATATTAGGATGACAAGCTATTCTATACCTATTGAAGATAACGAAACTGCTATTGGTATTGTTGGTTTTGATTTGAGTTTAAAACATTTCCAGATAATGGCAGATATTATTAAACCTTTTCCAAATAGCAATGCTTACTTTATTTCACATGATGGACAAATTGTTAATCAGAAAGATAATATTAGTGAAACAAAATTAATAAAAGATGTAAATAAAGAAATTGCTGTAAGCATTAATGAATTAATTGAGAATACTGACACGAATCAATATTCAGAAATTATTTATTTTCAAGACATTGAGCAATATGTAGTTTTAACAACTTTTAAAATTGGAAACTCAGGCACAAAATGGACATTAATAATCTCAACACCTTTAGATACAATTTTACAAGAAGCTAATAAAAGCATATGGTTAACAATTGCACTTGCTTGTATTGGATTACTTTTGATTTCAATAGTTATATTTTTTGTAATGAGTAAGCTTATTTCTTCAATTTTATACTATATAGATTTTACAAAACAAATTCATGCTGGTAATTTAAAATCCGAGCTTATTGTAACAAGAAATGACGAAATTGGAGAGCTTGGAACAGCCTTACTTGGTATTGCCAAATCATTTAGGAATATAATAAATAAAATAAAGGAAACAACAGACAATATTACTACCTCATCGGAAGAGTTAAGTTCAAATTCTATGAAAATTGCGCAAGATGCAAATAGGCAAGCTGCTAATGTGGAAGAGGTATCTGCATCTATGCAAACAATGGTTGATTTGATACAACAAACGGCTAATCATTCAAAAGATACCAATAAAATTGTTCAAAATTCAAAAACAGAAATAGTTATTGGCAGCAATATGTCAGAAGAAGCAGCTAAAGCAATGGACACAATAGCTGGAAAAATAAAAATGATTAGTGACATTGCTTTTCAAACAAATTTATTAGCATTGAATGCTGCAGTAGAAGCTGCCAGAGCTAATGAACATGGCAAGGGCTTTTCTGTTGTGGCTGCTGAGGTGAAAAAACTTGCTGAGAATAGCAAAACAATTGCACAAGAAATAAATGATTATTCTCTTACGGCGGTTGATGCTTCTAAAAAAACATTGGATAAACTAAAACAGTTAATTCCAGAAGTTGAACAAGCAAGTGTATATATTCAAGAAATATCTAATTCAAGCGACGAACAGAATCAAGGAACAATGCAAATAAATAATGCAATTACTGAACTTAATTCAATAAGCCAAACAAATGCTGCGGCTTCAGAAGAATTAGCTGGTAGTGCCGAATTATTAACTGAACAAGCTCAAGAACTTAAAAAAATAGTAGCATCGTTTATTGTGTAATAACAATTACGTATAAAAATGCACCTTACTATAAACTGCGTTGTTAATATATTGGTCTGTCTGAATGCCAACGGCAGGCAGGCATTAACTTACGAAGCAAGTTCGGAACAGGCTATTGTAAATAATAAATCACCTCGGGGCAAGCCCACGAGGGATTAAAATTCAAAAAATCAAATTTCAAATTTCAAAGAAAGACGAGACAAGCCTCGGGAAACCTGCCCGCCGTGCAACTTTGGCAGGCGGGTTATACCCAAATTATAGTTTGTCTATAAAGTCCGATTTCTGTGCCTGCCTGTCGGCAGTTAGGTTACGCTTACATTTGAAACAGTCATTAACAACAGTTAACTCCTTGGTTTCAAATGTTTCGCAAGCCTTGAAAATGAAATTTATAGCTCAGCCTCTTAAAAAACGCTGACTTTATGGACAAGTACTAATTAGATTAAAAAGCACTTTCAGCGTAAATAATAATATATAATAGATACACCTTAAATTAGCAGAGTGAGGGTTTGACTTGTTGATTAACAGTATTTTGCAACAATAATACTTCACCTAAAACTAGCAAGTCATTCCGATATATATCGAAACTCACTATCAAGCGGTTGATTAACTACTTGCGATTATTAGGATATAATTATAATAAGCAAAAAAAAAGTTAGCAAGCACAACGCTTGCTAACTCAATTAAACTAATAAAACTAACTTAGAAAACCTTAATTAATAGCTAGCTATTAGAAAAAAGCTTTATTGTTTAATTAATCTTTTTGAATATGAATTTTTATTTTCATCTTCAACAGTTAATATATATAATCCTTTATGTAAATTATCTGTTTTTAACACTAATTTAACCTCACTTGTTTTCGAAGAATATACAATTTGACCTAAAGTATTCATAATGCAAACTGTATTCTCACCTTCTAAATTGGTAATGTTTACCATGTTGGTAAATGGATTTGGGTAAACACCAACATTAGCAATTTGTTCTTTTATACTCGTTCCCTCTTCAATTGCGATTATGGCTTCAATCATAAAATCACCTGCTTGCATAAAAGATTCCTCTAAAGACCAATAATTATCCTTATCGTCATAGTAACAGTAAAGTATATCGCTTGTCATTTGCTCTGTAGT
>JAUXEM010000165.1 GCA_030620515.1 Salinivirgaceae bacterium
ACATTCATTATTTACAAGTGTAATTAGTAGAAAAGTAATAGTAGCAATAAGTTGGATCGCTGCAGTATTTAGCTTATTTGTATTATTTGCTCCGCCAAATCTATTTTCATATTCTTTGCTTGTATATCAAGTAGCCATTGTATTTTCAGCTTTTTATGTTTTAATAGCTTTGATTAGGGCAATGTTTAAAAAAATGGAGCATTCCTATGTATTATTTGGTGGCTACTTCTTTTTCTTTGTGATAGTTGCTAACGATATTTTTTATTATAACAAAGTATTCGACATTCCTTTTGTTATGCCTTTGGGTTTGTTTATTCTAATATTATCGCAAGCATTTGTTTTAGCCAATAAAACATCAACCGCATTTACTGATGTGGAAAAGCTATCGTTACAATTAGACACGCAAAATAGGGAACTAGAATTTACGATAGAGAAAAGAACCCAGGAAGTAACAAATCAGAATAAAGAAATTGAAGAGCAAAGATCTGAATTAGAATTACAAGCGAATAAGCTAAAAGTAACAAATACCAAACTTGTTGAACTTGATACATTTAAAGATGGAATGACAGGTATGATTGTACACGATTTAAAAAACCCCTTAAATGTAATATTAAATTTATCGAAAAATGGAATGGTATTATATTCGGCCAATAGAATGATTAATATGGTACAAAACATGCTCGATATTCAAAAGTATGAGCATACAAAAATGGAGCTTATTCTAGAGAAAGATTCTATTGCGGATGCAGTAGAAAAAGCAATTGGTCAAGTGAGTATTTTAATGCAGAAGAAAGGAGTAAAGCTTACCAATAAAGTAAATAGCCTAATTAAATTTTCTTTCGACGAAAGTATAATTGTACGCGTTATTGTGAATATTTTAACCAATGCCGTAAAATTTACCCCAGCCACAGGTCAAATTATTATTAGTTACGAAGCATTGGAGAATGGCTTTAAGGTTTTTGTTAGCGATACTGGTATAGGAATAGCTCAAGATAAAAGAGACCATATTTTTTTAAAGTATGGGCAAATAGTTGCACGTAGGCTTGATAAGTCAGACTCTACAGGTTTAGGATTAGCATTTTGTAAACTTGCACTTGAGGCTCATAATGGGGAAATTGGCTTTGACTCTATAGAAGGAGAAGGAGCCTCTTTTTGGTTTATATTGCCTTGTTTAAATTGTAAAACAATAAGCAATATTAATTACGATTATGGCAGGCTTATGAGCGAGGATAATATGGAAAATGCAATTGAGCAATTAAAGAATTTAATGAAAGGCGATGACTTTTCTTATATGCTTCCTTTTATAAATGAGTTAAAGCATTTTCAAATTTATGAAGTATCGTCGTTAAAAAGGGTAATAAAAAAGATAGATGCAAATTACTCGGTTCCCATATTTATTTGGATTAAAAAACTACTAGAGGTAATTGACGGAATAAATGAACCTGCTTATTTTCAATTGCTTTCTTTGTTTGATAATAAGAAACAGGAGTTGTAGTGTTTCAATAATCATTTTTTTACAATTTAAATATCCCTTATAAACAGTTTAAAACATACGCTCAGCTTCGATTAGTAACTTTTCATCATGGAATTGCGAAGCACTCATGAGCACCTTTGAAAAATATTATTAATGTAAATAAAAGTGAAAGAAGATAAATATTAAAGAAGGAAAATGCAGATAGTAATATTAGAATTTATTTGATTACCCACTAAACTGGTAGTAGATGCCTATAAAGTAATGACAATAATACAAACAAGTCATTATTGTTTAGTATGTTATTTTTTAAAGATCAAGGATGCATGTGTAATACTATGTAAGTCAGTAGGTTTTGAATTTGTTAAAATGGGAAAAGAATTAAAAATAAATATATGTCAAGTTTTGCCAGCAGTTAATAATTTTGGCATTGTTCTTAATAAGCCAATTCTTTACCTTTGCGTTTTATAATTAATAAAATTCAATGAAACTAATTGCGGAAGCTGGTGCATCGAAAATACAATGGGGAATAGTTAATAACTATAAAGTGTTCGAATTCAAAACATCTGGTTTTAATCCAAATATATCGGATAGGAACTATCTACGTCAACTTTTAGTTTCAGGTTTTCCAGATAGTTTTAATCCTTTACATATTAAACAAATTCAATATTTTGGAGCAGGTTGTAGTAGCGATAAAAATAAGAAAGAAGTAAATAGAGCATTGCAAAATTTCTTTGTAAATGCAGAGAATATTGAGATTTTCACCGATTTAGAAGCCGCTGGTATGGCATTGTATAAGCACGAATCAGGATATGTCGGTATTTTGGGTACAGGTTCAGCATTCGGATATTTTGAAAATGGGTGTATAAAATATCAGGCTCCCTCATTGGGTTATTTGTTGGGTGATGAGGGTAGTGGTGCTCATATAGGTAAAATGTTTATTTCAAAGTTGCTATTAAATGAATATAGCAAGAAAATTACAGACGAGTTTTATAAAGAATATTCTACAGATAGTAAGCAACTCATAATCGATGTTTATAAAAGTAGCAAACCCAATGCTTTTTTAGCAAGTCTCACTCCTTTTGTAAAAAAGCACATTAAAGACCAAGCCATTCAAAAATTGGTACAATCCTCTTTTAAACAGTTTGTTGAGAAAAGTATTTTACCAACAATAGGAATAGAAAAAGATTTTAGCATAGGTATAGTTGGTGGTATTGCTCATCATTTTCAACAAGATATTTTCAATCTATTTGAAAGTTACAAATTGAACAAGCCAAAAATAATAGAGCACCCATTTCAAAGCCTAATTAGTTCTGTTTTACGAAGTTGTAAATAGCTATGGAAGAGCGCAATCACTAGTGTAGGGCGTTGCCCCGTGCAAATTACTTCAGCCATACAGGCTGATTTACTTCCTGCTTTAACTTCGTAAAGTAGAATTAGAAATAAATAGAAAATAATTATTATCAATCAGAAGTAGAGTGCAAAACAGCAACTAATTATTATCCATTTCAGTCAATAAATCGTCTACTTCTTTTTGGGTGCCAGTTAGTTTCTTTTGACACCTCTTAAGAAGCATAGTAGCTCGTTTCACTTTCTCTGAAAGCTCATCAATATCAATTGAATCATTTTCTATTTCAGCTATTATTTTTTCAATCTCTTCTACCGATTTCTCGTACGAAAACTTATCTGCCATAAATGTGTTTATTATTTATAACAAAACTAAAGTTTTTGATTTAAATAATGAATAAAAAGGGGCGATAGTTTTTCTATGCTTGATGATATGTAGAGTATAATTGCTTTACTTATGCTTAATAGATATTTGTCGGTAAATATTTATTCTAACATTGGAGAAATTTATATTGCTTTAAAATAATTGCCAACAAACTGGGAAACTGGCAGTATGTCAATATACATTACTGATGGCAAAAGAAATTATTTTTCTAAACTAGATAAAAACAGAAGTAAACAAAATATAACTAAATGTAAAAACAGCAAATTACTTTGTGAAAGTTGAATTAAACGGTAACATATTTACAAAGTAAGTATTTGTTATTATGGAGTAAATGGTATTATATTACCTAATATCCGCAAGGAATTATTCAACCTCTTGATAGTGAGAATATGACTTATAAATTGCAAGTAAAATACTCTTGTTACAAAATCCTATTAATCAACTATTCAAACCATCACTCTGCGGATTTACAGTGTTACTGTTTTTTCAAAATACTCATAGTTTTTATGATGAGTGTTTTGTTTTCCACTACATTAATGTTAAATTTGTTAAAGGTAGAAGTTAAATTATATGAATAAAATATATTTACTAATTCAAATACTACTATTAGCATTTTTATCTCGTGCTCAAATAAATGCAAATGGGTATCCATTTTATACTTACTATGACTCCAAAGACTATAATGCTTATGATCAAAACTGGGATGTAGTTGAGGATAATAATGGAATTATATATGTAGCAAATAATCATGATGGAATTTTGCAATTCGATGGTGTAACTTGGCGAAAAATAGAAATTGAAAATAAGTTAGAGGTACGTACACTCGCAATTAACGATGATGGAATTATTTACGTGGGATGCTTTAATGATTTTGGTTATTTGTCAATTAGCAATACGGGTAAAAAAATCTATAAATCATTACTTAAACGATTTGCTATAGAGAAAAAAGATTTTTCAATCATTTACAATGTTAATATTATTGAAGATACTGTATTCTTCTCAACAGATAATTCAATACTATACCAGTATAATATTGTAGAGGATACTTTACTGCAAATGAATTTGCCTCAGTATAATCTTTTTACTCATGAATTTAATCAGAATATAGTTGGGTCAAGTGTTTTAGATGGATTGTACGAAAAATATAATGATACTGTTAGAACTATTTTAGGAGGAGATTTTTATAAGAATAAAAATATATTCTCAATATTACCTGATTCAAATATTACCCACATAGTAACAGGTCAGCAAGGAATTTATAGCTATAATTACAATAATGGTAAATCAAAGCAATTATTAAGTAATAAATCGGCTAATTTTTTAAGTAATTATATTTCCTATTCAGCAACAAAAACAAAAAACAATATTTTGTTGGCAACAATTGGTTCTGGGGTTGTTGGTTGTAATATGGAAGGTCAAATTACTGATGTTTTAGATGAAAATATTGGTATTGAAGATCATACTTGTGCTTCAATTGACTCTTACAGGAATTCAATGTGGTGTGCTTTAGGTATTGGTATAGTGCGTTTTGAATACAACAGTCCTTTTCATTATTTTTCAAAGGAGTCAGATCTTGAAGGGTTTATTGTAGATGTTATTGAGTTTAAAGGAAAGCTTTTTATTGCCACTGAATTGGGCTTATATTATTTAAAACAAGATAATAATGAACAACCAAAATTTGTAAAAATCATAGGTATTGATAATTATATTCGTTCAATGTGTAAAATGTCTCACGATAATGAGGAGTTATTGTTAATTGGAACAGGGGATGGGATATATCAGATTGAAAATTGTTTTGATAAACCTAAATCAGTAGAAAAGAATGCAATTGGTATAGAGAAGCTTTTTAATACTAACATGGATAAGATTGAAAATCAAGATCGTAATACTAGTCTTTATGTAAACGATATAGTTGCACAGTGTAATTCCAATAGAGTTTGGATTGGGACAAAATCTAGATTGGTTTGTTTTGAGCGAGAAAAAGGTCAATGGTTTGTATCTGATCATATATTTGAGAATATTGGGGAAGTTGATATTGTTGAAGAAGATATGTATGGTAATATTTGGGCTGCAACAATGCAAAACGGGCTAGTTAAGGTGGAAATAAATGAAAGCAAACTTGTTAAATTTGGATTAAATTCGGGATTACCAACTTTGTTTTCTCTAAGACCATATAATTTTGGTGATAAGTTAGCATGCGGAACCCCAGAAGGATTGTTTTTATATGATTATCTAAACAAAACATTTATAAAAGATACCTTATTTCCTGAAAAATTCTCCAATGGAAATTTTGGTGTGTGGAAAATGATACAATCAAAATCTAATGATGTATATATCAGTTACTATTCAGATGATGTTAAATACATTGATAAGTTAGCTTGGTCTAAAGCGAATAGTAATTATTCAATTGTAAACGATTTTAAAAGAATTGGAGATGTTGAAGTTACTTGTTTTTATGAAAGTGAGAATTTGATATGGATGGGTATTTCAGATGTATTATATAATTATGATTTTTCAATGCAAGTAGATATTAACATGCCCTATAAATGTCTTGTAAGAAAAGTTGAGGGAGTTGATTCAGCTTATTTCTTTGGTACATATGTTAAAGAAACCGAGAGGGGTTTTCTACCATCCAACATTCAAAATGAAAAGCATAAGCCAATAATCGATTATTCAAATAATGATCTTACATTTTATTTTGCAGCTCCATATTACGAAGGAGCCGATGCTATAAAATACTCTTACAAACTTACAGGATTTAAGAAAGAATGGTCAAAATGGAACGAAGAACCTAAAGCCGTATTTACAAACTTAAATGAAGGTAAATATACTTTTCAAGTAAAAGCAAAAAATATTTATGAGATTGAAAGTTCAGTAGGAAAATACTCATTTACTATTCTTCCGCCATGGTATCGTACAGTATTTGCTTATTTTATATATTTTATCTGCTTTATTTTTGTTATTTGGATTATTCTAAAGCTTTATACCCGCCGATTAAAAAGAGATAAAATAAGATTAGAGGCTATAGTTAGAGAGCGAACTGCCGAAATACGTGAACAGCGCGACGAAATAGCTGGGCAAAAGAAAAGTATAGAGGATAGTATTCAATATGCAAGTCGTATTCAACGAGCTATTTTACCATCGGTTGAACTTTCCAATGAAATTTTACCTGAGCATTTCATTCTGTTTCGTCCACGTGATATTGTTAGTGGCGATTATTATTGGATGAATAAAATAGGGGATAAAACAATTCTTGTAGCTGCCGATTGCACAGGGCATGGCGTGCCAGGGGCATTCATGAGTATGTTAGGTGTTTCATTCCTAAATGCTATTGTATTAAAAGAGCAGGAAAAAGAACCACATATTATTTTAAATAAACTACGTGAAAGAGTTAAGAAAACACTAAAGCAAGAAGGGAAAGAAGGCGAAGCAAAAGACGGAATGGATATTGCCATAGTAGTAATTGATGAAACACAAAGGAAACTTTATTTTGCAGGGGCTTATAATCCGGTTCTTATTTATAGGAATAATGAGCTGCATGAGATTAAAGCCGACAGAATGCCTATAGGTATATATATTAGAGAGAAAGATAGCTTTACATTGCATGAGTTTGATTATCAAAAAGGAGATACATTCTACATATTTTCCGATGGTTACCCTGACCAATTTGGTGGTGAAAAAGGTCAGAAATTCAGAATAAAAACCATGAAGCAATTATTTTTAGATATTCAAGGCAGTTCTATGCAAGAACAAAAAGAAATTTTAGATAAAACGATTCTTGATTGGATGGGACAAGAACATGAACAAATTGACGATATGGTAATTGTTGGTGTGAGGTTGTAATTATTTTTTTTACATTTGCCATTGATTAAAAAATGATTATCAAGATAAGCCCTATTTATACAGATTAAAACCATAAAAATGAAAACCTTTAATTTATTTATTACCATTCTTTCATTGCTTTTTATATTATCATGCGATGAGTCTTTTAAAATAAACGACGAATGGTCCGATATTACAATAATTCATGGAATATTGAATCAAGAAGATTCTGCTCATTATATAAAGGTTAATAAAGCTTTTTTAGGAGATGCCAGTGCTTATGAAATGGCTAAGGAAGCTGATTCTATTCAATATGCTGAAAGTATTGACGTAAAGCTTATTGAATATGTAATTATTGATAATACTTTTAGTCCATACGATCCATATAACTGGGATCGTACAAAGCGTGACACAATTATATTAGAAAGAACAAATGAAATCCCAAAAGACAAGTTTTCATCGAATGGTGAAGAGGGAGTATTTGGTACTGAGGTTAATTATTTGTACAAAACTACCGAAAAATTAAAGGGCTTATATAAATATAAGTTAGAGGTTAAAGTGCCTGGTAAAGAAGACCATATTACATCAGAAACCATACTGATAGATAATCTTTTTATTGTCTATCCGCCACCAAATCAGCCTAACTTTATGGTGCATTTGGAACAGTATTCAAGACCAGTTGCTACAAAATGGAAAACTGCCACTTACGGCAAAATATTCGAGCACATACTACGTTTTCATTATGAAGAAACAGAAGCAGGAGTATCTTCAAATAAGTTTATAGATATAAAGTATCCTAGCAAAATAGCTGATAATATACGTATGCCTGATGAGTACAAAGGTGATGAAATGTCGCAAATTGTTGGTGGCGAAGATTTCTATATTAATGTTGGTGGAAGCATCAAAGAAAACCCTAATGCAAGTAGAAAAGCAATAAATTTGGAGTTTTTATTCTATGTTGGTGGAAATAATTTAAATACTTATTTAGCTATTTCGGGTAGTGCAGGAGGCTATGGGCAAAGCCAACCCGAATATTCTAACATTATTTATGGTACAGGTATTTTTGCATCACGATATAACTTTAGTGTAAAAGCTATACTATACGGTGAAGCTATAGATAGTTTAGCATATGGATACCATACAAAGCATTTGAACTTTGAACCATATTAACATGGTAATGTATATGATTTGGCAATACTTCCACTATTCATTAGTAATACCTCGTTAAATCTGCCTGTGGCAGACAGGTCTTTTTTTTTCTCACAAAGCTGTTAAGCCGCAATGACTTTATGTTGAGCTAGTTA
>JAUXEM010000186.1 GCA_030620515.1 Salinivirgaceae bacterium
AGCTATTTCTTCCATATAATCAGCCCCTGACAATTCAAGCATTGCAGAAACGTCGGCAACTTTATTTACTTGTGGCGACATATCTTTAATAGCCTCTGTAAAATTTTCTAAAGGAGTTGTAGTTTTATTGTTATCTGTTTTTTTTGTATTTACATTTGCGCAACTCGCTAATAGCACTAGTGCAAATGCTGTAATTAAAATGTTTTTTTTCATTGTAGTTAAGTTTATTTGAATTTTTATTTGTTGTTTTTTGCTAATTTAAACAATTTTGCAAGAATAAAAAAAGAGACACTCATGAATGAATGTCTCTTAATTAATTTCAAAATACTATAAAATTATTCAGAAATTACAATAAAAGGTAAGTCAAATTCAACCTCTTTGTGTAATTTGATTTTAGCATTGTATTCTCCAATCATTTTAATTGTATCGCCTTTAACAAGAATGTTTTTACGATCAATTTCATGTCCTGCTTTTTTCAAAGCCTCAGATAATTGGATATTGTTAACTGACCCGAATATTTTACCAGTTGAGCTTGTTTTTGCTCCAATAGTAATTTTAACATCTTCAAGCGTAGTGCGCATTTCTTCAGCTTCTTTCTTAATTTTCTCTTCTTTATGAGAGCGTTGCTTAAGATTCTCTGCGCGAACTTTTTTATTAGCATCGTTGCCAATAGTAGCTAAGCCAGCAGGAATAAGGTAGTTTCTACCATAACCGTTTTTAACGGTAACCAATTCGTTCTTATAGCCCAAATTTGGTATATCTTGTTTTAGTATAATTTCCATTATAAATTCCTCCCTATTTAAACATGTCAGTAACATATGGAAGCAAAGCCAAGTGGCGTGCTCTTTTAACAGCTGTAGATACTTTACGTTGATATTTTAGTGAAGTACCAGTAATTCTTCTTGGAAGAATTTTACCTTGCTCGTTTAAGAATTTTTTCAAGAACTCAGGATCTTTATAATCAATGTACTTGATTTTATTCTTCTTAAAACGGCAATATTTTTTCTTTTTAATCTCTACTGACGGCGGGGTCAGGTATCTAATTTCTGATTGATTTTGTGCCATGGTTTAAGCCTCCTGTTTCTTTTCTTGTTTTAAATTTCTTTTTTTGTTCGCATATGCAACAGAATACTTATCCATTCTGAATGAAAGGAAACGCATTACTCTTTCGTCTCTTTTAAATTCAGTTTCAATTTTTCCGATAAGTGAACCTTCAGCTTGGAATTCAATTAAATAATAGAATCCTGTAGCTTTTTTCTGGATAGGATATGCAAGCTTACGTAAGCCCCAATCCTCTTCATGCACAACGTTACCACCAGCATCGGTAACCATCTTTTTGTACTTGTCAACCGCCTCCTTCATCTGCGGTGCAGACAAAACGGGATTTGCAATGAAAACGGTTTCATAATTATTTAACATAACATTAAAATTTATAGTTTATAACTATTTTAGGGCTGCAAATGTATGAATATTACTTTTATTATCAAACAATTAACTTTAAAATGTTCGATGAAAATAGAGCTTATTATAGATTGTGTATATATTACTTTAGTTTTACTAATTATGATGAATAAAGTTTCGTCCATCTATCTTTACAAAACATAAACGCTATGCGATAAATCATCAAAATAAGCCAACCTTTTATTCGGATAATGCGATATAATCTATTATTTTGCGACGCTAAAATTCTACACAGTCAAACTATGATAAAATATATTTACTCCATTCTATTAATTGTGTTGTTGAATCCGGTTTTTGGACAATTACGTTTAGATACATTAGACTGGCGTTCACCGGTTGATATCCCTATACTTTTATCGGGTAATTTTGCTGAATTGCGTAGTAATCATTTTCATGCAGGAATAGATATCAAAACACAGAGCAAAGTAGGTTTTAAGATTTATGCTGTGCAAGAGGGATATATCTCGCGTATAAAAGTTGCACCAGGTGGTTATGGAAAAGCAATATATATTACTCATCCCGATGGTTACACCTCGGTTTATGGACACTTAAAAGAATATAACATTCAGTTAGATAAGTATGTACGAAGCATTCAGTATGCTAAGCATAGCTACAGAGTTGATATTTTTCCCGAAAAGGGAGAACTTCCTGTTAAAAAAGGTGACATTATTGCTATTTCAGGTAATTCAGGCTCGTCGGGCGGACCGCATTTACATTTCGAAATTAGAGAAACGAGCACTGCCAGACCACAAAATGGTTTGTTTTTGGGTTATGATATTGATGATACTATTGCACCTAAAATGTATTATCTGTATGCGTATCCACAAGGATTAAATAGTACAATAAACGGAGCACGAAACACAAAAGTATTTAGTTTAAAAAAGACAAACGGAAAATACAGAATTAAGGCACAAGATACCCTTAAAGTACGTGGAGAAGTTGCTTTTGGATTAAAAGTAAACGAATATTTGAATAACTCGCATAATCGTTGTGGGGTTTATAAGCTTAATTTATTTGTAAACAATGAATTATATATGCAACAGCAATACGACAGCTATTCGTTTGCCGAAACACGTTATATAAATAGCTTAATGGATTATGAGCAAAATGTTAATATCAAACGTAAGTTATACACTCTTTATCGTGAACCAAATAATAAGGTTTCAATAATAAAGCAAGAAGTAAATAGAGGAATAGTTACCGGACAAGCAGGACAAATTAAAAAGGTAGATATTGAGGCTATTGATGCTTATGGCAATAAATCAGAATTAAATTTCTATGTGCAGTTTTTGCAAGCATCAAAAACACAATTAGCAAGGAGTAATGATAAAATTGTAATTCCTTGGCAAAATAGCTTTGTGTTAGATACAAATGGGTTTAAAGTGTCTTTTTCTGCAAAAACATTTTACGATACTTTATTTATGACTTACAAAGAGAATCCTAAAAGATACCCAGGAACATTCTCATCTGTTTATACATTACATAAGCGAACTGTACCTGTACATAAATATTTTTCTATTGAAGTGCCATGCGATAGTGTAGATAGTACTTTTTACGACAAACTTATTCTAGCACAAATAGTAAAAAAAAACTATAAAGCTGTTGGAGGTTTATATGTTGATGGCTATTTAAAAGCAAAAGTTCGCAGCTTAGGTAAATATGTGGTTTTAATTGATACAGTTCCTCCAACCATAAAACCACTTAATGGATTAGCTGATAAAACTGATGTTTCAGGAGTTTCTTCCATTCAATTTAAAATTAGAGATGAGTTTTCAGGTGTAATGAGTTATACGGCGACAATTAATGGCAATTGGGTATTATTTGAATGGGATTCTAAAAATCGTTTAATTACCTATAATATAGATGAATATATGCCACAAGAAGGTTTTTGCGAACTGGAATTAAAGGTTTACGATGGGCGAGGTAATGAAACAATATTTAAAAAAGAATTTGAGGTTTATCCTGAGCCTGACCATGATATAGGGCAATAAAAAGGCTGCTTTGATTTATAAAACGAACAGCACAAGCAGCTTTGCTTGTGCTGTTCGTTTTAAATTAATCTTTTACACATCTTACCGAATTCCCCGAATCTTTTGGGAAAGCAGCTCTTTCAATGGATTGTTTATTGTACCACATACGATACATTATTGCATTAGAGCCATTGCTTTGATAGCTGCTCCAAAAAGAAGGGTTACATCCGCCTATAGACATTCCATTATACCATGACCGCATTCCGCCCCCAGGACCAATATGCAAGCCATAATAATCTGATCCTTTAAAATTATTACTACATACAGTAGCAACTGCTTTAAGCATATAAGCATTACCACCAACAAAATCATATAATTTTTGCCAATCATTATCGGTTGGAAGATGCCAACCATCGGGGCAAACTCCTTGTATTGTTTTATTATTGTTTGCTGTAGCACCTTTCATTGCTGCTGCCCATGAGTATAATGCTCCGCCACCGTATTTTGTTGGATCGTTTTTATAAAAGCAATAAGCCTGTCCTGTTGCACTGAGATTTTCCCATTCAGCATCATCTTCAATGAATGGTATTGCTGTACCATCGGCGTAGTGTGTGGTTTTTAAATTTTCGGCAGTCCATGCTTGTTTTCCAACAATAACTACATCGTAATAGTTACCATCAAAATCTTTAATACTGTCATCGGTTGCTATGTCAAGCAGTATGCCCTCTTTTATTATGTCAACATACTCTTTTGTAACGGCATCATTTAATTCGGTTGGGAATCCCATATTCTCAATTTTACTACTTCCTGCATCATTATCTATAAATAGAACATTAGTTAAATTAGGCGTTTCGCTCAATTTGTTATTCCAATTAGCAGTATCTACAGCATTTATGCCCTTAGCTATTGAGCTATTATATACTGGGTCGGTTTCTGTAATTCCACCTACTAGAGATTCGGCAGTTCTCGCATGTAAAGCATATGGTACACTAAGCAATTGACTTATTCCCATGAGCATACCATTCATTTCTATTTTTAGAAAGTGAGGTTCAGCACCCCAATTTATTGTTGAGAAATTAGTTGGATTTCCAGAACCAATATTAAGGTTTACTAGTCCATACATATTTGATGTGCTGTCGTGAGTTTCGGTATAAACCACTGCTCCGTTTATATCGTTTTGCAAAATGCTAATTATTAGTTCAACTTGTTGGTTGGCTATAACTTCACCGTTAGCATCACGAGCTATGGCTTGGTATTTAAAACTTTCTGGAGTTTGTGCAAATGAGTTTAGCACTGCTATTATTCCTATTAAGGAAAGAAATGTAATTTTTTTCATAAGTTTAAAATTTGTGATATAATCTAAGACTATACGATTTGGCACGCCTTATAATTTTGTTTTTGCTTGCCTTTGTAATAATCTCAGACATGGTCTGTTTTATTTATTAGTTTTATATTAATCCTTAAATCTGCAAAGGTTATTTTTAACTGTCTGATAGCCACGGTGTGAGTTTTTTATTAAATTCACCAGTTTATTTATTATAAATAACTGTTAACTAACAATTCACGCCGTGGCTTGCTGAAATATGGTTAATGTTTAATTATTTTATGGGTTTGAGTATTTTTTGTTTGCAGAAAGTAGCTCCCTGTTGGTAAATTTGAAAAATCAAGAAATTCTTGGGCATTTCGCAGAGTTCCTCTAATTTGTGTTTTACCGTTTATATCTATTATCCGATAGTCTATATTACTCTCATTGCATTCAATGGTTAGGTAGTTTTCAACAGGGTTTGGATATGCTATTAGTAAATAGCCCAAGTTAATTTCCTCAGCAATATTTGTAACCGTAAGTTTGCTTTGTTGAAAGCCTTGGGTTAGTATATTTTGTGAGTTAGAATGAGTCTCTGTAACTATTTCGCCCATTGTCCAGCTTAAGGAACCATATGAGTTTTCATAATACTCCCCAGCTGTTCCAATAACGTTTTGGTCAACATTTTGCGATAGTCCCAATATTGGAACATATAGCACAATTAATAAATAAAATCTTTTCATGCTTTTGGTTTTATGTAGTTTAGAACTAGCAACATGGTGATTCGTAGACAAGGTTGCACCCTTCGTTTTAGAATCAATTATCCATGTTGTTTTGTTTGTAATTGCTTAATGCCTTGTATATAGTTTAGAAACTATTTTTCGAATACAGAATATTATTCCAAGTATAAAAACTAGTATTATTGTATATTCCAAGCCAATAGGTTGGGCTGGGAGTAGTGCTATCACCATCACCATTAGTATCTCCTTTTAAGTTATCATCTTTATACGACGTAAAGTACACTCCAGTACCCTGAGCATTTATTAATTCGGCTCCAACTTGTACATCGAGCATTGCATTGGTAAAGAATTTTAGTACCACATTATCACCAAATGTTAGCGAGAAATTATCCCATATTTCAAAGCCATCGTATTGAATAACAAATGCCACCTCTGTTTCTTCCCATACAGTGCTGTATTTAATAATATCTTGTCCATGAACAAAAATACCATTGTATTTATTGCTTTGTGTATTATCACTTAAATTAACAAATGTGTTTGAGTTATCGATACTTAAGTGCCCATTTATACTCAGCGGAACGGTATTGTTGTAAAAGGTATTATTTGTTATTATGGTAGATGGGTCGGTATCTTGGGCTGCAAGGGCACCATAAAAAACATCTCCACTTACGTAGGTGCTATTGTTTACAAAAGTACAGTTATTAACTTTTGAATAGTTAGTTCCTAATTCTAAAACACCTGAGTATCTATCGTTACCGCCATAAGTAAAAGTGCAATACACAAATTGGGAACCATTTTGGTAGCCTAAATCAATGGCATTCCAATCGCCAGCAGTGGGTTTTGTACCTTCTTTATCTCCGTTTGTATCTCCACCAATATCATCTTTGTACGAAGTAAAAATAATAGGAGCGTTTTCTGAACCAATGGCATTAATAGTACCATTCTCCCAAACATCAAGCCCCGATTCTGACTTAAATTTAACTATTGTACCTGCTTCAATAGTAAGTGTTGCATCAATATTCACTTCGTTTGGTAGAACATAAATTGAATCGGCATACCAAGTTTCAGATTCAAAAATGGAGTAATCAATAATTACAATGTTAGAGTTAGGTTTAGGGGCATTTGGTTCATCTTCGGAACAAGAAAAGAATGCAAATAGAATTGCAATACAGAAATAGATTGAAAATTTAGTTTTCATAATGTTACTTTTTAGGTTTTATTTATTTTATTAAATTTATAAGTAGCCTCACTTCGGCTTTGAACATTAAGTTTTTTGTAAATATTTTTTAAATGATACTTAACCGTATTTTCAGAAATAGTAAGTTGCTCAGAAATAGATTTATTGGACAAGCCTTTTATTAAAAGATTCATAATTTTTGATTCAGCATTTGAAAGTAGGCTGCTGTTATTTGATGTATCTGATTCATAAATCATACTGCAAATATTGAATTTACAGATGATTTATTTCCCACCCCAATGGGTAGTTTTTAATAAAAGTGAATAATTATTATATCTTAAGCTAAATTGAAGATTAATACAGAGAATTAAATTACAATAGTCAGGGCAAAAGCATTTAAAAAAATAAAATGTCCACGAATTACATGAATTAACACGAAAAAATATTTAAAATCACCATTAGTTGATTTGAATTAGTGCTATTCCGTGTTAATTCGTGG
>JAUXEM010000018.1 GCA_030620515.1 Salinivirgaceae bacterium
ACTACTTTATACTTTTAATAATTAACAATGAGCAATTAGTAATGTACAATAATATTTTTTTGTACTCATTACTCATTACTCTGTACTCAATACTATAAAAATGAAATACCACTTATTGGTTTTAGGATGCCAGATGAATATGTCGGACAGTGAAAGAGTAAAGTCCGTAATTGAGGAGATGGGATTTATACATACTGACAATGAAGACGAAGCAGACATGCTTGGTGTTTTATCGTGTTCAGTGCGTCAAAAGCCAATAGACAAGGTATATTCTCGTATCCATAAATGGAATAAAATTAAAAATAGAAGGAATGTTATCACTTTCGTTTCGGGCTGTGTTTTGCCCGACGATAAAAAGAAATTCCTAAAGCTATTCGATTTTGTATTCGACATGAGCGAACTAAACGATTTTCCCAATATGCTTAAGGAGTATGGTGTAGTAACTCCTATGTCTTTACAATCTGATTTAGGAAAAGAAAAAAATGACGACTTTAATATAGATGTAGAAAAAGCAAGTACTAGCTTTTCACTCAACCCCGTTAAACTTAAACCAGCATCGAGCAAAGCTCTTTTACCAACCAACAAGAACATATACAAACTTTGGAATGTAAAACCCCATTACGAGTCTGACTTTGAAGCCTTTGTTCCTATTCAGAACGGATGCGATAAGTACTGTACCTATTGTGCTGTTCCTTACACACGTGGACGCGAAGTTTCTCGTCCAAGTGCTGAAATTATTAGCGAAGTAAAACTTTTAATTGAAAATGGATATAAATCGATTACACTACTGGGGCAAAATGTAAATTCGTATGGCTTAGATAAAGAAGAGGAAATATCTTTTGCTCAATTACTTGAAGAAATTGGTAAACTGGGTAACGAAATACAAAATAAATGTTGGGTGTATTTTACATCGCCTCACCCACGTGATATGAGTCGCAATGTTATTGAAGCCATTGCTAAGTATGAAATTTTAGGAAAGCAAATTCATTTGCCATTACAATCGGGCAGCGACCAAGTGCTAGAAAAAATGAACCGCAAACACAATGTGGATACTTATCGTGAAAGCATTAATTACATTAAGGAATTAGTGCCACAGGCTACTTTATTTACCGATATTATAGTTGGATTTACTGGAGAAACTGATGAACAGTTTGCCAAAACAATGGCTAGTTTCGATGAGTTTAAATTTAATATGGCATATATAGCAATGTATTCGCCACGACCAGGCGCACAGAGTTTTCAATGGATAGACGATATTCCTAAACCAAAGAAAAAAGAACGCCTTCAACAATTAACCGATAAGCTTGAAAGTTTTTCTGGGAAATATAATCAAAGCCTAATTGGTTCTGAAATTGATGTATTAATTAGAACTACTGAACGTAAAACCGGATACTTATCAGGGCATAACGAAGGTAAAATAGTAACACGTATTATAAGTAAAGACACCTTATTAATTGGGCAGATTATTAGAGCTAAAGTTACTAAGGCTTCGGGTTTTTCTATTACTGCCGAAATTGTTGAGTAGTTGGTTTTATTAACCTATTGTTTATAGGGGTTAGTTATTGATCTGCAAAGTTATTATTGTGGGAGTTCTATTTTAATTAACTAATTTCTTCTAAAATAGCTTTCAATAAACTAACTTTACAGTAAACGAAGAGTGTTACGCAAATAAAAACATTTAACATGTCAAACTTAATTCAAATAGAAAAGAATAAAAACATTCTTACTGTAAGGTTGAACCGACCTGAAAAAAAGAATGCTCTAAATGGAGAAATGATTAATGAGTTAATGGTTTTAGTAAAAGATTTAGAAAGCGACAAAAGTACTGATATTGTAGTTCTAAAAGGAAAAGGTGATAGCTTTTGTGCTGGTGCTGATTTGTGTTGGTTTAGAAAAGCTGCCGATTTACAAAATGATGCTCGAATAGAACAGTTAAAAATATTATCCCTCTTTTTACGCTCTTGGAATCGATTACCACAAACAACAATTACCGTAGGGCATGGTTATTTATACGGAGGAGCATTGGGTCTATTAGCTGTTTCTGATTTTGTTATTCTAGAGCAAAATAGCCATTTGCGATTAAGCGAAGTGCTATTAGGTTTAATACCTGCATCTATTGCTCCTTATTTAATCCGTCGAATGGGTTTCAAGCGTAGCAAAGCTCTTATGCTTTCAGCTGAAGCTTTTAATGCTCAACTTGCATTGGCATATGGATTAGCCGATAAAATTGCTCCAGCAGAAAGAATTCTTGAAGTTGAAACTAATCTTATTGAAAATATTCAACGTTCGGCACCTGAAACTCGTCGAATGCTTAAAAAACATTTGTTTGAAATTGTTCACAGTCCTGTAAGTGATGAATTAATTGAAAAATCAGCAATAGCACTATCTGATTCAATAAGTACTGATATTGCCCAAGAATTTATCAATGCTTTTTCAATGAACCAAGATGAACAATGCAGTTAGTTAAACTATCAATAGTATGGGTAATTAATTAATGATTAGAAATATATTAGTGTTAGCAGGGGTTAAATTGCTCGAAGAATAATAAGAATATTTTCAAAATGGGGCGAAAACATCGTAGCAAGTCATACAAAAGATGAAATTTATGCAGCTTGCACAAATAATCCAATATCTCATCATTACTAAGCGAAGATAATATAAAAACAGTTTCATTAATAGTATTCGTATTTTAGAAATAGCTAAATAGTAAAATTGTGATCCTATTCATTTTGCTTATGGATTTATATCGGAGAATTTTGTTTTTGCAAAAGCATACCAAGACAATAATATAATTTTTATAGAATCGTCATTGAAACACATTAATCTTGTGGGTAAATAGTGTTTGCTAAAAAACTCAAAACAATCTAATATTCAGTCACTTAATATTTGACGTTAAATAGCAAATGCAATCTTTATTGCGACTACTATCTAAAAACCTTTCATTTGTCACTCAATTAATATTTGTTAGCCCATAATATAACAGATACTACATATGCCCAGATAGAAGACAGGTTGTTGCGGCTCACAGTATATCTATACAGCTTTACCTTGCGGTTTTGTATATGGCATATTATGGACTTTCTCAGCAAAGACTTAATAATTACAAGCCCATAAATTTATTTCAGAATTGAACATAGCACTTCCTAAAAGTTTAATTTGAAATATACAATATTTTTTTGGTAATGCTAATGAATTAGTCTTTCTGTCAATTATAGAAATTGCTGCAGATGGTGGTGAAAAAGGAATGCATATTGCTCATTTAATTGAACAATTGCCGGCGCTATAAACAAAGGCTATAAAAAAAAGAATAGAATTATGGAACTTTGCTGAATGGAATGCGTACAATAAATTGAAAGCATTAAAGCAATAGTTTTTTTTTCATAAGATTTGGTTAATAAATAGTTAAAATCTCTAGGATACAAGCTCCTAGAGATTTTATTTTTTATAATATTCTGTTTCTTATCTTGCTTCTAGCAAATCTAACACAATTCCAATCTCCATTGCATAATATAAAGGGTCTTTTGTCATAATATGCTCAACTATATATTTGTAGGTTCCTACTTCACTATATTTTTTGCCTGACTCTACCAAATGTTCGCTATCCCAAATATCAAAGCCTGGTTCACCAATATAACTCCCGTTATCTTCTCTCACTTTTAAATTATATTCATAAACCAATTCCTTGCCACTTGGGCTTTTCTCAGTAACTTTAATTTTTGCTACTTGAAACTGGTAACCATTGGCATAACGAAATGCAATACTTAAGTTATAAGTTAAATTTACATCGTCAATGGGCAACTTAAACTCTCGCTTGTCTTTTTTTAACCACTCAATATTTGGTGATAGAGCTTTATGTTTTACATATACTCTCCCTTTGGGTTGACAAGCAATAAAAAATAATGAAATTAGAATTATAGCGAATATACGATTCATAATAAGGTGTTTTAGTTAAAAATAAAGAAACAGTTAAATTTAATTAAACATTTTGTATAATGAAAATGTGAATATTTATTCTTTGCTTCAATTCAATTCTTACTATCCATATAAAATACTTATTTAGTGGTTGCAATAAAACTCAGTTTCTGAAAAAGAAAGCTTATTTTTTAAGGCTTACGAAGCTGATAAATTGGGAGTTTACTCCGCCGGGGCGGATGAACAATTTTAAAGTAAGCATAACCTGCCTGGACGGCATGGCAGGCGAAAAAATGGAGTTTTTTTGCAGAGCCTATTTATAAATAATAATGAGTTGGCGATTAATGCTTCCTTATATCCTCAGTGCCTGCCCGTTTTTTTTAGGGGTCGCAGTGCGACTATGTTGCAAATGGGAGTTTAATAAAATTTAGTATCTTTTAAATCATTGAAGTCGAGCCGCGACTATTGTTTAGTTTATAAAACGTTAAGCATTTTACTTGCAGATATGAGGATACTGCTAAAAAAAACATCTTGCTATTTTTGCATCAAAAAATAACAATTTTTATTAAAACTGTAGCTATCCCAAGTAATTTAGATTAAACAAGATAGATACTATTAAGATAATTCAGGATATTGATTCCTTTCAACACTGCATAAATCTATATAACCTCAATAACTGAAAATGGTGCAGCAGTATGAACTACTCTGTTAAGTTTTAATTCTGCTTGTTCTATTAGAGATTTATATTCATCGTGTGTTCGTTCTTTTCCTTCGCTACGTCCTACCATCATTTGAATATCGTAAAGCTTGGCAAACGAATATCTGTTGTGGTTTTCAATAATAGGCTCAACAATAAGTAGTTTTCCATTTTTAGGAAGTACATTTTTAATCATTTTAAGCAAATTAACACCCTCTTCATTACTCATAAAATGAATAATACTTTTCATTATATAAGTATCTCCACCTTTAGGAATAAAGTCAAAAAAACTACCAGATACCAATTCAGCTCTTTCATCAACCCCATATTTTTCAAAGATGGTTTTAGACCCATTTACTACATGTGGTAAATCGAATACTTTACCAGTAAGATGCTTATTTTGATTTAGAATTATGGATAATAAAACACCTTGCCCGCCTCCAATATCAACAATGCATTTTGTTTTTTTAAAGTTATATTCTGCAACTAAAGCGTAGCTAAGCATTAACGATGTAGTATTCATTGCATTATTATATGTATCATTTTTTTCTGGGTTAGCCTCTAAGTAATCGAATATATCCATACCTATTACTTTTGCAGCTGCATTTTCGCCAGTTTTTACAACATTATTAAGCTCTTCAAAAAACTTCCAGTTAATGCTATTTACCTGATGAATTATCATGTTACGCATAGAATCTGGTTCGTTTATTAGGGTATTAGATAAAATATTTTGTTCAAATACTTTATTTCTTTTTTCTATGAATATGCCTTGGCTGACAAGCATTCGTAATAAACGATACAAGGATTCTTCATGTGAATTAGAAAGATTAGCAAGATCTTTAATGTTTTTACTACCGCTTTTTAGATGCTCAGCTATATTTAATTCAGCAACTACACCAATAGCACGTGCAACATAAAAGTTTTGTACCAATTCTATAATAGTGACATTTGGTGCTGTAAATCTACGAGCAAAACGAACTAAAAAGTGACGAAACCTATTGCTTATTTTTAAAAACCAAACTGGCGGGTATTTTGGAATTTTGTTTGTTTTCATAATTTATATACAATTAAATTATTTTAAGTCTATTTATGTAGTTTGTAAAAGTAGCTTATCGAAAAACATATAATACAAAATCGCATAAAAAAAACGCGAGTACTCCTCACGTTTTTTATTAATTTATTATTTAATCCTAAATCAGTTACGTAAAACTATTGACAGTGTAAATGCTTTTTCACTAATTGAGCAATTTCCTTATTTTTACCATATAGTTTTTCGCTCAAATTTTTATCATTATACGATTGTAGCACCTCTAAAAATCTATCAATAACTCCGCTCGGGAAAACAAAATCATTCTCAAAAACTGAACGTTTCGCTTTTAGTTCTTCAGCCGAATCCCAACAAGAACTTGGTAAACTAGCTAGTTTATCTTTCTTATCTTTATGCTTAGTTTCAAAAATATTTACATCCATGTAAAGCTCTTCAGCAATTTTAAGGCTATTATCCATAGTTAAACCATGCTGAGCTGCAATAACCATACTTGCTAAATATAGGTAAATATCGGCACTACCGTCACCTGAACGTAGTTCACAAGTTTGCTTACATTCGTTAGTTTTACAATCGCCATTTTCATTTGGGTTTTCTTTTTCAACCATATCTATATCGCCAAGCCATCCTAATGGCACTCTAACTAAAACAGAACGATTTCGGTCGCCCCAACATATATTTGTAGGAGCTTCTTGGTGAGGAACTAAACGCAAGTACGATGTTGGTATTGTATTTCCAAAAGCTGTTAATGCTCCTGCTAAATCGAGAACTCCTGCAATCGATTTTTTAGCAATATCGCTTAACTTGCCATTTTCTACCATCATATTATGTCCATCTTTATCAATCATATAATGAACATGCATACCACTACCTGCTTTACCAACGGTAATTTTAGGAGCAAAGCTTATTAATATTCCATGTTTTTTTGCAAGCATGCGTAATATCCACTTGGCTATAATAAGCTGATTGGCAGCATCTTCTACATTAACAGGTAAAAATTCTATTTCTTGCTGTTCATAATAGTAGTTATCATCATAAAAATTACCTACTTCGGAATGTCCGTATTTTATTTTTCCACCTGTTTGCGCAATTAAACGCATGGCCTCTAATCTGAACTCTTGCCATTTAGTAAATGGTTCCGATGCATGGTAACCTTTCTGATCCTCTGATGGAAATAATTCATTTTCAGGTATTGGCGTAATAATATAATATTCTAACTCGCCCATTGCCTTATAAGAAAACCCTGTTTTATCGGTAAAAGATTTATGTGCTTTTTTCAGTATATATTCCGGCGAACTCTCCAAAGGCTTACCATCGCTTGTGTAAAAAGAACAAAGTATATCAAGCGTTGGTGCACTTGAAAATGGGTTGACAAATGCTGTTCTGTAACGAGGTACAACATACATATCGCTTGAGCCTGCTTCTATAAACGAAAATAGGCTTGAACCATCTACACGTTCTCCGGTGGTAAGTAATGAATTAAGATGCGCCTCGCTTGATATAACAAATGATAGTGTTTTTAACCTACCATCTTCAGCTGCATATCTAAAATTAATCATCTCTATTTCATTAGCTTCAACAAATTGAATGATATCCGCCTTAGTAAAATCTACTGCTGGTTTTTTTAAGTATCTGACAATACGGTTCGGATTTAATTTTATTTCACTTTCTTTCATCTCTTTAAATTTTTGCTCTAACTTAATCTTTGCTCTACATATTAACAATATAAATGTTGGGATGAACAAATTTTTAAGCTACGAACTGTTTAATAGTTTTAGTATAGTAGTTTAAATTAAGAAAGTAAAAATAGCAGGATAAACAAAGTGTATTACTATTTGAAATATGTTTTAGAATAGAATAGCATGGTGTTAAATAGCATACTTGAAACATCTGTTATATATGAGGTTAAGTGCTTTTTACCACACGGCAATTTTGATTTTTTAAATCAAAAAAACATATAAAAAGTCTAAAATAATTACAAATTTCTGCTTACTTTTTAGCTGTGAAAATATTTTGTATTTATAATTAGTTATTAATTTACAAACCATTTAATTACCTGAATATTACAATACTTTATAATTAATACAATACTGCATTTATTCGTTATATTTATGGTTTACATGCACTAGCAAGGTAAGGTGTAACCACTTGAATAATATTTCATTAGATACACATTAAGTAAGCTATTACGCATTAGCACAACTAGATATATACAGTATAAATTTTGTCTGTTATGGCTATTATTTTTCTATTTTCAAGATAAACTGAATACTTTCTTTTGTAAATTTACAACGATTAAAAGCCCCATATTGCTTAATGTTTTTAAATCCTACAACTTTTATTATATCAACAAGTTTATTAGGTAAAATTGGATTCAATACCTGTTCATTCTTAATAACTTGCTTTGTTTCTTTAATAGTTAGCTTTGTTTTGAAATTTATTTGATTGTTTTTTGGCATATAATCGTAATCTCTAACAAAATTAATATGGTCATTATCTATCGTGGGTAAGCAATCAATGTTTTTGTCAATAATTTTATCGTAATTAATAATTTGCAAAAGTAGTTTTCCTCCAGTATCAAGGTTTTCATAGGCTTGTTTAATGAATTCTTGTATCTCGTTATTACCAGGCAAATGAACTAAGGTATTTCCAAAACAAATTATAGTATCAAACTTCTTATCTTCAAATAAATTTGATAATTTTAACATATTACCTACATTAATAACTGGATTATTTAAGTATGATTCTTTCTGAGCAAAAGTTACCATTTCCTTATCTAAATCAATACCATAAACGTTATGAAATTTTTTATCTAAAGCCTTAACTAAGCTACCTACACCACAGCCAACATCTAGAATTTTATTTGTATGACTTATACTGTCTATTGAACTTTCTATAAATTCAATTTGTTTCAGGTTTACTGGAAATATTAATTTGTAAAACGGAGCAATACTTTTATAAAAGGTCATAGCATTTATTTTATATTACATACATGTAAATATTATACCTTAAATCCGCAAGTCACGGTGTGAGTTTTTGATTAATAGCTGTTTGTAATAATAAAACGAGTGCCTTTAATAAAGGACTCACGCCGTGACTATCATGCATTTAACCTTAATAGTTGCGGAATCAAGGTATCAAATTAATTATCCTATATTTTCTTTTGTCTTGAAACCAATAGATTCGTTAGATTACAGACCTGCCTGATGGTGGACTGGGCAGCCAGTTAAAAATTAAATTACTTGCATATTATTGACAAATATTTAAACACTTAGCATTCTGCATATTATACTTTTGTCTCAATTCTAAAATTTGGAATCTAACAATCTATTAATATTTCAACTAGCAAGTTCAATTTTTTTAGAATAGATTTACAAAAAAATAAAACATGAATAAGGCAAAGGCAATAAAAACTATGAACAAACTTGGCAGCAACAAGGAGGCTTTTTTGTTTATTGTTAATTTTGATATGACAAGCATTGAAATAATTTCAACAAATGAGCTTGAAAATCATAACATTAGCTTTTGTACCGAAGAATTAAAAAAAGCAAATAAACCATTTGTAAATAATAGTGAAATTACTTTTCAAAAAGAGCCTATTTCTTTTAAGCAATATTCAAACGCATTTAAACATGTTCACAAACAAATAACTTTGGGCAATTCGTATTTGACAAATCTAACTGCCGAAACAAAAATAAATACTAATATATCACTACAAAAGATATATGAATTAAGCAGTGCTCCGTACAAGCTTTTTTTTAAGGATAAGTTTGTTGTTTTTTCACCTGAAACATTCATTAAAATTAGAGATGGCAAAATATCTTCATTCCCAATGAAGGGGACAATAGATGCAAGCTTAGCAAATGCTGAAGAAAGTATTTTGACCAATAAAAAAGAAGCAGCAGAACATGCCACCATTACTGATTTAATAAGAAATGACCTAAGCACAGTTTCCACCAATGTAAAGGTTGAGAAGTACCGTTACATTGACCGTATTAAAACTAACGAAGGCGAACTTTTACAAGTAAGTTCTAAAATTAGCGGAAATTTACCTCAAAATTACTGTGAGAATATTGGTACTATTCTATTTAAACTTTTACCAGCTGGAAGTATAAGTGGGGCACCAAAACAAAAAACCTTAAAAATTATAAATAATGCCGAGAACTATGATAGAGGATATTATACTGGGGTTTTTGGTTTTTTTGATGGAAAAAATATGGATTGTGGCGTAATGATTCGTTTTATTGAAAAGCAAGGTGAGCAATTAGTTTTCAAAAGTGGTGGTGGCATTACAATTAATAGCAATGCCCAAGAAGAGTACCAAGAATTGATTGATAAAGTGTACTTACCTATTTCAATTGATAATGAATAATTAGTAATTAACAATTATATTTAGTTACTAATTACTCATTGCACATTATTCATTATTAAAAGTGCGGACAAGGTATAGGTCGGAATTTTTTCTTTTGTTTGATATCAAATAAGTAAATTATTGATATTTCATGTGCCCCACCAGTAGATGTTATAAGTTTTGATATGGTAAAATCGTAACTATAGGCGGCACTAAGCTGCTTGTACTTATAGCCTACCAAAAATGCAAGAGCATCGCGGCGTGACAGGTCTTTAACAAAAGGTAAATCGCGATACCATACACCAAGGGTAATAGGTTCGTAGCTCCAATACAAACCTAAATCAAGTTGATCGGCTGCACCTTGGTGTTTATAGTTTGCTGCAAAAGTTACACTTTGCCTTTTCGTACCAATTAATCGTTCCGATTTATAAAACTTATAACCACCAAAAAGTGAATACTTAACCGCTAATTTGTCGGCTTTATCAGTTACTGTTACATTTGGTTGTGCCAAATGATCAACAGCTAAACCTGCCCAAAAATTATGCACCAATAATAATCCTGAAATACCACCATCAACATAGCCAGTATTACTAAGCTCACCTGGCAATAATGGTGAAATGCCATTATCGTACATTTCGCTCGGAAAATTTAATTCGTTTTGGTTAATACTACGTTGCGAATAAGAAAAACTTACACCAGGTCTGAAATATATTTTTCTATCTATTTTCACATTATACGAATACATAATACCAAAACTACTGGTAGTATATTGAGATGCTCCAACTCTATCTGTCATGGCAATAACACCTATACCGCTATTTAACGATGAAAGGTTATAATCCAAAGCAAAAGTAGCTGTATAAAACCTACCGGGCATTTTAGGCCACTGGTCGCGATAATTAAGTGCGGCACGATAACCCCTTATTGCTCCAGCAAAAGATGGAGCTTGATACATTGGGTTCGAATAAAACTGTGTAAATTGGGGGTCTTGAGCTTTACTATTTAAAAAAAACAGTATACTTAAACCAGCTACAAGGTATATTTTTATATTCATCTATCTACTTAATTATTATTGTAACATCACCGGCTTTATCATATGGGTAGCCATTCTGAAATGTACCTTGCGATTTCCAAAAATACACATCTTGTCCTAATCTTTTACCATTATTATTCATTTTTCCGTTCCAGCCTTTTTCAATATTGTTGGAATAAAATATTTGCTCACCCCAACGATTAAAAATCCAAAGCTCATATGTTTTTACGGTGGTATGAATCGGATGAAAAACGTTATTGTCAACATCGGGGTCGTTATAAGAACCGTCTGAAGGGCTCATTTCATTAGGTAAAAATGCATTGGGAAATTTGATAGTACCCGCACCGCTTACATGTACAGCTCCTTCTTGGATAAGAGTATTCACACAACCTTCTTTTGAATAGGATACTAAGGTAATATCGTAATAACCTGCAGCTGTATATAAGTGATTAGGATCCTTTTCAGTAGACGTTTCACCATCACCAAAATCCCATTCATATGTATCACCATTAAGTGTTAAATTATATACGTGTATTTCCTGATCTGGCAACATAACAGAATCTGGATTAACCTTAAAGTCAGGCTCTGGTAAAGCGTAAACATAAACTACCGAATGAGCATAATTTGTACCTCCATCGCCTGTTGCACTAAGTCTCACGTTATAAATACCAGGTTCAGTATAAGTATAAACAGGTTCGGCTACAAATGCGCTATCATTGTTTCCAAATTCCCATGCAAATGAGTTACTATATTGTTGATTTATCTCAAATTTTACTTGTAATGGCACACAACCCTCACCTGGTGTAATTTGTTCTATAGACAATATCGGCTTAGGTGGAATAATTTTTACCGCATGCGAAACAGTATCTGAACAAAAATCGCTACCTGCAATTAAAGTAACCATAAAAATATTATCGTCCTCGTTATCGGCCCAAGTACCATAAAGGTATAGAAATGTAGCATCGTCTCTAACTGAATAATCACCATTACCAAAATCCCAATTGAACGACCAAGGTCCAGGTTGGGTAAGGTTGGTAAACCAAACCGAGTCATCAGGATATTCTTGCACATAATCTTTTGCGTCAAAATCAACAAGAGGGGTTAAATACACTGTAATAATATCTGATATTTCATTGCTGCAACCATGCTCAGATTCGGCCTGTAAATTCACAACATAAGTTTGATCGTCAACTGTTTCATTAAAGTATGTATTATTTGGGTGTTTTAGACCCGATGTATTACCATCGCCAAATGTCCATGTAAATATTTTTGCCGAACGGTTTGATGTGTTTGTAAAATCAACAGCCAATGGACTACACCCCTCCTTTATACTTGGCGTAAAACCAATAGACACTGCCGGAAATACATAAATTGGTACTATAGTAGTATCTTCGCAACCATATTCAGTAACAACACGCAATGAAGGGTCTTTTTGCAATATCTCGTCTATTGCCGAATTATTATAATATATAGGATGCTCGGTAGTTAATTGATCTATTTCTTTAGTTTCTCCATTATCAAAATCCCAAAAGAAAGTAATATCAATCCCCTCTGAACTATTTACCAACGATGTTTCAAAAGGAGGGCAACTACGATATAATTCTGGTACAAAATCGGCTAATGGTTTTGGATAAACAGTAATTACCTGACTAATTGTATCTTCGCAACCATACGATGTTGTTGTATTTAATGTAGCTGTATAATTTGCAATATCGGTATAACTGTAATTTGTATAGGTATAATCAAAATTTGAAACTACTTTACTACTACCATCTCCCAATACCCAATAATATTTAGTAGAATTATCAACTACCGACTCATCAATAAAGCTAACTCTATGTGGATGACACCCTTCATTATCGACACTAAAAGCAGGAGCTGAACGCGGATAAACTTCTAATTGGGCAGAATCTCTATCGAAACAGCCTTGCAGGTTTGTAACTTGCAGTTTAACATCATATATAACATTTAGCAAAGGAGCAGTTTGATTTGTATTTTCATATGTTCGGTTACCCGGTTGTTGCATAGTACCCGTATCGCCATTGCCAAAGTCCCATGCCCATGTGGCATTTGTTTTCGACGAATCAACTATTTCCACTGTAAACGGATGACAACCACCTACAATAGCTGCTTTAGAACCTTTTTTACCATCTATTTTTGCTAGACCAAAATGCGCATCTAAAAACGAATAAACGGTAATAATGGTATCTACATTTTTTGCACAACCTGTAGTTTCTTGGGTGGTAGTAAGTTTAACTGTAAATGTTTCGGAGTTTTCAGAATTAGAATGACTAAAAGTATGCTCGGGGCTTGTTAATGGCGAGCTTTGTCCATCGTCAAAACTCCAATTATAATTGGCTAAGCCTGTAGATCTATTTGTAAAATCAACTGTTAAAGGGTTACAACCTTCGGTAACATCAACATCGAAACTAGGTAATAACCACGGGTAAACATCAATTAATTTAACAATAGTACTATCGCAAGTTGTAACCGTATCTTCCGCATATAATGTAATTTGGTATGTTTCAATATACTCGGTATTAGCATTAGTATTGTCAAAAGTATGTTTAAATGGATTCCGGTTATAATGTGTTTCGTTTATACTACCATCGCCAAAATCCCATGTAAACTCGGTTCCGTTTATTCCTGTACTTGGGTAACTGAAAGTAACTGGAAAAGGTGTACAAACATCATCTTTTAAAAAGGTAAAATCGGCTATTACCTCACGGTAAACAGTAACATTATTATTTTGGTTGGCAAAGCATCCGTTACCATCTGTAAGTAGTAAGCTTATATCATACACTTGAGTGGTATCGGTAAGATTCCTGAATGAATGTGTGTGTGTAGCATTTCCATCAGACGAATAATTGCCGTCTTTATAGTCCCATATATAGTTTAAGCCATAGCCTGTAGAGTTGTTTACAAAGGTACTTGTCCAAGGCGAACAACCTGTATCGTCTGTTATGCTAAAACTTGCAACTACATCAGGAAAAACCTCTATTGTTTTCTCAATAAAACTAGTACAAGTACTATTATAGTAACCCGTTACGGTTAATCTTATTGTATCTATTTCTGATGTTGATGTATTTGTAGTTGAATATTGGTGTGGTGGTGGTGTAAAATTATTATAAGTTGTACCATCGCCCATTGTCCATTCAAAAACAGTTCCGTTAAGTGATTTATTTTCAAAAGGTACATTTGCGGGGTAACAAGCTGGACTAGGTATTGTAAAAACAAAATCGGCAGCTACCTCTGGTGAAACTGTAATAATATGTGTAGTACTATTTTGACAACCAACCTCGTTAGTAATTGTTAATTTAACACTTCGTGGTAAATCATTAGTAGTACGGTTAACAAACTCATGCTTAACATCAGTATCACCATTTGTTGGTGTGCCATCGTCAAAATCCCATAAATTGCTAACAATAGCACCTGTCGATATGTTAACGAAACTAACAGTGTCTGGAGCACAAATAGTAGTTATACTAGGATTAAAGGCCGGTACTAAAATCGGATAAACAGTATAATCTTTTTCAATAAACTCGCTACATATTCCGTTTGTTGCTGTAAGTCTAACTGTTTGTGTTTGAACAGTTTCGAGTGTTGTATTTTCAAAAGTATAGCTTGCATTTGTAGTTGTTGCACTGCTTGCATTAGGGAATGTCCAAGTGTAATCTAGTGCACCAACTGTTTGGTTCGTAAAAGTTATATACTCGGGGGCGCATGCCCAATATTTATCAGAATTAAACCCAGGGGTAATGGCTGGGTAAACATTAACTGTTTGTTGTGCTATACTTGTGCATCCATTTACAGTAATGCTTAATGTAACAGTAAATGGTTGCGTAGTTGTACCACCCAGCGTGTTTTTAAAAGCATGCGTAGGACTTTCTGTATTATCAGTTGTTCCATCGCCAAAGTCCCATAAATAAGTTGCTACTACGCTAGGAATAGGATTTGTACTTGCTGTAAAAAACGATGTATTTGAAAAAAGAATACCAGCTTCGTTACAAGCGGTATTAGGTGTTGCATTAAATTGAGCTGTTACGGCAGGGTTTACAGTTATTGGCATCGAAAAAGTACTATCGCAATGCCCATTATCATTAGTCAAAGTAATGGTATGTAGGGAAGGCACATCACCAACATTTGTATAAAGTATAGTAAAAGGATCTAAATTATCTATTAAACCAACTCCGCCATCTAATTCCCACCAAAAGTTTCTAACCGAATTAGCTGGTGTATTATTATTTAATGTTACAGTAAAAGGTGAGCAACCTTCAGCTTGTGGTAATAAGGTAAAGTGTGCATCAAAAAAAGCATATGCAGTAACCGAAACTGGAGGAGCTGTATATGAACAACCATACTGGCTTGTGGCTTTTAAGGTAACTATAAAAAGGTTATCTAAATCTGTGGTATTTATATATTTGTGTGGTGGTGGGTTTTCTAAACCAGTTGAAGTCCCATCGCCAAAGTCCCATTCAAACTGGTTTGCATAACCAGGAAGTATATCCTGAGAAAAATCGACCCAATGCGGTTGACAACCTTCAAGGGGATCGGTGGTTTGTATGTTTGTTGTAAATTCAGGGTAAACTAGTATTGTATCTATACCCCATGCATCATAACATGTTGTACCATCGTTGTTGCGCTTAATTATTTTTAAAGCTACATAATATTCAACGGGAGCATTTGTTGTATTAGTGTAAGTAATTATTCTATCAGAAAAATCTGTTAAATCATCAGGTGCGTTAGAAATAGTATCGTTGCCGTTATAAAACCACCATTCGTAATCAACATCGCCATAAGAGTTATTCTGAATAGTAACTTCAAGTGGCGAGCAACCTAAGGTATTATTAATTGCAAAGCGTGCCCTTGCAATACCAGGCACAAAAACTGAATCAATAACAGAGTTAATGCAATTACCTATGGTATCAATAATATTTAGAGTAATATAATAAGTAGTATCGTAATTATTTAAATTCGTAAAGGTATGATAAACAGAATCGGCTGCATCAATATATTGTACAATAGTGTCTCCTGTACCATCACCCCATTCCCAATGGGCAATATCGAACGGACCTGCTGCAACGGTATCAACAGCAAACGCTTGTATTATATCTTGTTGACAACCTTCCCTAGAACCCTTTACTGCCTTAGCTAATATTTGAGGACGGATAAATATGGTGTCTTCGTGATAATCATAACAATTTTTACCTACTGTTAAACCTACAATAACTGTATCTTCAATGTAGGTATTATTAATATATGTTCTAGGAGCAGGACTTGAGTCCTGCGA
This sequence comes from Salinivirgaceae bacterium, assembly GCA_030620515.1. GTDB lineage: Bacteria > Bacteroidota > Bacteroidia > Bacteroidales > SZUA-534 > JAUXEM01. The sequence continues at coordinate 16,329 of JAUXEM010000018.1, forward strand.
GAAAGTACCATCGCTATAAGCCCAATAATAATAATCTAAATCACCAAATGACTTATTATTTAATACATTTACAGTAGGCGAACAACAATTAGGATTATCAATAATAAAATCTGAACTTACCGAATCAAGCTTAACATAAATAGTCATTGTTGTATCAACCCAACAAGTACGTTCAATAAGAACATCATATTTATGCAGACCTGCAATAGGAACTACGTATGGTGATGATAAGGTATTATCGTTAAAACTATTATCGGTAACACAAGTCCAATTGTAACTAACTCCACCTTGTGAGCGTAGTTGAATAGTATCACCCAAGCAATGGTCGGCATCCAGTCCACTTTCAGTTGAAGAAGATACAGCTTCACCTCTGTTTGTGTCAAAATCGGAAAAATAACCATAAAAACAATCTTGATTACTTATACCCATTAATGTTCCTAAATGAAACATATTAATACTATTTTTTATATTTAATGGAACGTTTACTGGAGCGTTATAGGGTATGCGTGCATATAACCAATCTGTGCTATTAGGAACGACATTAAACATTCCAGCAGTTATTATTCCAGCATTACCATTTACAGTAAAGCCACCTTCAGCTCCAACTCGTACTAATACTACCAAATTAAAAGGCATATCATTTGATCTGTTTACAACAACATCAAATGATCCAGTACATTTTTCATCATCAATAGGTGGTAATATTGCACCGCCTAACTGTGCTCCAAAACCTGATACATGTAAAATTGTAATTGGTTTAGATTTGTTTTCAGTAGAAATATATGTTGCATTATTTTTAATTTGATAGGCATACTGTTGTCCTGCAGAAAGAGTTACTAATGGTCCTACTCCATCAATGTAAATTGGCGTATTATCTTCAACAGCAATTATATAAGCTGTTTCTCTTCCATCAATTGGATTCGCATCAGCTTGTCCTTTCATCACAATATACTCTGTTCCTAAAATACTATTAGGTACATGTTGATCTGCTACAAAATCTACCCCACCAGAACCATTTATAAGGTCATCAGTTGTATGAACTACAACTGGATAATTTGATGTAACACGAGTACCTTCTAATCTTCTTAGCGGATCTCTACTGATATCAAGGGGTAGAGGAATTGCGGACATGTCTTCGTATGGAACAGCTGTAAATACTTCTCCTTTATTCAAAGTAACTACTTTTGGTGTAAATGCAGGATGTGGCACTCCTGTACCATCATTAATAAAAAGCTGTTTGGTTGGCACAACTGTTACTTGAGTAAGATCTTCTGTTGCAACAATATGTATAGCTGAATATATCTGAGTGTTTGCATAAGTTTGATTTGGCCACTGTGTTTGAAAAGGTACATAAAAATCATTTCCTTTTGCATTTCTGCCTTTTAAAGACATAATTTCTCTATTATAAAAAGCACTTATTTCAAAATAACATGTAATCGGATTATCTGTTTTAATAAGTACACCTTTACTTGATATATTTTTAAACTCAACAAAATTCTCAATTTCCAATAAATCGGTACACCAATTTGCAGGATCGGTACACCCCGCAGGATTACCAACTGCAGCACACCAAGCATCATGATCTGCAATACTACAATCGGGTCGCCAAAATTCGTAGCTATAAGTTGTATTGGGTGGAATTGTAAAAGTTAAAGGGGTAAATGCCAGATTAGCAGGTAACGAAAGAGTTACTATAGTTTCCAAATCAAAGGTTGTAAACCTAAAAATACCTGGAGCACCTTTTCTAGCATTTGAAGGTGATGAAGCATGATGTGCGTCGTTAATTTCAGGCGCAACTACCCAAAACTCTGTATCTACTTGTCCATAAATAAAAATTGGCATGAGACTTAGTCCAAACCATAATAGTAAAATCAATATTTTCCTGTTCATCGCTTTTATTTAGTTATTACGCAAATAAGTCTATTTGGGTTATAAAAAAACACCATTTAATATATGCATTTAACACTTTCATCAAAAAAACAATCACTACTTTACCCAATATTACTATTTGTAAACTTAAATCGTTACCCTATTCACTAACTACATATTTTGCGAATATAATACATTTGTATTTATTACGCATAAATTATTCTTTATGCTAACCAAAATATTGACAAACAATACAAAATGACGGATAAACGAACTTAGTTAAGTGATTCATTAATTAATAGGTTTGCTATGTATTATTAAATACTGATAGTCAAAATATTTATGACACATTTTACACTTAGCACCTGTTCAGTAACAACAATTCGTTATGATTTTGTAAATACCTTATATTAAGACTTTTACATTGAACAATACGGTCTTTCATCCCTTATTGTATAATTTCGTGTAAAGTAGAATTAGCAAAGAAATGCAAAAGACAAGCTTGCCAGTCATGGTTACCTAAAGGCTGGGAATTCATAGGCAAGCCATCATTCATTTTTACAACAACTTCAAATGGTAATATTTTTTTTGTCTTACACACTCCAAATTTATTTACCTTGAGACATATCTATACTTTAATATCTTATTTTCGCAATTGCTCACTATTCAGTCTGTGGTTTTAATAAACATTTAGCAAAAATGATATGTTTATCTACCTAATCATAGCTTTCATCATAAATATATTCGATTATTACACTTTAATAATATCTTTTTGTAATTTTGAACTGCAGGAATATTTTATTTACACTACCCAATAATACATTTATATACAATGAAAAAATATATAATTACACTTCTGTTAGGCTTTATTCAAATTCTTACCATTAATGCTCAAACAATTTATTTTGAAGAAGATTTTGAAGAAAAAAATGGAAAAACATTTGCAGAACGAATGACGGCAGAAGGATGGTTTAATGATTATGTAGAAAATACTATTAATTGGCGATATGAGAATGGAGGACATAGCACGGATCCTAGCATTCCCTATTCGCGAAGACCAATTGAAGCACATAGTGGTAATTATAATGCTTTATTCGAAAAAAGTGCTATTACTTTAATCACAACAAAGCTTGTTACGCCTGAATTTGATTTATCGCTTGCTATAAAACCAGAACTAACTTTTTGGTTTGCCAATAATCAAAGAGATATACTAGCTCCAAATCATGAAGAAATTAGGGTTTACTACAGGTCGATAGATGAAGATACCTATGATTGGGTTTTATTGTATGAAATACTTGATGAAAATAAACAGTGGACTGATGCAACAATAATTATTCCCGATTCTGTAAGATTCACAAATATTCAATTAGCTTTTGAGGGCACAATTGGCCCTGGATGGGGTGCCTGTATTGATGATATTGAGATAGTGGAAACGGGTATAGTACCTAAGTTCTTGGAAACCGTAACCTTAACACAAGCATCCTTAAGTAACATTCCAACAGGCTCAATTAATAATCCTATATTAAGGCTAAACATGACCGTAAAAGGAAACGATGGTGAATTATATATAGATAAATTAATTATTGATGCCCTTTTAAATTCAGCAACTGTTGTGCCTAATAATGGAGTTAAACTATTTTTTACAACAACTAGTTATTTTACTTCGATAACACCTATTAATGGTTCTGTATCATTCATAAATGGGAAAGCAACTTTCAATAACATACCTTTAAACATCCCTTTTGGTTATTCTTACATATGGATAACTTATGATGTACCGACAGATGCTAGTCATGTATTTGACAACTTGAAACTAGATGGTAAGATTCTAAAAGACAATATTATAGTAAATGGACTTAAGTATCCTTTTACAGACTTAGACCCTAGTGGGTATCGACAAATAAAAGAAACAATACTTTTTGATGATTTTGAAAACGGATTAAATTGGAGTTTAACAGGCGAATTTGAAGTTGATGAACCCATAGGACTAGGTGGTACGTTTGAAAATCCAGATCCAACTTATGCACAAAATGGTATTAAGGTTTTAGGAACTGACTTAACAGACATTGGAATTACTCCTGGCGATTATGAGAACAATCTAGCAAATAATGGATATTTAGCTACAGGACAAACAGTTAATTGCAAATATTACAAGGATATTACATTACAATATTACCGATGGTTAAATATTGAAAATGCCGATTCAGCAAAATTACAGGTTAGCATAAATGGTAGTTCTAACTGGCAAAATGCATGGATTAATGAAGGTTTAATAAATGATAATAAATGGGTGCAAAAACAATATTCAATAAGCCAACTTGCCGACAGAAAAGATCAATTAACTTCAAGGTTTGTAGTTGGACCAACAAATAATACTTGGACTTTCTCTGGTTGGAACATTGACGACTTTGCCATAACCGGAACATTTATACAAAAAGATGCAGGTATAGCATCGTGGGTATCGCCCAGTAGCAATTGTGGAAATATTACTTCTGAACCTTTAATGATAACTGTAAAAAATTATGGTTACAATCCTACTAGTAGTAACCTACCTATTGGATACTCCATAGATGGAGGCGAAAATTGGATTATGGAAAATGTAAACCAGTCGTTGGCACAGGAACAAGAATTCACATACACTTTTACTAATTTGCTTGATGTATCGGCACCTGGCGAGCACCATATTATAGTAAAAACATTTTTACCTGGCGACCAAGACGACTTAAACGACATATTAGATACCATTTTATATATTTTACCTACCCAAACACTACCCTATACCGAGAATTTTGAAAATGGGCATGGCTTTTGGACAACAGGTGGTACAGGTAATTGGGAACATGGCAGCCCCAATGGAACAAAGCTAAACTCAGCATCGTCGGGCATTTTTGCATGGGCTACAGGGCTTACAAGCAATTATTCAAACAATGATAGCAGTTGGATTGAAAGTCCTTGTTTTGATTTTACAGGAATTGAAAAGCCCGTTTTTGAAGTTATGCTTGAAAGCGATACTGAGATAGGACAAGATGGATTAGCTCTTTATTATTCAATTGACGATGGTAAAACATGGAAACATGCACCCGAAACCGACCCTTATGCATGGAACTGGTATAACAATTCAATTGTTGCATTGGGTAATGTAAAAGGTTGGGACAAATTACAATCGGGCTTTTGGATGGCGCGCCAAACCTTACCCACCGAAGTGTCATATAAAAATCCAGTAAAATTCAGATTGGTTTTTGCCGCCGATAATGCTAATAATAACGAGGGTTTTGTGGTTGATGATATACGTATTTACAACGCCCCTACCGATGCCGGCGCCTTTGCCATTGCAGCACCAGCAGATGCCTGTAACTTTGGCACCAGCGAAACACTAAGCATTGAAATAAAGAACTTTGGTATTCGTAAATTTGTACCTTCCGATGCTTTAATTACCACTATTGAACAAGAGGGTGAATTTATAGTTACCGACACTTTTTATGTTACAAACCCTGTTGATATTGGCAGTACTGCTATTTTTCCCTTTACAAAAACTGTTGACCTTGAAGCAAACGGCTTTCATAATTTTAAAATATACACGCACGTTGATGGCGACTCTAACATATACACCACAAACAAAGACACTTTAACAGGTAGTGTTGAAAGTTGGAGCGAACCCGAATATACATTAGGACCTGATATTGGAACTTTAGACCCAAATAATGTTGATTTGGATGCTGGTGCAGGTTATAGTTATTTATGGGCAGGGCCTACAAACAATGGAGCTACATCGCAAATAATAACCAATGTTGGTATTGGTGTATTTACCGTAACGGTTACTAGCGATAGTCATGGTTGTGTAATGAGTTCTAGCATTGAAATTATAAACTCGGTAACCAATTTGGCCGTTGCATATAAAGCAGGCTTGCCTGCCACAACAGCATGTGCTGGTGATTTTAGCCCGGCTTTAGAAGTTACTATTACAAACTACGGTAGCCTTACTTACACCACAGGCGATATTATTAATGTTGGTTACCAAATTAACAACGATCCCGAAATTATTGAGAGCTATACCATTAAAAATACCGATGGCGCAGGTGGTAACGGTAGTGTTGCTAATGGCGATTTTGTAAACTACGCTTTTACCGAACAACCAGATTTGTCTATTGATGGAATTATGGACTTCAAATTATTCTCGGTATTTACTCCCGATTTAGATTACAGTAACGATACGGCCTATAAGAGCATTGAAATTTACCAGCAACCCAACGTTGATTTAGGACAAGACACTATATACAGCCATATGCTGTCGGCAATAACGCTTGATGCTGGTTCAGGATTTTTAAGCTATAAATGGCAAGAAACCCCAGCTCTTAACACACAAACTTATAATGCTACAAGTACAAAATCAGCTAAATATTATGTTGAAGTAGCCGATAATAATGGCTGTGGAACCGACAGCGATACAGTTTGGATATTTACCGACGAATGGAGTATTGATACAATATTAGACCCATCAAGTGCATGTGATTTCTCAACTATCGAGAGTATTACTTTACGACTAAATAACGAGAGTGATAACACTTATAGTGCAGGCTTGGTTATTCCGGCTCAAATTAATTTAAATGGTACTATTACAAACGAAAATATTACTTTAACAGATGCCGTTGCTGCAAATTCACTTTATACACATAATTTAGTAACAACATTAGATTTAAGTGCAGTGGGGGTAAATTCACTTATGGCAATTATTAATCCGACCCACGATGTTGACACCAATAACAATAAATACTTTAAAGAAATAGAGAATTACGAAATACCAAAAGTATCGCTTGGCTACGATACAATAATAACAAAAAGAGCCGATACAATAATATTAGATGCATCAGATAATTTTGCATCGTACTCTTGGAATAGGGGTGGTAGCAATTCAACTTTTGCTATTAGTGAAATTACATCGTTATTTTATAAAGTAACAGCAATAGACAAGCACAACTGTGCTGTTTCACGCGATTCAGTTCAAATAATGGCATACGATGTTGCTATCGATGAAATAAAAACACCACGTAGTACATGCGATTTAAAAGACACTAACCGCATTACTTTTATATTACACAACTACGGTAACGATATTATTTATGCCGGTACAAATATGACTGTGTCTTACAAAATAAATAATGCCGAGTGGATTGAAAAACCATTTACCTTACAATATAACCTTTTACCTAATAAAACAAAGGCTATATCGATAGCCGAGGATTTGTATTTTACTGGTAATCAGACATATGATTTTTCATTAGCCTTGTATTACGAAAAAGATTTTTTTACAAACAACAACACTATTCACTCTACAATATTTGAATTTAGTAAACCAAATATTGAATTAGGACCTGACATATACACTACCAAAGCCGACACTGTGGTTTTATGGGCACAAGACGGTTTTACAAATTATCAATGGCAAGATTTATCGCGCGAAAAATACTTTAATGTTAGCAACACTGCATCTGCCGAATACCACTGTTTGGTAAATAATGCTTATGGTTGTATTGCAGCTGACACAGTTAATATATATACTTACGACATACAAGTAGGCTCGGTTAATAGCCTAAACAAGTGTAGTACTGCCGAAAACAATAGGGTAACAGTAAATATACAGTTAAATAGTAGTGATACATTAAGACCTGGTCACGAAATTATTGCACGTTACGAGTTTGACGGAAATATACAAACAGAAACTATTGTTTTAACAGATACCTTTACGCAAGCAGCTAATTTACCATTTACTTTTTCCGAACCAATAGTAGTTGCTGATACTGGTAACTATTCTCTTACAGTTTCGGTTGAAATGGATGATGAGGTTATAACAGACAATAATGAAGCTACCGCATATCTTAGAATAGGTGCTTACACGGTAAGCCTAGGTGACGACATTACTACTAACAAAAGTAGTGTTGTGTTAGATGCTGGTCCAGGTTATGCAGCTTATGTATGGAACGATGGTTCAAACAAACAAACATTAACAGTAAATAGTAATGGCGAATATTTGGTTACAACAACGGATATTAATGGTTGTTATGCTAAAGATACTATTGAAGTGCTATTTATAAATCCGCAATACCATGTAAGCGAAATTATTGGTTTAGCCAACTCGTGTGACCATACTAATAATGAAAACATTACATTTAGCATACATAATACAGGTAACGATACCATTAATGCTGGTAAAATCATACCAATTACTTACAAAATAAATTCAGAAAATTTACATAGCGAAAACTATACTTTTACCAACAGGTTAAATCCGAATGAATTGGTAAATATTACGTTTAACACAAGTGCTAACCTTTCAGTAATTGGAGAATACACCATTACTGTAACAGCAAATTTTGATGGCGATATATCAAACCAAGATACAACTATAAATACATGGGGCTCACCTAGTGTTGATTTAGGTGACGATATAGCATCGGTTCATGAGAGTGTAGTACTTAATGCCGGAATTGGTTTTGTGTCGTACTTATGGAGCACCAATGAAACTACGCAAACCATTACAGTTACCAAAGATGGCACCTATTCCGTTACTGTAAGCGCAGATCACTCTTGTACTAGCAGCGATGCAATTAATGTGCACTTTATTCCGGTAGCTTTAGCGGTAATTGACTTTACAAGTCCACGTGAAGGCTGTCAACCACTTAACAAAGCACCAAGTATTGTGCTTAAAAACGCAGGTGAAAAAGCAATAAGTAAAGGTTCAAATATTATTTTTGGATATAGAACCTCGGGTCAGAATAGGGTAAACGAGAGTATTATTTTGGCAGGCAACGTGCAACCAAATGCAACTTTCCCATACAAATTTAAAGAAAAACTTATTGTTAATAACATAGGAAATGTAGGAATTCAGTTTTATGTTAACATAGAGGGAGTAGAAGTTGACACAGCCGATTATACTATGTTGGTAAAAAAAGGACCCGTATTCTCCTTTGAGTCTGATGTAATCAAGGTTGGATCATACCCTTATGTGTTAGACCCTAAAATAATTACAAACTCTTATTTATGGAACACAGGTGCAACTACACCTACCATTACAGTAAATGCAGATGGTTCGTACAGCATGCTTGCAACTGCAACAAATAATTGTACATATAGCGATACTGTATATGTAAAAATGGGAAATGCTATAAACGACGTATGGAGTAAGCAAATAGCTATTTATCCGAACCCCGCTACCAGTAATCTTAACATCAGTATTCCGCAATCATTAAACAGTACAATAGTTGAAATTACTGATACTCATGGCAAGGCGATAGAACGCACTGAAAACGCTCCAAGTAATTTGCAATACGATATTTCAAATTGGAGTCAAGGCGTTTATTTTGTTAGGATATATAACAATAAGAATTATGCAGTATTTAAGGTAATTGTTCAATAAAAGCAAACTACTACTATTACTATAAATTACGGGTCATAATTAGACAAATAGTCTAATTATGACCCATTTTTATATGACTCTAGTTTAAAGTAACCTTATTAATTGCAGAGAGTCCGTAGAGCTCTAATTTAAATAGCCCGATACAAAACCACGGGTAGTAGGTCATTGATAAAATTGTTGCAAGTACACTTTTTATTTAGAAATGCGCATTTACATGCAACGAAATAATGAGAATATACAACAACATAACTATTATAATCTAGAACCAGTTTTATCTAACACCTCATTAAATATACACTTCTAGCAAAGTTGCAAAGTGTATATTTCAAGCCAATTAGTCCTATTGCGAAAATTATTACAATTAGCTATTTATAAAACAAATAAAAATATTGCCGAACCATTGTTATTACTACCACTATAATTTAAAACATTTTATTAACGTATATAAGGTAGTATTAAACTCTTCAATTCCATTTCCTTTCTTTATAAAATTAACTGAGGCTGCGAGGTATTTTAGATCGAACTAAGCTTGTTCTGAAATAATGTTTTAAAATATGTATTTCAGCTTTATCTTCCTTAGCAATTTCCTTATACTTGCAGCAAGTTAAAAAAAGATAATTGTAATTACGACCCCCCGATACAATTAGCTTGAATACATTTGCAAAACCCTGTCTTTTAATAAGATACACTTAAGTACAATGAGAAATAAAAATACTCCTATTAATTACCAAGCAGTAACAAATTCTATTAACGAACTTAATATCTCAAACTTAAGTAGTGCTACTATTCGAGAAATAGTAAAAGTAACTAACATTATTGAAGGTAAAACTAATGAGAAATTTATTCGCATGGAAATGGGTGTTCCAGGAATAAATCCTCCGGAAATTGGTACCCAAGCCGAAATTGAAGCACTAAAAAATGGCGTAGCACGCAGTTACCCAATGCTTGACGGTATTAAGCCTTTAAAAGAAGAGACTTCTAAATTCATTAAGAACTTTATGAATATAGATATTTCTGCAACAGGATGCATTCCTACAGTTGGATCCATGCAAGGTGGTTACGCAGCTTTTCTTTTAGCAGCAAATTTAGATCCTAAAAAAGATACAGCACTATTCATTGACCCAGGCTTCCCTGTACAAAAGCAACAATTTAAAGTGATGAATCATAAATACACAAGTTTTGATGTTTATGATTACCGCGGCAAAAAATTACTTGCAAAACTTGAAGATATATTAAGTAAAGGGAATATTAACTCAATAATTTACTCTAATCCGAATAATCCAACCTGGATTTGCTTCACAGAAGAAGAGCTTCAGATAATTGGGGAAATGGCTAATAAATACGATGTTCTTATACTTGAAGATCTTGCCTATTTCGCTATGGATTTTAGAGTTGATTTATCGCAACCCGGAGTAGCACCTTACCAAGCAACAGTAGCAAACTACACAGATAATTATATTCTATTAATATCTAGTTCAAAAGCATTTAGCTATGCTGGTCAACGACTAGGGATGTTATGTATATCAGATGCTATATTTTGCAAAGAGTACGATAGTTTAAAAGAACGTTTTGGAACAGCAAGTATAGGCTATACCATTGTTCAACGCATTTTATATGCTTTAAGTTCTGGAACAGCACACTCGGCACAATATGCACTTGCAGCAATGTTTAAAGCTGCCAACGAGGGAAAGTTTAATTTTCTTGAAGATATTCGAGACTATGGTAAGAAAGCTGTCACAACAAAAAAAATGTTTTTAGACAATGGCTTTAAACTAGTTTATGACAAAGATATAGATAAGGAATTAGCCGATGGTTTTTACTATACTATTTCTTATCCAGGCATGGATGCTGGCGAATTAATTAAAAATCTATTATACTATGGTATATGCGCAATTTCGTTAAGTACATGTGGTAGTAACAGTACTAACGGATTAAGAATATGCGTATCGCAAATACAACATGAACAAATTCCTGTATTTGAAAAAAGAATTAATCAATTTGGAAAAGATTTTCCGATTAATAAATAACAATTGAACACAATTAAATTTAATAATATAATACTACTTTAAAACTAATAACATGGCAAAAGTAAAAGGAGCTATTGAAGTAGATATGGAAAGATGCAAAGGCTGTGGACTTTGTGTTGTTGCATGTCCAACTCATGTCATTCAATTAGCTAAAAATGTAAATGGCAAAGGCTACAATTACGCTCATATGGATAAACCGGAAGAGTGTATTGGATGTACTAATTGTAGTTTAGTTTGTCCGGACAGCGTTATATCTGTCTACAGAGTAAAAATTTAGTTTTAAGATATTTAAAGAATAAGTAATGGGTGAATTAAAATTAATGAAAGGAAACGAGGTAATAGCCGAGGCTGCCATTAGATGTGGTGCCGATGGTTATTTTGGTTACCCAATAACCCCTCAGTCAGAAATCATGGAGACCCTCATGCTTAGACAACCTTGGGATGAAACAGGAATGGTTGTTGTACAAGCAGAGAGTGAGGTCGCCTCAATTAATATGGTATATGGTGGAGCAGCTTGCGGCAAACGAGTTATGACATCATCATCAAGCCCTGGTTTAAGCTTAATGCTTGAGGGTGTTACATATTTAGCAGGTGCTGAATTACCATGTGTTCTTGTGAATGTGGTTCGTGGAGGACCTGGTTTAGGAACTATACAGCCATCGCAAGCCGACTATAATCAGGCAACAAAAGGTGGTGGGCACGGCGACTATCAAATTATTGTACTAGCTCCGGCATCAGTTCAGGAAATGAACGATTTTGTTGAACTTGGTTTCGATTTAGCTTTTAAATATCGTATTCCGTCACTTATTCTTACCGATGGCGTTATTGGACAAATGATGGAAAAAGTTATTGTGAGCGACCAAAAACCACGATGGACCGATGAACAGATACAGGAAATTGCTGGCGATTGGGCTACATCTGGTAAAACAAAAGATAGAGATAGAAATATTTCAACATCGCTAAACTTAGATTCAGAAGTACAAGAGCAGCTAAATCATAAATTGCAAGCAAAATATCGCAAAATAGAAGAAAACGAAACTCGTTTTGAAGAGATACAGACCGAAGATGCTGAATACCTTTTTGTAGCTTATGGATCATCGGCACGAATATGCCAAAAGTCGATACAAATATTAAGAGACAAAGGTATAAAAGTAGGCTTATTACGCCCTATAACAGTTTGGCCTTACCCTACTAAACGCATTGCAGAATTAGCAAAGCAGGTTAAAGGAATGCTAGCAGTTGAAATGAGTGCTGGGCAAATGGTAATTGATGTGAAACTTGCCGTTAACGGACTTATACCAGTTGAACATTTTGGTCGTTATGGTGGTGTTATTCACTCACCAAACGAAGTAGCCGATGCAATGGAACAAAAAATAATAGGAGGGAAATAAACATGGCTGAATACGATATTAAATCTATTATAAAGAAAGAGAATAAGGTTTATGCAAAATCGCCTCTAATTACTGAAAATGTAATGCACTACTGCCCTGGTTGTAGTCATGGTGTTACTCATAAATTAGTTGCCGAGGTTATTGACGAACTAAATATTCAAGAGAAAACTATTGGTATATCGCCCGTAGGATGTGCTGTTTTAGCATACGATTACATTGATATTGATTGGCAACAAGCTGCTCACGGTCGTGCTCCGGCACATGCAACAGCTGTAAAAAGACTAATGCCAAATCATTATGTATTTACATATCAAGGCGATGGTGACTTAGCCTCTATCGGTGCTGCTGAAATATTGCATGCTTGTAACCGTGGCGAAAATATTACAGTTATATTTGTAAATAATGCTATTTATGGAATGACTGGTGGACAAATGGCTCCAACAACTCTTATTGGCATGAAAACGGCTACTAGCCCTTATGGTAGAGACGTTGAACTCCATGGCCATCCTTTGAAAATAACTGAATTAATTGCACAATTACCTGGTACAGCTTATGTAACACGACAAAGTGTTGAAACACCAGCTGCTGTGCGAAAAGCAAAAAAGGCAATTAAAAAAGGATTCCAAAATCAAGACAAGAAAATTGGTACTTCTTTTATTGAAATCGTTTCTACATGTTCGTCTGGATGGAAATTAAGTCCTGTACAGTCTAATAATTGGATGGTGGATAATATGTTCCCTGAATATCCTTTAGGCGATTTAAAAGATATTGATAAAGCTTAACTGTAAGATTATTTAAGACAAAAGTTATGACTGAAGAAATTATAATAGCAGGATTTGGTGGACAAGGTGTACTTTCAATGGGTAAAATTTTAGCTTACTCTGGAGTAATGCAAGACCAAGAAGTTACCTGGATGCCATCATACGGACCTGAAATGAGAGGTGGAACTGCAAACGTAACTGTAATAATCAGCGACGACAGAATCAGTTCTCCAATTATACATGAATACGATACAGCAATTATTCTGAATCAACAATCGTTAGATAAATTTCAGGATAATGTTAAACCAGGCGGATTATTACTTTTTGATCCAAATGGAATTATCAACCCTCCTACCAGAACCGATATTACAATTAAAACAATTGAAGGTGCTGAAGAGGCTGCTGCAATGGGGAATCCTAAAACATTCAACATGATTGTGTTAGGAGCTTTCTTAAAGCTGAAACCAATAGTGAAAATGGAAAATATTGAGAAAGGTTTAATGAACTCGTTACCAGAAAGACATCATTCATTAATACCTTTAAACATTAAAGCTATTGAGGTTGGAATGAATAAAGTAAACGACTACAAAAAGTAAGATATACTTATTAAGAAATGAAAGCCAGCGCTTAATGTGCTGGCTTTTTTTTGTTTGCACTTACAACTGCTATTCAAAGAATGCCACAAAACTGTTCAAAATATTCGGTTTTTGTCATTGCGAACCCGCCTGAACTATTCGGGCAGGTGAAATGAAGCAATCTGTTTGCATTTATCAACAGATTGCTTCGTCATTCTGCCTCGCAAAGACTCATGATACAAACTTCAAAGACAGCCTATCTGATTTTAGGATTTAAAATTTATGGCTTATTCCTTTTCCTCTTTATTGTCTTTTTCTTCACTAACTGGTTTAGCAATTTCGGTAACTTCATCTACTACTACTTCTACAATTTTATTCTCAACGGGTAGTGTATATTCACCTCGTTCTTCTAAAACCGCTTGATAGAACGTAGCAAAAGCAGCTTTAATCCACATAAAAGCAATTACAGCTCCAAAGACTAATACTATAAAACCAGCAATAATTAAGAAAAACGAAACAATGTATAACCAGAATATTCTCCAACCATATCCTCTAGTTAACCTCCAGCTTTCCTCCACTGCTTTTACGGCATCTAGCTTTTTATCCATAACTAAAAATGGCACAAAAGCTAATCGGCAAGCAAAAATTACCCCGGGAATAACCACAAAAAAGAGTCCAATACCAATAATTGCAATCGAAAGCAAACTAGCTAACACTACGTTTAAATAATTTTTAAATACATCGAATAATTCTTTTACTTCGAAATCTGCACCACGAATAGCTTTTAAGTACAAAAAGGCGGCACTAATCTTAAATGGTGAAACTATAAAAATTAAATACAGAAAACTAAAAGTTCCCATAACTGTTGCTAAAAAGCTATGCGAGTCATGACTTTGTGCTGCCGACATTGGTATAACAACCACCCAAACAACAAGGTTAATTAGGAATAATGTTATGAACTTTTCCCACAATACGTTCCACGAAAAAGATAATACTGAGCCTGCTCTAGCTTTTAAAATGATTTGTTTTGATGTTTCCATTTGTACGATTTTTATGTTTAAAATAAGGGTTAAAACATACGGTGATGTTTTTAATTTCAAGGCTAAAATAGCACACAATTAAACCGATATCAATCCAACCAAGGTAGGAAATATGTATTATCCAACTTAAGTTGGATAAACTTGAGGCTTGAAAATTACTACTACCTGAGTATTTTTTGTAAATTTCGCTAATGATTCAACTAGCGGTAATTATAACGTCAATTCT
>JAUXEM010000007.1 GCA_030620515.1 Salinivirgaceae bacterium
GGCAGGATGAGTATTATTCAGATATTCATAGCAGATACGAAAATAGAGAGTTTATGGAAAAAGATAGTATTCACTTTCCAGATTCATTAAAATATTTTACAACAAATGGTAGAGTAGTTTATGGTGGTGGTGGAATTATGCCAGATGTATTTGTACCTGTTGACACAACAATTGGTTCAGCATATCTATCTTCAGTATCAAGAAAAGGATTAGAATACCTATTCTGTTTTGAATATACAGATAGTAATCGAAAACAACTTTCTTCATTTAAAACAACCACCGAACTAATTGATTTTTTAAGTGGACAGAATCTTCTTAATAGATTTGTGAAGTTTGCTGAAGAGAACGGTGTTAAAAAAGATGCAAATGGATTAGCCATTTCAGGAAAGGTTATTCATACCCAAATTGTAGCGTTAATTGCTAGGAATGTATTTGATAATGATGGATTCTATCCTGTAATTAAAGAGATAGATGAAACTTTGCAGGAGGCAATAAAAATCATAGAAAATAATTAACTTTGCAAATTATTTTACGTACATAATCGAAATAAATATAAATAAGATGTTAGAATTATTAAATGAAACAGCAACCTATAAAATAGCAGATATTAGTCTTGCTGAATGGGGAAGAAAAGAGCTTGATTTAGCTGAAATAGAGATGCCTGGATTAATGGCTCTAAGAGAAGAATATAAAGGACAAAAACCGTTGGCTGGAGCAAAAATTATGGGTTCGCTTCATATGACTGTTCAAACGGCAATTCTTATTGAAACTTTAGTTGAGCTTGGCGCTGATGTACGTTGGGTTTCATGCAATATATTTTCAACACAGGACCACGCTGCTGCAGCTGTTGTTGTAGGTAAAGAGGGTACAGTACAATCGCCAAAAGGAACTCCTGTTTTTGCCTGGAAAGGTGAAACATTAGAAGAATATTGGGCGTGTACAAACAAAGCTTTAAACTGGCCCGATGGAAGTGGACCAAACCTTATTTTAGACGATGGCGGTGATGCCACAATGTTAGTTGTTAAAGGAGCTGAGTTTGAGACTGCAGGTAAGGTACCTGATTTTGATACTAAGATTCATTCCGAAGAAGAGGGTGTGTTTTTAAAGTTATGTAAAAAAGTATTAGCTGAAAATCCAAAGTGTTGGACTAAAATGCGCGATCAAATTCGTGGCGTTTCCGAAGAAACAACTACAGGCGTTCACCGTTTATATCAATTAGCCGAAGCTGGAAAATTACCTTTCCCTGCAATTAATGTAAACGACTCAGTAACAAAATCTAAATTTGACAATTTATATGGATGCCGCCACTCATTAACAGATGGTATAATGCGTGCATCTGACGTTATGTTAGCTGGAAAAGTTGCTGTTGTATGTGGATATGGTGATGTAGGAAAAGGAAGTGCTCAATCTCTTCGCGGACAAGGAGCTAGAGTTATTGTTACGGAAATTGATCCAATTTGTGCCCTTCAGGCCGCCATGGAAGGTTATGAAGTAAAAACAGTGGAAGACGTAGTAGAATATGCCGACATATTTGTAACAACCACTGGTAATAAAGATATTATTACTGCTCAACACATGAGCAAAATGAAAAATATGGCAATTGTTGGCAATATTGGTCATTTCGATAACGAAATTCAAATGGCTGAATTAATGGCAACTCCAGGCATCGTAAGAGTTAATATTAAGCCTCAATTTGACAAATGGGTATTTGCCGATGGACATAGTGTGTTGCTTTTAGCCGAAGGAAGATTATTAAACTTAGGTTGTGCCACAGGTCATCCTAGTTTTGTAATGTCAGCTTCATTTACGAATCAAGTTTTGGCGCAAATAGAATTGCATAAAAATAATGAAGCCTATAAAAATCAGGTTTATACTTTACCTAAATATTTAGACGAAAAAGTTGCTCGTTTACACCTTGATAAATTAGGTGTTAAATTAACACAACTTAGTAAAGACCAGTCTGATTACCTCGGAATACCAATTGATGGACCATATAAGGCCGATCATTACAGATATTAATATATTATTAAAGGAGGCTTTAAGCCTCCTTTTTAATTGAAAATTCTTAAATAAGTTCCATCGAATGATGTTCTATACGCTTTAAGAGCTTTAATAGAAGACCCTTTAGAAACAGAACCATTCATGAGTTCATATTGGGATTTACAGCATGGGCAAACTACATTAACAATACTATTCTCATCTTTTTCTACAGAACAATTATCTGAAATCTTAAAAGTGCATGTCCTGTCATAGGCTTTAAATTCATCAATACCCGAATGGTATACTATTATCCCATTTCCATTATATCCTTCCCTCTCAATATAAGCACTACCACTCACATTTAGCAAATCAATATATACCGGATTCTGCAAATCAATAGTGTAATTTACATAGGCATAAGGTATAATGTCTTGATTATCATCAGCGCAACTTGCAAAAAAGATGACAATTATTATATAGATTACTAAAAATGTGTTTATTTTTGACTTTTTAAAATAATGTTTCATGTTTTTTGTACAAAGATATTAAATAACTAATATTTTGAACGATTGAAAAATAGCTTTATTATATTAATACCTAAGTTGTGCAAATTTGCAATAGCTAATCGCTCAATTTGGATTATAAATTTTTTACTTTTGCTTTCAGTATTTTCATTAGCACAAGGAAAGTATTCTATTGATATGAAATCGAAAGATAGAAGAGTTCCTGTCTCGTATGCGTTTAATGACAAAAAAAATCAATTTGAGAATGCTAGGGTGTGGCGAAAAAACAAACGTATTGAAGACAAAGTATCTAAAAAAACAAAAAAGCATATATATAGTATACAAACTCACGAAGTGAAAAAGAGAATGAGGAAAGCAGAAAAAAAAGCAAATAATTTCAATAGGGGAAAAGTCCCTTTGGGTGTTAAACTAAAAAGAATAATAGAAAATGGATGATTTAAAGAATATATTAGTATTTGTAGCCACTATAGCGTTTTTTATATTTTCGGCCATAAGGAAAAGCAAAAAAAAGACAGCTTCTAAAGGTGGAAATATTTCCGAAAGCATTGAATCTATGTTCGGTCTACAAACTGAACATATTCAACCTAGTAATCAATTTGAAGCTCCTGCTAATTTAATTGATGTTAAGAATGATGAAATTAGTAATAAAGAAATTATTATTAAGGAGGAAGTTAATAAAATGCCAAACGAAATAAAGCAAACTCAAATTACAGATACTATTGAGAACAAGCCTGTATTTGATTTGAAAGAGGCTGTGATCTATTCAGAAATTTTAAAAAGGAAAGAATTCTAGGTAGTTGTAAAGCATCTTTTTGTTTAATGAAATGTGCTTGCATTTATTCTTGAATAATATATATATTTACCGATTCAAAAATGGTGTGATAATAAATTAATCTAAAATGGGCGATTATGATTAGAAAAGTACTCGTTGTTTTACTCATTTTGTTTGTAGGTGGTGGCTTATATGCTCAATCAGGAGCAGTAAAAGGTAAAGTTCTTGATATTGAGAGCGGAGAAGCTATACCATTTGCTAACATTATAGTAGAATTGAACGGAAACCAAATTGGAGGGGGAGTTTCCGATTTTGATGGCAATTATACGATCAAACCTGTTGCCGCAGGCAAGTATACTGTAAAAGCATCTTATGTAGGATATAAGGGCTTACAAATAGACGGTGTTATTGTAAATAACGATCGTATTCGTTTTCTCGATTTAAAACTAACTTCATCTACTCAAGATATTGATGAAGTTATAGTTGTGGGCTACCAAGTTCCACTTATCGACAAAGATAACACTCAACAGGGTGGAACTGTTACTTCGGACGAAATTTCGAAAATGGCAGGTCGTTCTCCTGAGGCTGTAGCTTCTACAGTAGGAGGAGTTTATCAAGAAGATGGAGAAGTTAAGAGTGTGCGTGGTTCTCGCGATGGATCAACAGTATACTACATTGATGGTGTTAAGGTTAGAGGATCTAACAATATACCTAAGGCATCTATTGCAGAAATTTCAGTTGTTACTGGAGGTTTACCTGCAAAATATGGAGATGCAACAGGTGGTGTAATTAGTATTACAACCAAAGGTGCATCGCGTACATATTTCGGTGGACTTGAATTAGTTACATCAAAGTTCCTAGATGATTTTAATGAAAATATTGTTGCATTTAACTTATCGGGACCAATATGGCAGCGAACAATAGTTGATCCTAATAACCCTGAAAACACATATAAAGAACCTATTCTTGGTTTCTTTGTAGCAGGTGAAGGAACATATGTAGAAGACTCGCGTCCGTCTGCAGTTGGTGTTTGGAAAGCGAAAGATCATATACTTGATAGTATTTCGCGTACTCCTTTATTACCATCATCTGGAGATCAACAAATAGGGATACAAACAGCTAATTTTCTGCAAGCAAAAGATTTTGAGAACGTGACTACCAAGCAAAACGTTGCTAGAAGCAGAGGTATGATTGCAGCCAAACTTGATTTTCAACCTGTAAAAAATGTAGTATTTACAGTTGGTGGTACTTATGATTATACTGGTGGTAATACATATCACCACAATAGAGGTACTAGTATAGATGCTGTTGCTGATGGCGATATACCTTACTGGGATGCAAGAGCATATCCAAATCAAATATTTAACAGTGCTAATAATGCAAGTTTTAACGAAACAACATGGAGAACTTATGCCAGAATAACGCAAAAATTTGCTTCTAGCGAGAATGAGAACTCCCTAATTAAAAATGCATATTATACTGTACAGGTTGACTATTCAAAATATAAGTTTGAAAGACAAGATGAAACTCATAGAGATAATTTCTTTGGATACGGACATATAGGTAATTTTACTACCTATAAAAATAAATCGTATGAATATGGATTAGATACTACAGCTGGTTTGCAAGGTTATATAATGAATAACTATGCTGATACTCTAGTTACATTTAATCCTAGTGCATTGAACCCTGAATTAACTAGATATACAGAATTGTATTATGATTACTTTGGCGGCGCTAACACTTCTACAGATATTGAAAGAGGTAATGGTTTGTTAAACGGACAGATTCCAGATGCTATTTATGGGAAAGTTCAGAATCCAGGTGAGGTACATAATGAGTATCTATTACAAGATAACGATCAGTTTAGATTTACCGCAATGGGGGCTGCTGATATTAAAGATCATGAAATTTCATTTGGTATTGAATTTGAACAAAGAACTAATAGAACGCATTATGTTAAGCCACGTGAATTATGGCAGTTAGCAAGAGATTACACAAATTTCCATATTACAGAACTTGATATTGCAAATCCAATAGTAGGATATGTAACAGATATAAATGGCGATCAAATACATGATAACGATGGGAATTTAGTTTTTAACGATACCATTGATTATAATAGATTGTATAATAGAAATGCACAATCTTTGTTTGATATTAAGTTCAGAGAAAGCCAAGATATGGATAGCGATGCCTTGAATTGGATAGATATTGATAGCTACGATCCAGAGGAACTATCGTTGGACTATTTTAGTGCCGATGAATTATTCAATAATGGTATTCAAAAGGTTGGAGCTTATGGATTTGACGTTTATGGAAATAAACTAAACAGTAGTCCTACTTTTGAAGACTTTTTTACTAAAACATACGAATATGGTGGTAGAGATTGGTATGCTAGAGAAAGAGCACCTTTTAAACCAATATATATGGCGGGCTATATTCAAGATAAGTTTGCTTTTAATGATTTAATTTTTAACGTTGGTTTACGTGTTGATAGATACGATGCAAACCAAATGGTTCAGAAAGATGCTTATTTAATTTATGATACATATCAAGTAGGAGAACAGGATTTAGTAGCTTCTGATGATATCCCTTCTAATATCCCAACAGATGCATATGTGTATGTTGATAATTCATCAGACGCAAAAAATATTGTAGGTTATCGTTCCGAAAATCAATGGTATGATGCTTCAGGTAGTCAGTTAAATGATGCATTAAGCCTTTTTAGAAATGGTTCAATTCAACCATTTCTTAAATCACCAGGCGATCGCCCAGGTGATAAATCATTTTTAGATGCATTTGAAGATTACAAAGAATCTTATTCATTTATGCCGCGCATATCGTTTTCGTTCCCTATATCTGATGAAGCTTTATTTTTTGCGCATTATGATATTTTAACACAAAGGCCTTATTATAACCAAATAAATCCTTTCGATTATTTATTTATTGAGCAAAATGCAAATGCAGTTTTTGACAATGCTAATTTGAAACCTGAGAAAACCATTGATTATGAAATAGGTTTTCAACAAAAGCTAACAAATTCTTCATCGGTAAAGATTTCAGCATTTGTTCGTGAACAACGCGATATGATTCAGATGAGACAGTTAGTAGGAGCGCATCCTATTAGCATGAAAACTTATGATAATATTGACTTTGGAACAGTAAAAGGCTTTACGCTTGGTTACGATTTACGTAGAACTAAAAATGTATTGTTTAAAGCAACCTATACATTACAGTTTGCTAACTCTACTGGTTCTGATGCAACAGCAGCAGAAAACCTTATTGCTGCAGGCCAGCCAAACTTAAGAACTACGCTACCAACTAATTATGATCAGCGTCATGCTTTAAGTATTGTTTTAGATTACCGCTTTAGCGAAGGCAAACAATATAATGGACCACAATGGTTTGGGGTTGATGTTTTTGCTAATGCTGGAGCTAATTTTGTTATAATGGCTGGTTCAGGAACCCCATATACAAAAAGAGATATTAATACAACTTATGTAGATGGTACTATTAATGGTTCAAGAATGCCTTGGCGTACTACTGTTAATATGAAAATAGATAAAAGTTTTACTTTAAAATTTGGTAAAACTGAAGGTAAGAAAAAGGTTACTGATTTAAATGTGTATATAGATGTGTCAAATTTACTTGATACTAAGAATACACTAAAAGTTTATACATATACTGGTAACCCTGAAGACGATGGCTATTTAACTGCTGCAAGAAATCAAAGTGAAATTGAAAATACACTTGATCCTGCGGCCTATAGAAATTTTTACTCAATGGTTATTAATAATCCTTCTCGTTATACTTTGCCAAGAAGAATACGTTTGGGAGTAATGTTCAGTTTTTAATTGATAACTTTTAATTTTAAAAAAATGAATAAAGTTAGATATATAGTTTTATTATTTATACTGTGTTTAGGGATAACTTCTCAGGCAAGGGATTATCGCAAAGGCTCAGAAAGGAAATCTGCAGAGAATGTTACAGCGGGATGTTTACCGGGAGCAACATCTTCAGATTTAGACCTGAATAATGTTCGTGCATTGATCCATACAGGTGGTGATATGTGGTGGGATTTAGCAAATAATGCTAGATATGAGGTACCTAAAGGTTCTGGTAAACAAGCTCTTTTTGCTGGTGGTATTTGGATAGGTGGTGTTGATGTTAATGGCCAGCTTAGGTTAGCTGCTAAAACCTATCGTTCACAAGGTAACGATTACTGGCCTGGTCCGCTAATTTCTTCAGGTGAGGGAATTGCTAGTGTAACACCCGATATTTGTAGTAGGTATGATAAACACCATAAAATTACAAAAGAAGAGGTTGAGGAATTTAGAAGTTGGTATAATGCCGATGCTATAACTAAAGATAAAGATTTTCCAGATTATTCTGTACCATTAGTAATTCAAGAATGGCCTGCACACGGTCCAACAGATGCTGGTGCATACGATTATTATTTGGCTCCTTTTGCCGATGTTGATGGTGATGGAGTTTATAATTATCTTAATGGTGATTATCCTAATTTTATTTTCGATAATAGTGGTGGTTGTAATTACGCTCCTGAGCGTAGAGCAGAAAATCTTAATTCTGCAAGTCAAAAACTATTTGGCGATATGACAATGTGGTGGGTATATAACGATAAAGGTAATATTCATACTCAATCGCCTGGTGCTGCTGCTATTGGCATGGAGATTAGAGGGCAAGCCTTTGCGTTTTCTACCAACGATGAGCTTAATAACATGACCTTTTATAATTATCAAGTTATAAATAGATCAACCTTTACTTTAGCCGATGCTTATTTTGGTGTATGGACAGATGCCGACCTTGGAGATGCTGATGATGATTTTGTGGGTTGCGATGTTGCCCAAGGACTTGGTTATCTTTATAATGGTAAACCAGTAGATGGTGATGGTAGTGGAAAAACCTACGGAGCATCACCTCCAGCAATAGGAATCGACTTTTTTGAAGGACCTTACCAAGATTTAAATTCAAAAGATGATTTATCATCTTGGGAAGAAGCAAATAGAGTTAATCTTGATTGTCAGAACGGATACGGTCTAAATTCTGATAAAGAGTGGGTGCAAATGGGCCAAGGTGATATATTTAATGGAAATATAAATGGTTTAAACTTTGGCGATGGAATAGTTGATAATGAACGTTGGGGAATGAGACGATTCATATATAATAACATAGATGGTAACCCTGGACAACAAGATCCAGAAACAGCAGTTGAATTTTACAATTACTTAAAAGGTATATGGAAAGATGGTGTTCCAATGACATATGGTAAAACTGGCTATAGAGATGGTACACTGAATGCAAATTTTATGTTCCCAAACAATACTGACCAATGTGGCTGGGGTACTGGTGGTGAAAAACAAGCTGATTGGAATGAAGAAACTGCAAATAATGGGGGTTCTAATGACCCAAATGATAGAAGGTTTGTGCAGTCTGCAGGTCCATTTACACTAGAACCTGGTGCAGTTAACGATATAACTATCGGAGTAGTTTGGGCAAGAGCAAATAGTACGCCTTGGGCTTCTGTTCAAGAGGTTAGAAAAGCTGATATAAAAGCTCAACGTCTATTTGAAAATTGTTTTCAATTAATTGACGGGCCAGATGCTCCTGATCTTCATATTGTTGAGCTTTCAAATAGTCTTATTTTTCATATATCCAATAAAACTAAATCAAATAATTATTTGGAAGGTTATAGTGCGAAAGATCCTTTTATTGATGATGGAGTACCTGAAGAGGATAAATGGTTTGATTTTCAGGGATATCAAGTATATCAATTGAAGAACCAAAATGTTACAATGGCAGAAATTGATGATAATAATTTTGCTAGACAAATATTTCAGTGCGATGTGCAGGATGATATTATTAATTTAATTAATTTCAGCTGGGATCCTGACTTACAGGCTATGATTCCAGTTGAGAAAGTTGCTGGGCTTAACAAGGGTGTTCTACACTCATTTGAGATTGAAGTTGATGCTTTTGCATCAGGTAACAATAAAACTTTAGTTAATTATAAAGATTACTATTATGTTGCTGTTGCTTACGCGCACAATAATTATGCTCCTTACGACCCAGTTAACGATGGCGCTTTAGGTAAACAAACTGCACCTTATTTAGCAGGTCGTAGAAATGTGAAAACTTACTCTGCAACCCCTAACTCAATTGCATCGCATAATGGTGGAACGGAGCTAAATTCTGTGTATGGAATGACTCCTAATTTATATTATAAAGAGGGACGCGGAACTGGCTATAACTATTTAAGATTAACTGAAAGTACAAAAAACAGTATTCTATCTAAAACAGATATTCCGTTTAAGGCCGATTCTTTAATTTATGAGGTAAATGGTGGTCCAGTTGAAGTTAAAGTTATTGATCCTATAAACATAATTAGTGCCGATTATGAATTAAGGCTAAGTAAAGATTCTGTACACCTTAAGAGTGGTTACTATAACCCTTCTGATTCATTGAATGCTAATAACAAAACTGGCCAAATTCATGATACTAAGTGGGAATTAGCTTGGACAGTTGATGGTGTTGATAAAATGGTGGTTTCAAATAATTGGATTCGATACCAGAATGAAATGCTTATTCCCGAAATTGGGCTGTCCATTGCTTTATCGCAGGTTGAATTCCCAGGTAAAAAATATTCAAATGCTTTCGATGATTTAGAAAATATTAATAATGGTTTTGTAGGAGACAATTCATACTATGAAGATGATGCAATTCATTGGGTAGATGGTATTCCAAATTTGGATGGAACTACTTATTTGAACTGGATTAGAGTAGGTAGTGTTGACTCTGAAGATGACGATTCACAAAGTGATTATTTAGGTAGAGACCCTGATCAGATTTACGAAAGAGTTTTAGGTGGTACATGGGCTCCTTATTGCCTAACTTCAAAATTTGATTTTGGTACGTCAAATATTGAATCTCAACCAGATCAAATTTCTTTTAAAAGCTTTCGCTTAGCAAGTATTGACTTTGTTTTAACAAAAGATGAAAGTTTATGGACAAGATGTCCTGTTGTTGAAATGGCTCAAAATGATGCAGATAATACTAGTAAAAATAGTATTTCTGAAGGAGGAGCATTAAGATTCCAACTTAGAGCAGCTCCATCGCGCGATAAAGATGGAAATTACGATGCTAGTTTAACTGTTGATAATTTATCAGATCCAAATGCATCAAATTTCATTGGAGCAACTGGAATGAGCTGGTTTCCTGGATATGCTATTGATGTTGAAACAGGTGAAAGACTAAATATCGTTTTTGGAGAAGACAGCTGGTTAGTTGGTGATAACGGAAATGATATGCTTTGGAATCCTACATCAAATATTGGTAATATTTATTTTAATCCAAAATTTGGTGGAAAACACTTTATTTATGTATTTGGACATAACGAAGTAACTAATAATGTTATGCCAGCATATGACTTTGGTAAAACTATATATGATGCATTGCATCCAAGTTTAGATCCAATCACTCGAAGAAATAATGAGAAAAAGATTTGGAAACATCCGACTTGGACCTGTATGCCTTTAATTAAAGACGAATTTGCATATGTTGATTATGCTGACATGCCTGATAATAATATTACTATTGAGTTAAGAGCAGCTAATCCGTATTTCATTGGAACTGGTGGTTTTGCTTCTGATGCACCAACAAATTCTAATTATCCTACATTTGAATTTAACACAGACGCTTTAAGCGTGGTGCAACACTCAACTGACTTTGGCAAAAATGCCATGGATAATATTAACGTTGTGCCAAACCCTTATTATGGTTATTCTGAATACGAACAAACTCAACTTGATAATATAGTAAAAATTACTAATTTACCTGAAAGATGTATTGTTAGTATCTATACACCAAAAGGAAACTTAGTGCGCAAGTTCGATAAAGATAATTCACTATCATATATTGAATGGGATTTGAAAAACACTTATAGTGTAGGAATTGCAAGTGGTGTTTATATCATTCACATTAGTTCTCCAGAACTGGGTGAGAAAGTTGTTAAGTGGTTTGGCTCGTTAAGGCCTGTTGACTTAAATTCTTTCTAAGTTTTGTATATAGATAATAAATTGATAATAAAGAAATCGATATGGAAAAGTATATAAAACAAATAGTTGGATTAGTAATTGTAAACCTGCTATTTATTTCTAATATTTATGCTGGAAATGAGCAGAGAATTTCACAGGCAGGAGCCGCTGAGTTACTTATCAACCCTTGGGCGCGCTCCACTGGTTTAGGCGAAGCTAATGTCGCAAATGTAACTGGATTAGAAGGCATTTTTGGGAATGTTGCTGGTACTGCACACTTAAATTCTACGCAATTTGTTTTCACACACACACAGTGGATGAAGGGATCAGAAACAAATGTAAGTTCTTTTGGATTATCAAAGAAAGTTGGTGATGCTGGAGTATTGAGTTTGTCTGTTTCTATGCTTGACTGGGGTGAAATTAGTAAAACAACAGTATCATCGCCTGATGGTGATGGCTCAACCTTTCATCCAAAATATACTAATATAGGCATTTCATTTGCAAAAGAATTTTCAAATAGTATTTATGGGGGAGTAACAGTAAAAGTTATAAATGAGAATATTTCGAATATGAATGCAACAGGTGTTGCATTTGATGCAGGTATTCAATACATTACTGGTAGTAGAGAGCAAATTAAGTTTGGTGTAACCATGAAAAATGTTGGTCCTACTTTAAAAATGGAAGGCGATGGTATGGCTTTTAGTGGTCAATATTATGAAGGACCAGTTATGACTGCTGAAATGAGATCAGCTGAATACGAATTACCATCATTAATAAAGCTAGGCGTTTCTTATGATTTTGACATTAGTGATGATCATGAAATTGTTGCAATGGGTGCTTTTACAGAAAATTCATTTTCAAAAAACCAATGGCATGGAGGTTTAGAGTATAGCTTTAAATCTATTTTTATGGTGCGTGGTGGCTATATTTATGAAGAAGGTATTGCTAATTCTAAGGATAGAAGCACTGTTTTTACTGGAATTTGTGGCGGTTTCTCATTGGAACTACCATTTAAAAAAGGTGGAGATCAGAAGTTTGGTATTGACTATTCTTATCGCGATACTGATCCTTTTAAAGGAACACATACTATAGGTGTAAGAATAGACTTATAGAAAAATATCATATATTTGCATAATAAAATAGAGTCTCATGGCAACATGAGATTCTTTTTTTATTTTAATCTTATACAAAAAAAATTGTGCTATGGGCAAGTTTTCATATATAACTGAGGAAGGATTAAAAAAATTAATTGCTGAAGTTGGGCGCTTAAAATCTGTTGACAGACCTCAAATATCGAAAGAAATTGGAGAGGCTAGAGATAAAGGTGATTTGTCAGAAAATGCCGAATATGACGCCGCTAAAGACGCACAAGGTCTGCTAGAACTTAGAATTTCGCAAATAGAGCAAACAATTCGTAACTCAAGAGTAATTGACGAGTCAAAACTTGATTTTTCTTCGGTACAAATTTTGTCTAAAGTGAAAATCAAAAACCTGAAAAACAATGCAGTTATGGAGTATGCAATTGTTTCGGAAACCGAAGCTGATTTTAAGCAAGGTAAGATATCTATAAATACTCCTATTGCTACTGGTTTGCTTGGCAAAAAAGTAGGTGACCAAGCCGAAGTAGAGGTGCCTAATGGCATTATGAATTTTGAAATTATTGAAATAAATCCTATATAGTAATTCAATTATGCCAACTATTTTTTCAAAAATTGTTAGTGGTCATATTCCATCTTATATATTAGCAGAAGATGAAAATTTCTTTGCTTTTTTGGATATTAATCCTTTAAAAAAAGGTCATACCCTTGTAATTCCAAAAAACGAGGTTGATTATATTTTTGATATGGAAGAATCAGCATTTTCTGGTCTTAATGCTTTTGCCTATAAAATTGCAAAAGCTATTGACAAAACCATTGTTTGCAAAAAAGTTGCTGTTGTTGTTATTGGATTGGAAGTGCCACATGCGCATATCCACCTTATACCAATTGATTCGGAAAGTGATATTCGGTTTTCTAATCCGAAATTGAAACTTTCCTCAGACGAATTTAAATCGATTGCAGAAAGCATTAAGAGCAATTTGTAATACTGTTCGATAGTAGTAAGAATAACAGTATCTGATTTCTATAGATTCTATATATTATAATTATTACTTAATACGAGTAGGGTTTTTATTTATAAAATCTTTCCAAGAACTACTAGATTTGCCATCAGTAATAGGTTTATTTTGATAGAAATGGCACAATGCAGCAGCTAAACCATCTGTGGCATCTAAATCTTTAGGAATTTCTTTAAAATTAAGCGTATGCTTAAGTATGCCAGCCACTTGTTCTTTAGAAGCACTCCCACTGCCAGTAATTGACATTTTTATTTTTTTAGGGGCATATTCAAAAATTGGAATATCGCGCGAAATGGCGGCTGCAATAGCTACTCCTTGGGCTCTGCCTAGTTTCAACATAGATTGCACATTCTTTCCAAAGAATGGCGCCTCAATAGCCAGTTCATCTGGCTTAAATGAATCAATTAAACCAATTGTACGTTCAAATATTTTACCTAGTTTAATGTAATGATCGTTTAGCTTTTTAAGATCAATTACACCCATAGCAATCATCACTGGTTTCTTATTTGAAACTTTAATTACACCATAGCCCATTAGCGTGGTACCCGGATCTATTCCTAGTATTATTCGTTCGGTCATAAAAAAAAGCCCTGTTAACAGGGCTTTAAAATTAGTTTATTATATCAAAACCGCAATACTTAATCAATTCATCCGGAATCTTTATTCCTTTAGGTGTTTGGTAGTTCTCTAATATTGCAGCAACAATTCTTGGTAAAGCCAAAGCGCTTCCATTTAAGGTATGTGCAAGTTGCGTTTTTTTCTGCCCCTCTTCCTTAAATCTTAGTTTTAATCTATTTGCTTGGTAAGATTCAAAATTTGATACTGAGCTAACTTCAAGCCATTTGTCTTGACCCGCAGCATAAACTTCAAAATCGAAAGTTAAGGCTGATGTGAAGCTTA
Source organism: Salinivirgaceae bacterium (assembly GCA_030620515.1). Taxonomy (GTDB): domain Bacteria; phylum Bacteroidota; class Bacteroidia; order Bacteroidales; family SZUA-534; genus JAUXEM01. Next base: position 14,347 of record JAUXEM010000007.1, read on the forward strand.
AATCACCCCCACATAATCGCAACAGACGATATGGTAAGCCTAATTTTTGTATTAAAGATTCCACATGTTTAACCATTGAGTCAAGCGTTTCATATGATTTGGCTGGATGCTCAATAGCTACAACTTCAACTTTCTCAAATTGATGTAGTCTATTTAGTCCACGAACATCTTTTCCATAGGAACCTGCCTCACGACGAAAACAAGAGCTATATGCTGTGTGCTTTACAGGAAAATCTTTACTGGTTAATATAACATCGCGATAAATATTTGTAACTGGCACCTCTGCTGTAGGTATTAAATACAAATTGTCAATACCAACATGATACATTTGACCCTCTTTGTCAGGAAGCTGCCCTGTGCCAAAGCCTGAAGCTTCATTAACAACTAATGGTGGCATTATTTCAGTAAAACCTGCTTTTTCATTCTCATTAAGAAAGAAATTTATTAAAGCTCGTTGTAATTTAGCTCCTTTACCTTTATATACTGGAAAACCAGCCCCTGTAATTTTAACGCCTAATTCAAAATCAATTATATCGTATTTTTTTGCTAAATCCCAATGTGGCATCGCTTCTGAATGCAATTCGGGCATTTTACCAGCTTCTCGTACAGTTACATTCTCGTCTTCTCCTTTTCCTGGAGGAACCGTTTCATGAGGAATATTCGGAAGCTGAACTAATAAGTTGTGTAGCTCGCTTTCAATTTGTGTTAGTTTTTGTCCTAAATTTTTAGCTTGTTCTTTTAGTTGTCCACTTTTTTCTTTTGCTTTATTAGCTTCTTCAACTTTTCCTGTTTTAAAAAGTTGCCCAACTTCTTTCGAAATTGAGTTCATAACAGCAAGACTTTCATCTTGTTCTTTTTGAGTTCTTTTTCTGCCTTCGTCTTTTGCCAAAATATCAGCAATAATATCAGTTGCATCAAGATTTTTTATCTTTAGCTTGGCAATAGCTTCCTCTTTATTTTCCTGAATGTATTTTAGTGTAAGCATCTTATTTTGATTTGCGTAAAAATAAAAAAATCTCCTGAAATATACATAACAGGAGATTTTAAAATATCGTATAATTAAATTCTTATGCTTGCGGTACTATCGAAACATATGATTTATCGTCTTTTTTCTTTTGGAATTTCACTTGACCTTCAATTAGAGCAAAAAGAGTATGATCTTTTCCCATACCTACATTTTCTCCAGGGTGGTGCTTAGTTCCACGTTGACGTACAATTATGTTTCCAGCAATTGCCTCTTGTCCGCCGTAAATTTTTACTCCCAATCGCTTGCTTTCTGATTCGCGACCATTTCGGGAGCTACCCATTCCTTTCTTATGTGCCATTTCTTTAAATTTTTCTGATTAAGCTTATGCTTAAGCTAAAATATTTTCAATTTGTATTTGAGTATATTGTTGGCGGTGACCATTCAATACTTTGTAACCTTTTCTTCTTTTCTTTTTGAAGACTTTTACCTTATCACCTTTTACATGAGCCAACACTTTAGCAGATACTTTTGCTCCATCAACAACTGGCTTCCCAACTTTTATGTCACCTTCATTGTCTACTAACAAAACCTTATCAAAATCAACGGTCGAATCAATCTCAGCATCCATTTTATTTACATAAACTTTTGCTTCTTTCTCAACCTTTAACTGCTGTCCTCCTATTTCTACTATTGCGTACATCGATACAAGTATTATCTATTAAAAAACTTTCGGACTGCAAAAGTATAAAAGTTTGGTTGATCTACAAATATTTATAAGTTTAAATTTTGTATAAAATGAATTTATTTGTATTTCTACCTAATTTACGCAAGTCATCGGATGAGTTTGTTGATTAATAGCAATATAGAATATGATATGTTTCACATTAATTTTACTACTCATCCGATGACTATCAATGCTTTAATCATGAGCTGCGGATTTAAGGTTTCTAGTCTATTTTGGTGATTTGGAATATTTATAAAGGATGCACTTTCAAGAAAGATTATTAAAATGCGTAACATTCTTTTTTTACCTATTAGGAATTTTTATATTTGTTAATCTTATTAGTAAATACATGGGTAGAGTAAAACTTAAAGTACTAGGATTATCCTATAGTCAAACACAATCAGGTGCGTATGCATTAGTACTGGCTGAAGAAGATGGTGAAAGGAGAATACCCATTATTATTGGGGGATTTGAGGCTCAGGCCATTGCTATTGAGCTAGAAAAACTAAAGCCACCGCGACCATTAACGCATGATTTATTCGTGAATTTTGCAATTGCCTTCAAAATTGATTTAATTGAAGTTACTATTCATAGATTAGAAGAAGGTATTTTTTATTCCGAGTTGTTATGTGATAATGGTGGATCAAGAATTAAGATTGATGCTCGAACATCGGATGCTGTTGCTCTTGCTATTCGTTTCGACTGTCCTATTTATACAACAGAGGATATATTAGATAAGGCAGGAATAATATTACCTGAAGAAAATAAGATTAGAACTGATAAGTCAGAATTAACAACTTTTGAACCAACAACTAGCAGTAGTTCGTATGCAGATGTTCCCCTTAATGAATTGCAAAAGTCACTTGAAGGAGCAATTATTGAAGAAAATTACGAAAAAGCATCACAAATTCGTGATGAAATTCAAAGACGCAAGCGCTAATTAATTAAACTATTGTAAATAGAGTTATCTAGAAGCATATTTAGTATCTGTAAGAAAACTCCATTTTTTTCGCCTGGCCTTGCCGTCAGGCAGGTTATGCTTGCTTTAAAATTGGTCATTTACGAAAGTAAACTCCCAATTTATCAGCTTTGCTAGCCTTAAAAATTAAGCTTTCTTTTTCAGAGACTGAGTTTTCTTGTAAGCACTATTTAGTTATATTAGCATTTATAGTAAATTGTTCAATTTATTATAAATGCTAATACATGTAGGTAAAATTCCATGAAAGCACTCAAAACCTTATTTTATTTACCAGTATAGTATTATTTAATAGCTTTACGAACCTACTCTTATAGAGTTAAAATTATGAGTTTAAAATTACGTCTCATACTATTGAATTTTCTTCAGTTCTTTATTTGGGGAGCATGGTTAATTACTATTGGAGGATATTGGTTTCAAAATAAACTATGGTCCGGTGCTGAGTTTGGTGCAATATTTTCAACTATGGGAATAGCTTCTTTATTTATGCCTGCAATTGCTGGAATTATTGCTGACAGATGGATAAATGCAGAAAAGTTGCTCGCTATATTTCATATAGGAGGAGCAATTGTCCTATTTATGTTGCCAAAAGTGGATAGCCCTTCTTTAATGTTTTGGGTAATGCTTTTAAATATGGTGTTTTATATGCCTACAATTTCATTGTCAATTACAGTTGCATATTCAAGCATGAAAAAAGAGAATATGAATATAATTAAGGACTATCCGCTAATTAGAGTATATGGCACCATTGGTTTTATAATTGCAATGTGGATAGTTAGTTTAATGAAATTGGAAACATCTGCTGGGCAGTTTTACATTGCAGCTATTGCTTCCTTATTTCTAGGATTGTATGCTTTCTCATTACCAAAATGTGAGGTTAATAAAAATGCAGAGAAGAAAACTCTATTTGATTCTTTAGGATTAAATGCATTTGCACTATTTAAAAAATCGAAAATGGCATTGTTTTTTGTTTTTTCTATGTTATTGGGAGCATCATTACAATTAACGAATGCTTATGGAGATACATTTTTACATGATTTTGCTAAAATAGATGAATTTAAGAATACCATAGCAGTAAAATATCCTGCTATTATAATGTCGATTTCCCAAATGTCGGAGATCCTTTTTATTTTAGCAATACCGTTTTGCCTAAAAAAATTCGGAATAAAGAAAGTTATGCTATTTAGTATGGTGGCTTGGGTATTACGTTTTGCATTGTTTGGATTTGGTGATCCTACCACGAATTTATGGATGATAATATTATCGTGTGTGGTTTATGGAATGGCTTTCGACTTTTTTAATATTGCAGGTTCACTTTATGTTGAAACACAAAGTGATTCTAAAATTCGTGCTAGTGCACAGGGAGTATTTATGATGATGACAAATGGATTTGGTGCAATAATAGGAGGATGGACTAGTGGAATTATGATTGATAATTTTTTTAAAGCAGCTAATGGAAACTATGAGTGGAGAGGGATTTGGTTAACTTTTGCCCTATATTCATTAGTGGTAACTATATTGTTTGCAATTTTCTTTAAACACAAACACGATCCTGAAAAAGTAGTAAAATTTCAGCATTAGTATCAGAACAACTGCCCCCATAAACCATACTATCTAATTAGCCTCTGCAAGAAAACTCCAACAATTTCAATACTCTTGCATTTTCCACGCAGTTAAACTTCTACAAGCTCAGTTATCAATTAGGGTGTTAATCTCACCTGAAATATTAATATTACCTATGTTGAGCTAGAGCATAGCAAAGCAGCCCTTTATGCTGATTTATAGATTCTTTTAACTTCGTAAAGTAGAAATAGTAAAAACAACAAAACCAAGAATTACTCTTGGTTTTGTTGTTTTGGTATTATTCTTAAAGCTAAAATTTAATAAAATTTTAATTTTAGCATAGTTTCTTATAATTGAGAATCTATTGAGTCGTTTACTTGCAAACTATAATTATTTCTTTGTAGGTTTAATTCCTTAACAAAAGCGTCTTTTATTTTATCAAACTCTTCTTTATTTACTTTCTTAATTGGTTCAACAGGCGGTGCATCAACTTTTAATGGATCTACAGCTTCCCCATTTTTAAAGAAACGAAAATCAAGGTGTGGACCAGTAGAATAACCAGTACTACCAACATAACCAATAAGTTGACCTTGTTTTACGTGGTCGCCATTTTTTAATCCTTTTGCGAATTTTTGTAAGTGTGCGTATTGCGTAGTATACACGCTATTGTGTTTAATTTTTAAATAATTACCAGCACCTTTCTTTTGGTATCCTTTTTTAATTACAAAGCCATCGCCAACACTAAACACTGGAGTACCTGCAGGAGCTGCATAATCAACACCTGAATGGGGGCGTCGTATCTTTAATACCGGATGGTATCTGGATTTTGAAAATCGAGAACTAATTCGACTAAAATTTAATGGGGCTTTCAAGAACTCACGTTTAAGGCTATTTCCAGCATTGTCGAAAAAACTGCCACGTTCATCTTGCACAAAAAATATAGCATAAAAATCTTTATTTTGATGATTGAACAATGCACCATGAATTCGTTCTATTCCCGTTGAAATAGAGTCATCTAAAAAGCGTTCTTCATAAATAACATAAAACTGGTCTCCTTTTTGAAGACCAAAAAAGTCGATACTCCACGCATATATTTCCGATAATTCAATGGACATAATTGGGTTAATGCTATTTTGCACCATGGCATCCCACAAATTACTGGTAATAGTACCAGAGGCCATTTTCTTTACAATACTGGTAGGCTTCTCATTTACAAAAATCTCAAGTGAATCGGTAAATTTAATAACTACATAATCGGTTAAAGTGTGTTCATAAACAAAATAAGATAAGTTAGGTAAACTATCTTTTGTCATGAATAATTTATACATATTTCCTGAACGTATTTTTCGCACATCGAACGTGTCTTTAAGTTTGGCTATTTGGTCTATAGTTTTTGCTGATATGCCTTTTTTCACTAACAATTTCGAAAGACTCTGATTACGCCTAATCTTACCACTAACAATATTAAATGAATCAATAGGAATACCATAGGAAAGTATTGGAGGTTCCTCCTCAATTAGTTCATGAATGGGACCTGTTTCATTATCTGTTTGTTTGTTAACGCTATTGCATTTGGTCAACATAAATATGGTTGCGATAGTTAGTGCAATACTAATTAGTATTTCTCTTTTCATATAAAAAAATTTAGTTTGACTGTTGAATTTTTTTCAAGTTTATTAATAGCCCAAATGCCAATTCTTAATGGCATCAAGGTATTTTATTCTACCCTTTAATTTCGTCAAATCCTTTGCCGTATGCTCCCATAACAGCTCCCTGCGAAATAAATGCATTAGGATCAACTTCTTTTACTATTCGGTTTATTCGATGTGCTTCATGTTTGCGTACAACAGTAAGTATTACTTTTGTATGGCTTTTGCAGTACCAACCTTCACCGTCTATTAATGTAATTCCTCTATCTAGTTCTGATGCTATTTTGGATGCAATCTTTTCATGGTTTTTTGAGAAAATCATAATTTGAACCGATTGTTTTGAGCCATTTAATATTAGATCTATTGTATAGGCTACTACACCCATGCAAACAAAACCGTAAACAAGTTTCTCCATGCTTTCAAATAAAAAGTACGATGCACCAATTATAAATACATCGCAATAGAGAATTATTTTGCCTGGACTAATATTTTTATACTTGTTTATAATCATGGCAATAATATCGGTACCACCGGTACTGCCTCCTTGCGAAAAAACAATGCCAACACCTGCACCACCTAGCAAACCACCAAGAACTGTTGCCATAAAACCTTCGGTTATTATGGGTTCGGTAATGAATTTTTGCTGTATTGACAAAAAGAATGAAACAAGAACAACACTATAAATGGTTTTTATACCAAAATTACGACCAAGCATTTTTATAGACACTAGAATAAGCAAAGCATTAATACCCAAATAACTGTAGCCTGCCGGCATGCCAGTGGCATAGAAAATGAATGCTGCCGCACCACTTACTCCACCACCAACAATTTCTCCAGGAATTAAAAAGGCAGTCCACCCCAATGCATGTAGAAATAGTCCTAGCGTAATAATCAGATATACTCTGACTTCCTTAAATATTTTAGTTTTGTCTTTCAAAATTGCTGTAATTTTAGATAATTTAACACAGTTAAAAAAATATTGTTCTTAACAAAAGCCTGTCATCAAAAAGGCGACAGGCTGATTATCAATGTGTAATAGTGTTTGCTGATTTATTAACAACTAGCAAAAGTTGTTAACTAATTAAGATTATACTACAATATTTACAATTTTTCCAGGAACAACAATAACTTTTTTTGGTGTTTTTCCATCTAACCACTGTTGTGCTTTTTCATGTTCCATTGCTGCTTTTTCTATCTCATCTTTTGCTGCATTGGCAGCTAAATCAATTGTAAAACGTACCTTACCATTAAATGATATTGGGTAAGTTTTAGTATTCTCCACCAATAAGCTTTCATCATAAGTTGGAAATTCAGCTTCGGTAATGCTTTTAGAATTTCCTAATATTGACCATAGTTCTTCAGCAATGTGCGGAGCAAATGGTGAAAGAATAATAGATAAAGAATTTAACACCTCAAGCTTATTACATTTAAGATCTGTAAGTTCGTTCACACAAATCATGAATGCACTAACCGATGTATTGAATGAGAATTTTTCAATATCCTCTTTTATCTTTTTAATGGTTTTATAAATAACCTTTAATTCTGGTTCGCTGGCAGTATCGTTTGAAATACAGATGTTTCCTTCAGTATCATGGAATAAACGCCATAGTTTTTTTAAGAAACGGTGCACTCCTTCTATTCCTGAAGTGTCCCATGGTTTTGAATCTTCAAGTGGTCCTAGGAACATTTCGTATAAGCGAAGAGTGTCAGCTCCATATTGTTCAATAATAGTATCTGGATTTACCACATTATACATCGATTTCGACATTTTCTCAACAGCATTTCCACAAATATATTTGTCTCCCTCTAAAATAAATTCTGCATTTTTATATTCGGGCAACCAATTTTTAAATTTATCGGTATCTAATATGTCGTTATGTACAATGTTTACGTCAACGTGTATAGCTGTAGTGTTGTACTCTTTACGTAAATTATATGACACAAATTTACCTGCCTTGCCATCAGGCAGTTTAGTGTCTTTAATGCGATAAACAAAGCTTGAACGACCTTGAATCATTCCTTGATTAATAAGCTTTTTAAACGGTTCGTCTTTACAAACGATTCCTAGGTCGAATAAAAACTTATTCCAAAAGCGGCTATATACAAGGTGGCCTGTGGCGTGTTCTGTTCCACCTATATAAAGATCAACATCTTGCCAGTAATTATTGGCTTCTTTAGATACTAATCCTTTTGAGTTTTTAGGATCCATGTAGCGAAGGTAATAAGCAGATGAGCCGGCAAAACCTGGCATAGTATTCAATTCAAAAGGGTGCCCATCTTCTGTTTCCCATCCTTTTGCTCTACCCAATGGAGGTTGTCCGTCTTCGGTTGGTAAGTATTTATCTACTTCAGGAAGTTCCACCGGTAATTTATCTTCACTTACTACGTATGGTAAGCCATTTTTATAATATACAGGAAATGGTTCGCCCCAATAACGCTGGCGGCTAAATATTGCATCGCGTAAGCGGAAATTAATTTTGCCAAATCCTAGTTTTTCGTTTTCAATATGTTTTATTATAGTTGAAATTGCTTCTTTAACATCAAGGTTATTTATGATGCCTGAGTTAATCATTTTCCCTTCTTTGGAATCATATGAATCTTCCCATGTTGCAGTGTCTGTGGCTTGGTCGCCATCTTTAACTACAACTTGAATAATAGGTAAATTGAAGTTCCTGGCAAATGCAAAATCACGGCTATCATGCCCTGGAACTGCCATAATTGCTCCTGTTCCATATCCCATTAATACATAGTCTGCAATCCAAATTTGAATTTCTTGTCCGTTAAGAGGATTGATACCATATGCACCTGTAAATTCACCAGTAATATTACTTACTTCGGCTATGCGTTCGCGTTCGGTACGGTTTTTTGCTCTATGAATATATTTTTCAATATTTTCTTTATTCTCAGGAGTGGTAATTTGTGCTACCAATTCATGTTCTGGGGCAATTACCATAAATGTTGCACCGTATAAAGTATCGGGGCGGGTTGTAAATACCTCTATAATATCACTATAATTTTTTATTTTAAAGTTTACCGCTGCTCCTTCACTGCGCCCAATCCAATTTCGTTGTACTTCTTTTAAAGAATCGGACCAGTCAACAGTATTTAAACCATCTAATAATCGTTGAGCATAGGCAGAAACACGCAAACTCCATTGTTTCATTTTTCTCTGAACAACAGGATAACCTCCTCGTACAGATACTCCTTCTTTCACTTCGTCGTTAGCAAGTACAGTTCCTAATTCTGAGCACCAGTTTACTTGCGTTTCAGCTAAAAATGCAATACGGTAATTTAAAAGCATTTCACGTTGCGCTTTCTCATTCCAACTATTCCATTCTTCAGCTATAAATGGTTCAACTTCGTTGCAAGCAGCATCAACTTTAATATTTCCTTCTGTTGTAAAGACTTTAATTAGCGAATCAATGGGTTCAGCTTTTTGCAATGTGTTGTTAAAGTAATGATTAAACATTTGAATAAATGCCCACTGTGTCCAATGATAATAATCGGGGTTACATGTACGAACTTCACGATTCCAGTCATATGAAAAACCAATTTTATCTAGCTGTTCTCGATATCTTGTAATATTATTTTCAGTAGTAATAGCTGGGTGTTGCCCTGTTTGTATTGCGTATTGTTCAGCTGGTAATCCATATGCATCGTAACCCATTGGGTGTAAAACGTTGAATCCGTTTAAGCGTTTATAGCGGCTGTATATATCAGAAGCAATATAACCTAGCGGATGTCCAACGTGTAATCCGGCTCCTGAAGGATACGGAAACATGTCTAGCACATAATACTTTGGCTTCGATTCATTAACCTCTACTTTGTAGGTTTGATTTTTTTTCCAGTACGCTTGCCACTTTTTTTCAATTTCGCTGAAATTATATTCCATTTTATTTATTCTGTTAGTAATGAGAGCTCTGTTAATTAAATCACAATTTCTCAAATCTATTTAGGGGCGCAAAATTAGGAAATTAATTTAGTACTGAAAAACATTGCTGTTAATGTTTATGAAACCAGCAATATTGTTGAGTAAAAACAAATTGATTCGTATATGTTTCATCAAAACAGATGGACAGAAAGAAGAGTCACAAGCGTTTTGGCAAAAGGCAAATTAAAAAGAAATATATTTTGGATTATTTAGTGACTTTGAATTGCATCTTCAATTGCATCTTTTAGTTCTTTAGCATTCCATGGTTTTGAGATAAACTTATGAAGTTGGCAATTTTCATAAGCATCTTGAACAACCTCATTTTCGCTATATCCTGAAACTATCATTCTGTGGGGAGGTACATTAGGAAAAATCCCTTGAACAATCTTAAGGAATTCAACACCAGTCATTCCAGGCATTTTCTGATCGGTAATAATTACTTGAAAGGTTTCTTTTTTTAATATTTCCAATGCATCAATCGGAGATAATGCGGTAGTAATATTAAAATCACGCCTAAAGGTTGCTTTAAATAATTGAAGATTTATTATTTCATCATCAACATAAAGTATTTTCGGTTTATTGTTTCCCATTTTAAGAATTAGTTTGCTAAAATTGGTATTTTAATAGTGAATTCAGTTCCTATTCCAATTTCACTATTCACATTAATAGTGCCATTGTGCTCTTTTATAATTCCAAAGGTAATAGATAATCCTAAACCTGTACCTTTTCCAACCTCTTTTGTTGTAAAAAAAGGATCAAATATTTTAGCTAAATCTTCTTTTTTTATACCAGTACCAGTATCTTTAATCATTATTCTAACACTGTTTTCAATTAAGATAGTACTAATAGTAATTTCTCCTTCATTTTTAATAGCATCAATAGCATTGTTTAGAATATTTATAAATACCTGGTTTAGCTTGCTAGGAAAGCATTTAAACGAAGGTATCTTTCCAAGGTTTTTTGTGATTTCAATACGGTTTTTGTATTTATTACGCAGAAGCAGTAGAGCAGAGTCAATACCTTCGTGAATATTAGCAATTTGTTTCTCTTTTTTTTCTATTCTTGAGAAATTGCTTAAACCCTTTACTATTTCAGCTGTGCGTTCAACACCTGTTTGAATACCTTTTATTGTATTTGGTATTATTTCAATTAATTCATGCAATTCGCAATCACTTATCTGTAGTTTAATATCCTTAGCCCATTTATCCTTATCAATTGTTTTATCGTTTATTTTACTTACAGTGTTTAATAATTTAATTAAATCCTGAAGATCGGTTTCAAGTATATTTGCTCCTGAATAAATAAAGTTTAGTGGGTTGTTTATCTCATGAGCAATACCCGCAGTTAATATACCAAGAGATGCCATTTTCTCTGATTGAATAAGTTGGGATTGGGTTTCTTTCAATTTTTCAATAATATGAGAAAGCTCTTCATTCTTAGATTGGAGTTCCCAATTTACTTCATCGGTTTTGTGTTTCTGTTGTTCTAGTTTGGCATTAGCCTTTCGTTTGCTTTTATAACTTCGGTAAACCGATATTACTAAAATAATCATTAAGATAGCTATTGACAGAAACAAATAGACAACTTGTTTTTGACGTGATATTATTAATATTTGTTTATCTAGAATTTCATTTTTTCTTATTATTTTAATATTCAAACTGTCAATGTTGCTTTCTTGTATTTCTAGGTTTTCTTTTCCAATTTCAAGGTCGTAATACTGATTCTGTATTTTATCTTGTTGCTTTAAATATAACCGAGATTGAATTTCCATAGAATCTTTTTGCTTTCGTAAGGAATGATTAATTACGATTATCTTTTTATTTAAATTATCTATTTCTTGTTTTTCTTCTAGCTTTTCATTTTCATAGTTGAGTAATAATTGTTCTTGTTGAGCTATGTTTTCTTGTTTTTTATTTAATTGCTCATTTGTTCTTTTAATAGTTTTATTTAATCTTTTCAACGAATCGGTCATAGCATTCATATCCTCTTGTATGTTATTTAGCGAATGTTGCGATTGTCTATACAGCTGAATTAAGTCAATTTCGGTTCCACCCAATAATAGTATTTCAGGATCAATGGAAAGGTTTTGATTTGTTAAATTTGCTTTGTTTATTTCGAAATGTATTTTACTTTTTTCAGCATCATACAGATTTATCATTACCCATCTTTTATCGACATAGTTTTCACTAACTAGTAATATCGGACTCTTTTCAACGTATGGGTAAACCTTAGTTAGTAAATCTGAATAATCTTGTGAAATAAAAATAATATTCGTTGTTGATGGAATCTTAGCACTTGTGTTATTTGTAATTTTAATTGATTTCCTTTTTATTTGAGTTTCTTCGGAAAGTATCTTAAAAATGGATAGTAAATTAATATCATTACCAATTAAATGTATATGTAAGCTGTCAATGCCTTGCTCGTTAGGCCATGTTACATATTTAGCCAAATTTACAATGTAGGCTCCAGTAATTTCAGCCCTATTTACTTGTGCCGAAATAGGAGTAAGAATAAATAATAGTATAATAATTAAGAAAGTTTTCATATAATGCAATTATAAAACTACAAAATATTTTTAATGATTGTGCTAAAAAGTAGTGGTTTTTATTACCATAAGTTATGGTAATAGTTCGTTAATATTTTGTAATTAACAGATAAAGAGAGTGTTATTAAGAAATTTCATTGCCCTCTAATGTGCAAAAAAATTAGGGTGTTGATTTCATCTCCCTACCTGCTCGAATAAGTCAGCCTGACGGCAGGCAGGACGTGCTCATACCTGTATGCTGCCATGACAGGTCTTAAAATCTAACGATTTATTTTTATGGTATAACTATAGTAAATTCAGTAAAAAATAGTATTTCAGCTTCTGATAGAGTAAGCAAGCTGTCATTTTCAAATAATTATTAATGCTTTTTCGTAAAAACCAAAGGGTTACAGCAGTTGTGGCAGCAGTCTGAAAATTAATTACCCACCAGTGTTATGCTAATCGTAATGAGTTACAAAAAATTACTATTTTCGTAAAATATTTTAAAAAACTTATTGACATTAGGAATGGATTTTATAGGAAAAACATTTTGGATTACGGGAGCAGCTTCAGGAATGGGACGATCCGTTTCTTTGGCTTTAGCTGAATATAATACACATATTGTTATATCAGATAGAGATGCTGAAGGACTACAGGATACTGCAAAAGAGATTGAGTTACTTGGTAGTTCAGTTCGTACTGAACATTTAGACATGTTAGATACAGAGTCTATAATTACTACAGCTCAGAAAGTTATTCAGGATGGAGCGAAAATTTCTGGCTTATACCATTTTGCTGGCATTAGCCAACGTTCGTTTGTGGCTGAAACACCACTTGAAAATGATAGGAAGATAATGGAGATAAACTTTTTTGGTGTTGTGGCATTAACTAAAGCAGTTTTGCCTCATATGATTGAAAATGGCGGAGGACAGTTTGCTGTAGCATCAAGTTTGGTTGGAAAATTTGGATTCCCATACCGATCAGCATATTCAGCATCTAAACACGCTTTGCATGGTTTTTTCGAAAGCTTATTTGCCGAGAATTACAAGAAGAATATTACAGTGTCGATGTTAATTGGAGGGAGAATTCAAACAAATATATCGAAATTTGCCATTAATAAAGATGGCAACGAACATGGTAAAATAGATGCTGGGCAAGCAAACGGTATTAGTGTTGAAAAAGCAGCAAAACAAATATTAAAAGGTTTAAGAAGAAATAGACGAGAAATACTTGTTGGAGGTAGTGAATTAATTATTCTTAAAATAAAACGTTTTTTACCTGGAATACACGCTAAAATTGTACGTAAGATAAATCCTATGTAATTTTGCATTTTTAATGTGGTTATATATAGAATTGAATAAAGAGTAAGCTAATAACAATATTTACTATGGCAAAAAGAATTAATGGCATACAGCAATTAGGAGTGGGTGTTACCAACGTACAAGATGGTTTTGATTGGTACAGTACTCGTTTTGGAATGGATGTAAAAATGTTTGAAGAGGCTGCAACTGCCGAATTAATGTTAGTACATACCGAAGGCAAACCACGCGAACGTCATGCAATTTTGGCTTTAAACATGCAAGGTGGTGGTGGTTTTGAAATATGGCAGCATACTGGTAAAACTCCAGAGCTTCCTAAATTTGATTTGCAAATTGGTGATTTAGGTATATGTATTGGTAAAATTAAATCGTCTAATCTGAAAGAAACGTATCTGCAGTTTCAGAAAGATAATATTGAAATTTTAAGTCAAATTGCGAAAGATCCGGTGGGGAACGAGCATTTTTATCTAAAAGATACTTATGGCAATATTTGGGATGTGGTTTACGACAAGTATGTTTTAAAGAAAAAGAACCTTGTTAATGGAGGCATTTATGGAGCTGTAATTGGTGTAAAAAACATGGAAGAGAGCCTTAAGGTTTATCAAGATATTTTAGGTTATGATAAAGTGGTTTTTGATAAAGAAGATGTTTTTAGTGATTGGGCTGGAGTTCCGGGGTGCGATAATAGATACCGTAGAGTAAAATTAGCACACTCAAAGAAAAGAAATGGTGCTTTTTCACCATTGTTTGGACCTAGCCAAATTGAACTTGTACAAGTACTAGACCGTGAACCACGTGATTTGTTTGAAGGAAGAATTTGGGGTGACCCCGGTTTTATTCATTTGTGTTTTGATATAAACGGAATGGATGAATTACGCGAAGAGGTTAAAGGAAAGGGATTCCCATTTACGGTGGATAGCGCTAAAGCAATGAGCACATTTGATATGGGTGAGGCTGCTGGTAGTTTCTCATATATTCAGGCTCCTGAAGGAACGCTTATTGAGTTTGTTGAAACCCATAAAATACCATTATTGAAAAAACTTGGATGGTATCTGGATTTAACTAAACGTAAAGAGGAGCCATTACCAGGATGGATGTTTAACATGTTTAGCTTGATGCGTGTGAAAAAATAAAAATATTAGATCGGCACAAGTGTCAAGGTATTAAACCCACAATGTGGGAATAAAAAAGTAAATGTTTAATTGATTAATGTGCGGTAAATAGCACTTATTCAACCCTTTATGACTTTGCTTTTACAAGTTGGGTTAAAATATAAGTTTGAAGTGAAGAATAAAAAAAGGGTGATTGTAAAAATCACCCTTTTTTTATTTCCTTAAATATGCAAGTTACGGTGTGAGTTGCTTGCCTGTTTGGCAGCCATGTTGATTAAACGAGAGCCATTGAAAAAGTACTCACGCTGTGATTATCAAACTTTTAACTTTAACAGTTGCGGTATCAAAGTATTTATAAGCAATAATTATACTGCTGTTTTTCTAGTTTTCTTTTGAAAAGGGAATTTTTTAATTTCCAATCCTCCTTTTTCTGTAGCTTTAATCCAAGGTTTTCCTACTTTTAAGAATTCCCTACCTGCTAAATCGTTAATAATAATAGCAGCCATCATATACCATGCATTCAGCGCGCAAAAAATAAGCACAACTGCTGCTACTTTAGTTAACATTGGAAATCCAAAATGAGCTAGGTCTAAAAGCACAAAGCCAATAATTACCGATGTGAATGTTGTAGCCATAGCTGTGTGCACAAACATAGAGCCGAACCAAAATATAATACTTAATAAGGTCCATGCTACTAGGTAAAAACCAACATCGGTACCCGATGATGTATAAATACCATAATGATTAAGCATCCACATAATGCCTAAACCAATCCAGAATGCGCCATAACTTGTAAAAGCAGCAAAGCCAAAGTTATTACCCATTTTTTGTTCCATAAAACCTGCTATAAGTTGAGCAAGTCCGCCAAAAATAATACCCATTGCAAGAACAGGACCTAAACCACAAAATCCTAAGTTATGAATTTGCAGTAATAATGTAGTTAATCCAAATCCTGCTAATCCAACTACGGCAGGGTTACCTAATTTTTTATTTTCCATTGTAATATTAATTTTTTAGAGGCGGCAAAAGTACTATTTATAGGCAGAGTACAAGAGTAAAATACAATAATTAAATAAGTTTTTTAACAGTTTTTTTCAGTACTAACGTTTGTATAGCAATTATTTTGTAATTGTGTTTAATTTTTCTTGCAGCCTAAATTGCGCAAGTCGCAGTTCAACTATGTTGTGAATGAGTATATTGTGCCGTTTTGTTATTGCCTAAGCAAGCGAAGTCGCGCCGCAACTAACTCTCTTATCTGCTAAATGTTATGTATTTTACTTGAGGATATATGGTGTAAAAACAAAACAATTTAATGTCGTTTTAAATTCAACAAAAAAAGTTACTTTTGCTGCCAGCATTGGCCCCATAGTTCAATGGATAGAATTTAAGATTCCGGTTCTTAAGATCTGGGTTCGAATCCCGGTGGGGTCACAATAGTGTTACTAAAAAGCCATTCCAAAAATTCGGAATGGCTTTTTTAGTAACTAATATACTTTACCATATAGTTGAATTTTGTTATTATCAGTATAGTGTTTTATCTATGAAATAAACTATAAACTAGATATTTATACTATTCATTTTTTATACTTATAAAAAAAACACTATATTTATTAGTAAATAATACCAAGAGGTGTCATTTATGAACTTTAGCAAAATAACAGATTATGCTCTACGAATTTTAAGCCACATTGCTAAAGATTCCGAAAAAGTATATTGGGCTAATGATTTCTGCTGCAAACTTGATATTCCGTTTAGGTATTTAAGAAAGTTACTCACTATTCTTTCCAAAGTAGATTTATTATACAATCCCCAAGAGAAAGTCAGAGGTTATCAACTAAGTAGAAATCCCAACTCTATTCAATTCATATATATTGTAAAAGCTACAGGCGATGACATAATTGAACAAAAATGTTTTTTTGGTTATCAGCAATGTCCATTAAACAATCCATGTGGCATGTATTATAAATGGAAAAAAATATCAAAGGGTCTTATTAGCACTCTTGAATCGACAAATTCATAGGAGCTTATTATAAAACTAAAACAACAGATATAAATAATTATTTATTCACTTAAAAACGAAAAAATATGATTGATTCAGCAGTTGTTCTTAATGGACAAACAATGGCGTATACAATATATGCTGTTGTAATTCTTTTATTAATGCTTGCTTTTGGTTATATGATAACCAAAGAGGGAAAGGCAGGAGTATTAAAGACAAGTCTATTCTCAACTTTAGTTGTGGTTTTGACTGTGTTAGGTGTATCTCTGCATTTAGCCACAAACATGACTATTCCGTGGGTATCAATGGATTTGAATAGACATAACATAACACCAACGGTGGTGTTTGATATTTCTGTTGAGAACCATGAATTCACATTGCCTGAAGAGCAGATGGTTATAGCTGTTGGTGATACTGTTGTGTTTGATGTGTTTTCGCATGATTTAACCTACGGTTTTGGTATTTTTAGACAAGATGGATCAATGGTTACACAAATGCAAGTTGTGCCTGGGCATAGAAATGATTTGATGTGGCAATTTCTTAATGCAGGAATATATACTATTCGCTCAACTGAATATTCTGGACCTAAGGGTCATCAAATGATTATGAAAGATGCATTAGAAGTTGTAGAATAATTATTAATCTAGAAAAAATATAAATATGAGTTATAAAGATACATTAATTAATGGCGTTGAGGGCATATTTAAACCTGATGGTCTTACACCAATGCAAAAATTAGCATTGCGTTTTGTAGTAATGGGTATATTATTTTACGGACTTACTACTATTGAAGGTATGATAATGCGTGTATTTCAAGTTCAACCAATTGCGGGGATGGATGCAGGTCATTATTTTGCAATTTTAACAGCACACCCTTTAGTGGGTATATTTGGCTCGTCATATCTAATTGTGTTTGGAGCTTTCTTATTTTTGGTTCCATTTTTAATGGAGAAACCTCTATATAGTATAAAACTTGGTAACTGGAGTTTTCTATTAATTACAATTGGTACAATTACCTTTTGGGGATCAACGTTTATTTCACATTACTCTCCATTATACACACTTTACTGGCCGTTACCTGCCGACTTTACTCAGTTTGGAGCAATAGGTGGAGCAGTATTTATTTTAGGAATTGCCTTAGTTATGGTAGGAACACTATGTTTTGTGTTTAATATTTTCAAAACCATTGCTTATATTCCTGAAGGACAAACAAGAGAGGCTTCCGGAAGAGCTATGTTAGCATCGGCAACAGGTTTTTCATGGGCTGAGAGTGTTTTCAGGAAAAAGAGTAAGCGTAGAGAGCATTTAGTTCCATCGTTACCAGTGGCAGCTATTGCCCGAGGAACAGTTGACACATTTCTTAATGCAGGTATTTTAACATTTACAGGTGTTCTTATATTGGTATATATGGTAGCTGAAATTTTTGGCATGAGTCTTAAAGATACTGCCGTTGATGCTCTATTATACAAAAACTGGTACTGGTGGGGCTTAGATCTTATTGCTGATGGGCTAGTTCTTATTTTTGTTGCCGGTACATGGTACTTGCTTGCTACTCTTATTACAGGTAAAAAGTTATATATGATGAGAGTTGCCCGTTTAGCACTTTGGGTAGAGTTGGTTGTTTCATGGACAGTATGGTCCCATCACTTAATGTCAGACCAAGCTCAACCAGGTTGGTTAAAAGTTATTTCGGGTGAAATGGTTACAGCTTTTGAGCTTATTACTCAAGGACTTGCTTTCTTTATTGTACTTATTACACTTTGGAGCGCACGTCCATTAAAAATGACAAGCCCGTTGAAATTTTTATTGGGAGGTTTATTAGGATTTGCATTAGCTGTTCCTGCAGGTATTATTCAAGCAGACCTTGGAATAAACAGAATACTACACAATACACAATGGATTATTGGACCTCACGTTCACGTTGCAATATTAGTTGGGTTAGTTATGACACTTTATTCTGCTATTTATTATTTATTCCCATTACTAACAAACGGAGCTAAATTTTATAGTGAAAAATTAGTAACCTTCCACTTTTGGGCTCATATTATTGGTGGTGTAGGTATGGGTGCATTTATGGGAATGGCAGGAATGAAAGGTATGTTACGACGAACAATATATTACGAAGGCGAGTATAATCTTTATATGATTTTAGCCGCTATTTGCGGAACATTAATGCTGCTTGCATTTGTTGCTTTTTTATATAATATAATAATGTCAGTTGGTGTTAAAGGAGTAATAGGAATTTTTACTCCTGCAAAACTTGATACTAAAGATTTATTACCTGCTGCAAAAGAATAATAGTAGTATAATTTTAAAATATATTATTAAAGTCCGAATTTATTCGGGCTTTTTTCATAATTCAAAACACAAATGGATTTAGGTATTTAACAAAGCCTTTAAATAATATAGCCGAACTGATTCTGAGCAATAGTCGAGGATTCTCAATAGCTATACCCGCCTGCCGAGTTCAACGGGCAGGTTTAACGAAGTATTAATGATTAATAATTTGATAATTACTTTTTTGTTTTAATAGCTAAAAAAAGTAATCGTTAAGTTTTTGAATATTTACCTGCGCACGAGTTATGTTTTTGTGCTTTAAAGTAAGCTTGTAGCCTTTAATAATACCATTTATTAAATTGTCGGTTGGGTCTTTCGGATTTCGTTTAATTGAAAAAGGTTTTTTTAGTTCTATTGGAGCCTCTTCAGCATTGAAAATTGCAATGTATTTTCTAATTTTTCCGTCCTTAATTTCAAAAGGAGCTTGTGGTGCTTTAATTTTTCTTTTACCATTACCCCAGTTTTCACCAGTATTAATTCTATTAATCTGCATCTCGGAAACACCAAAAGTAACACCAATATGTCTTAATGCAATACCCATTGAAATAAGATGCTTTATTTTTTTAACGTCTGATTTCATTAGCTTACTGTTACCGTATCGCTTATCTGTAATTTTAAGATTGGTATAATGCAAATTCTTTTTATTGCCATCTATATATTCAATGGAATTTTTCTTTGAATTAAATACATGTGTAATTATGCCAAAAGTATATGCAACAAGCTGTGCTATAGGTATATTATGTAGTTTTCCTTCAGAACTAGTTAAGCTACAATAGCCCTGCCTCATTCTGCCATTACGTACAGGAAAATGCTGCTTGCCTTTATTTATATACAAAGCACCACTGTCTATTATTGCTTTCTCCTTATTGTTAAGAGGTGTTACGCGGTATGTTTGTCCTGATTCGCTAATGTAATAGCGCTCAAAACCCAAAATTGACCTACAATCTTCACCGTGTATTATTTTTGAAACCATAAATAAAAATAAAATGATATAGAATCCCTTTCTTTACAAACACCTTGAATGCATTTGTTTTACAAATATATTATAAAGTTTTGAAAAAGAAGCCCTTTACTTAATCTATTATTCATATTACTTTTTTATGTAAAAAAAGCGTTATGAGCTAGAAAGGGATATTCTCAACACCATCCATTTTATAAACCTTCTTTTTTACCCATTTAGCCCATTCAATTGGCTTTTTTGAAGTGTCGAAAGTTTGCCAAGGAATAGGTTTGCCAAAGCGAATCACAAATTCTTTACCGTAATGCTTAAAAGTTTCATCTATAAGGTAAAGCATTTCAATATTGGCTTTAATGCCTAGTTTTTTTCTAATGTTGCCTAGTTTATAAAAGAATTCGGTGTTTTTGCCATCAATATGTATCGGTATTATGTCGCGTTTATGCTGTTTTGCTTTGCTTATAAAATTCTTTTGCCAAGTTAAATCCATAATTTGACCTTTCATTTTTCTACTCACCAAACCTGCCGGAAAAGTCATCATCTGTACGTCAGACGCATAAGCCTCATCAATTTGTTTAGCAAACTCAACTCCTTGGCGCCCATGTTTGTTTACAGGAATAAAAACATTACTCATGTTTTTAAGTCCCATTAATATATCGTTTACTAGAAACTTATATTTACCATATTTTTTTCCAACCAAATACATTATAATATGTGCATCGAATCCACCAAGTGGATGATTTGAAGCAAATATGTATTTTCCATCATTTGGTAAGTTTTCTTCTCCTTTAACATCAATACTAATATTAAAGTGTTCTATCATTGCCTCACTAAAATCAAACCCTTGTAAATGGGCATAATTTCTAATAATGCCATTTACCTCATTTTCGTGAGCAATCTTTTTTAAGTACTTAATTAAAAAGCTAGGAATCCAGTTAGCCAGTTTAGGGCTTTTATCTTGAAGTATTTTCTTAATATCAATCTCTGGGCTGCTGTTATTATGTTTATTTTCCATTGCTTTTTATAGTCTTGTTTTACAGGGCGAAGATATATATAATTTAGTCAGTGAGTTTATGATTTTAGGAAAGATAGTGAACTGATTTCATATAGTCGAACTGATGCCGGGCGCACTCCACTGAGCTTGTCGAAGTGTAGGCTAGGGATATATTAGGTTATACCCGACTGTGTACTTTGTTGTGGTAGTAATAAATGTTAGAGAATTATTTTTTGAATAAAGTAATCTGATTTATCTTTATTCAAATTTTTAAAAAACTAAAATACTATCAATGTGTAATAATTATGAAGGACACAGCCATGGGACTCAAAATTTAGAAGCAATCAATCGTGCTTTTTACATAGGCATATTCCTAAATGCTTTCTATACGGCTATTGAGTTTATTGTTGGGTATGCAAATAATTCCCTAGCTCTAATTGCCGATGCTAGTCATAATTTAAGCGATGTAGCTAGTCTAATTATTTCGCTTATAGGAATGAAATTAGCTCAAAAGGCTGCCACATTAGCATTTACTTATGGTTATAAAAAAGCATCCATATTAGCATCTATGATAAATGCCGTTTTGCTAATAGTTATAGTAATTGGTATTTTACGAGAAGCCATTGAACGCTTAAGCTCGCCAGCCGAGGTAGGGGGTAAAGTAATAATTATTACAGCATTAATTGGCGTTGCAGTAAATGCAATTTCAGCCTTTTTGTTTTATAAAGGGCAAAAAAGCGACATTAATATTAAAGGTGCGTTCATTCATTTATTGGTAGATGCATTGGTTTCTGTTGGCGTTGTAATATCTGGTGTTATAATCTATTACACTGGTCTTAATATTATTGACCCTATAATTAGTATGGTAATTGCCATTGTAATTCTATTGCCTACATGGGGTTTGCTAAAAGAGAGTTTAAAATTGATACTCGATGGTATTCCTAAAAATGTGAAAATTGATTTGGTGAAAGAGGCGATACAAAACATTCCTGAAGTTGAAAATATGCACCATGTACATGTGTGGGGGCTAAGTAGTAACATTAATGCACTTACTGCCCATGTAGTTCTTGTTAAAGAATATTCACTGCAAGATCAAATGGTAATTAAAGATAGAATTAAACACGAATTAGAACATCAGAATGTTCATCATGCTACCATAGAGTTTGATAAAAATATAAGTGATTGCCAAAATGTAGATTGTGATTGACAACTGGTAGATTCAATTTTTAGAGCTAATTTATTACATAAGCAACTTTTCTAAAGCGCAGATAATCAACACTTGACTTATTGATTATTTTGCCTGCAACTTAAATGTAAATTAAATAACTTAAAAATAAGTTGTATAACTTAATATTAAGTTGTAGATTTGTTTTGCTGATTAATTAAAACTCGATAGTGATGATTACTTTAACAAAAGCAGAAGAACGGATAATGCAAATATTGTGGGATATAAAAAAAGGTTTTATTAAAGATATTCAAGATGAATTTCCTGAACCAAAACCACTATATAATACTGTTTCTACAATTGTTAGAGTATTAGTTAAAAAAGAAATAGTTTCTTTTAACAAATACGGAAATACTTATCAATATTATCCTAATCTCTCAAAAGAGGAATATAGTGGTAAACAAATGAATCGTCTTGTAAACGATTATTTTAATAATTCGTTTAAAAAAGTGGTTAACTTTTTTTCAGAGAGTGAAAATCTGAATGTTGACGAAGTAGATGAAGTAATGAAAATGCTAGAGAAGATTAAGGAACAGAAAAAGTATTCGAAAGATTAATTTATAAGCAATGGCAAAATTTATCTTATATCTTATTGAATCAGGATTGTGTTTGGCACTTATGTATTTGGTTTACTTTCTGTTTTTAAAGAAAGAAACCTACTTTAATTTTAACAGAATTTACTTGCTTGGCATAATGATAATTGCCCTAGTAATACCATTATTGCATGTAACCATTGCTGTTTCGAGTTTTGAGAATATTGAAGAACCTTTTAATGATGTTGGCAAGCTACGGAGTTATTATAGCGACTTTGTTGCCATGTACAGCGAAGATGATTTTGAGGATAGGTACAAGAACTATGAGGCTATGGTTTTTGAAGAGGAGGGTTATTCAACAGCTGTATATTATAACTCCATAAATGAAACAATAGAAGACAGTGCAGTAAAGATGGAATCGTTGCAAGAGCCTTCGTTATTTCACAAAATAAACTTTGTAAAAGTATTTATTGCAATATATCTAATAGGAGTATTTATATTTTTTGTGCGTTTAATTATTTTGTTAATATGGTTAGCAAAAGCAGTTAAGCAAAATCCCGCGGAAAAGCATAAAAACTATAAACTCGTTCTCATGAAAAAGGAAGTTCCTCCTTTTTCGTTTTTCGGTTACATTTTTGTAACCAAGCAAGCTACGCAGCTCGATGAATATGAGCAAGTTCTAGCACATGAGCAAGTACATGTTGGGCAAATGCATTCGCTCGACCTTATTATAGCTCATGTCATAACCGTTTTTATGTGGTTTAATCCCTTAGTTTGGCTTTTGCAAAAGGCAATTAAAACAACACACGAATACATTGCCGATAGCAAAGTGGTTAACCAAGGGTTTGAGTTATTTGATTATCAATCATTACTATTGAGTCAATTGGTCAGCATCCAATCAGTAGAATTGGTAAACAATTTTAATTTAATTTCCATTAAAAAACGTATAGAGATGATGACAAAAAACAAATCGCGGTTTTCCGCCAAGCTAAAAGCACTTATTATAATACCTATGGTATTAATAGCCTTCTTTTTATTTGCTCATATGACAGTGAAAAGTCCAGTGCTTAATTTTACAAACTTTAATACTACTAAAACGTCAAATCTTGACGGAATATGGGAGAATCAAGATTCCGAGGATTTTGGCATACTTATTAAGTTTCACGATAATGTATTATCGGTACTTGAAAGTGCCCAAGAAGTTATAGTAGCTGAATTGTTAATTACTATAAAAGACAAGGAAATAGTAATAAACAGCTTTCGTTCCAAAGAAGCGCTAAAATATGAATTAAATAATAAGCAACTAAAAATATGGTGGAACGATAGTAAGGCAAGTATATACAACAAAACTAGCTATGCAAATTCATTTGAAGCATTTACTCATAGCAAACATAAAGACATTATTTTACCTATAGCTTCGGAAACCAAAATATTGGAAAAATCGCAATATGTTTACAGTATTTATGTTCACGAAAACAAATATTATGTGGCAGATGTAGAATGTACTATTGCAAACTTAGAAAGTACACTTAAACAACGGGTTGCAAAATTTAATAAGTTAGATAAACCATTTATTACTGCACGTTTAGTAGTAGATAAAAATACTACTATGAAACCCGTGTACAACTTGCACCAAGTTATGCGGAAACTTAGGTTATACAAGGTTGCCTATGCTACCTTCCCTAGTGAATATGCTTCAGCCTTACAATATCATGCTACTGGTATAGCTCAAATGTTGCCACCTACTGTTGCGGATGGAGCTGAGGAGGTTGATGAAGATGAAGTTAAAGATATTCTTATTGTAATTGAACCAACCCGCGATGTTAATGCCCTTAGTATAAAATTTGAAAGTTTCGTGCAAAATCACCCAAAATATCTTGCAGCTTTCAATTGGAATAACAGCACTACTTACAATGAATATATTGCTATTCTCGATATGACTCGCAGGGTAATTTATAAATTACGAGATGCTTATTCAGTTCAAAAGTATAGTATGAAATACTCTGACTTGCCAAAAACAATGCAAAAAGAGGCACGTAAAAAATACCCTCTCAGCATTTCAATGAATAATACTGACGAAGATTAAAAAATAGAAGGAGGGCTTTCAGGAATGAGAGCCTTTTTCTCACAAGTTCCAAAAACACACCTTTAGCTTTATCAAAAAGCTCCCTACCCTAGCCACTCATCCATTTACGCTTTTTTCATTCGGTAGAGTTCAAAAATCGCTTTTAAACATCTTTATTTATGAACTATTATTTTGGTTAATAAATTAAATATAATTTAATTCGTGTAGTATTATTTAATATCTGTACTATGCATAGAATGGGTGAACGTATTAAAAAAAGAAGAGAAATATTAAATATTCAAGCCGGAGATTTAGCTGTAAGAATAGGTGTAACTCCAAGCTTAATATCTCAAATTGAACGCGCTAAGGCTTTCCCCTCTATACTAACACTTAAAAAACTGGCCGATGAATTACAAACCAAAGTTGGCGAACTAATTGGCGAACATGGTACATTTATTGAAAATCCTATATTAACAGTTGATCAGCATCGTTTTGCAAAGGAAAACAAAACAGGAGCAAAAACGTATTTACTATCGCACCACGATCCTTTAAAGCAAATGGATCCTTTTTTAATTCATTTTGAGAAAAAGGCCGATTCACGTGAAATTATGACTCCCAATAATCCAGGACAAGAATTTTGCTATGTAACAGAAGGCAAAATAAAAGTAGAACTAGGAACAAAACAATATGAATTAAATGTAGGAGATAGCTTCTATTTTATATCTAACCAAAATCATTTGTTTTCGAATATAGACGAAGGCAGTTCAAAAATGCTTTGGATAGTAAACCAATCAGGCAATTAGTTTAAAAACACACTATATCAAACTACTAAAAACAATAAAGATGTCAGCAAATCAGGTAACCACCGTAAGAATCAATTCAGCTAATGTTAAAGGAATGTTGAATCGATATTCTTATGCCACTGATGTGGAAAAGAATATTGAAAACGAAAACCTATTAACTCCAGGTTTATTAACTCGTTTACATAATGCATTTCCAGGTAGCTCTGCTATAATGGAAAAGGAAGCGTTTATGTTTAACGACAAGCATCACTATTCAGGGTTGAAAGGCTTTCGCGAGATACATGAGATATTGCTAGGCCATGGAATTGACATGGGTTTTATTGAGGAGCGCGAACTTTTTATAAAAGTATATCGCTTTATGGCAACAAAGCATGTTTTAAATACCATTAACTGGAAAAGCTTTGCCGACGATTCTTTATTTCAGCTAGTTTTTCCACAACCTGGAATGATAAAGCCTGAAACAACTGAAGCTTATATAAAAGCAACTACGGATGCTGAAAGAGAAGAGCTTGTGAATCGTCATATGGACCAAACAAATCCACACGATGGAAATCAAAAACTAAACAAGCCTTTTTACGAGGAAGAAGATGGTACTATTGCAGTTGTTGAGGGGAGTCAGCATAAATATCCTCAGTGTAAACTGATTTTTGACCAAACTACTCAAAGCTGTTTCGCATTTTGTAGTTATTGTTTCCGCCATGCTCAGGTTCGTGGCGACGAAGATATGTTTATTCAAAAAGAAGTGGCACAAGTACATCATTACATTCGTCAGCATAAAGAAATTACCGATGTTTTAATTACCGGTGGTGATGCTGGCTACATGCCCTTTGAGCGTTTGGAAAAATATGCGATGCCTTTTATTACTGACCCAGAAATGGCTCATATAAAAACGCTTCGTTTAGGAACCCGTTCTTTATCTTTTCATCCTGAATTAATTTTAACCGACGATTACAAAAAGATTCTAGATTTATTCAAAACCTTAATTGACAATGGAATTCAGGTTGCTTGGATGGCTCATTTTTCTACACCTAGGGAAGTGTTAAATATAAGTACAATAGCTGCTATTCGTCGTTTACGTGCAACTGGCGTAACTGTAAAAAGTCAAAGTCCGGTAATGAATCATATTAGCTTATTTACTCACAAAAATGGTGAAGTTGACGTTGACCGCTCTGCTCAAAACTGGATTGATTTAGGTCATGTATTAGGAATGTTAACCGTTGGTTTCCACAGCATGTACTGTGCTCGTCCAACAGGTGAACACCATTACTTTACAGTTCCTTTAAAAGATATAAACGAGGTGTTTAATAAAATTTACCGTTCACTTCCTTCCATAAGCCGTCCATCAAGGTATATTACTATGACATCGTCGGCAGGAAAAACATCACTGTTAGGTGTTGCTGAGGTAAATGGTGAAAAAGTTTTTGCTTTAAAATTCAACGAAAGCCGTAATATGGAATGGATGGATAAAGTCTTTTTGGCTAAGTACGATGAAAAAGAAAATACTATCTCAAGCCTGAAACCATTAGATACTGATAAGCATTTCTTCGAAGATGAATTGGTTGAGATTGAAAATAAATTAGAAGAAACATTCTTAAGAAAAATGAAACAAAATAAATAATTGCCATTTTATAAAATGTAATTATGATTAATAAGATTGTTCATTCAACTTCCGAAGCTTTTGTTGATATATTTGATGGTGCAACCATCATGATTAGTGGCTTTGGTGAGGCCGGTAGCCCAATTGAACTAATTCATAGTTTGATTGATACCGGAGCAAAAAATTTAACTGTGGTAAGTAACAATACAGGTAGTGGTAATGTTGGCTTAGCTGCGTTAATAGAGAATCGTCAGGTGCGAAAAATGATTTGTTCGTTCCCACGTACTGCAAATTCAACGGTTTTTCCTGAATTGTATCGTAACAACGAAATTGAATTGGAATTGGTTCCGCAAGGAACTTTAGCCGAACGAATTCGTGCTGGCGGAGCTGGCATACCTGCATTTTTTACACCATCATCAGTTAATACTCCTTTGGCCGATGGAAAAGAAGAAAGAGAGTTTGATGGAAAACTATATGTAATGGAACATGCCATTAAGGCGGATTTTGCCTTGGTAAAATGCCAATCGGCCGACCGATACGGAAACCTTATATATAATAAAACGGCCCGCAATTTTGGTCCAATTATGTGTACTGCTGCTAATGTTACCATTGTGCAAGCAAAAAACATTGTAGAAGCTGGCTCTATTGATCCAGAAACAGTAATTACACCAGGTATATTTGTTAATAGAGTTGTACAAGTTGCATCACCTGCCGATGAGTCGAAATTGGTAGCAGAAGGAAGGAGTTATCCATGGTAACAGAAAAACAAATAGGTTGGAATAGAGGTGAAATGGCGCAGAAAGTAGCCAACGATATACCTGATGGTTCCTATGTAAACTTAGGTATTGGTATTCCCGAATTGGTTGCCGATAGAGTACCTGAAGGCATTGAGGTAGTTTACCATACCGAAAATGGTTTATTGGGAATGGGTACTGTTCCGGCTGCCGGAAGCGAAGATCCTGAATTAATTAATGCTGGTAAAAAGTGTGTTACAGCTATTCCTGGAGCTAGCTATTTTCATCATGCCGATAGTTTTACTATGATTCGTGGAGGACATCTGGATATTTCGGTCTTGGGTGCTTTGCAAATTTCTGAAAAAGGAGATTTAGCGAACTGGTCAACAGGAAAACCGGGTGCGATACCAGCAGTTGGTGGGGCTATGGATTTAGTGGCAGGGGTAAAAAATGTTTGGGTAATTACCGAGCATAATACCAAAGACGGAAAATTTAAATTGGTTAAAGAATGCAGTTTCCCATTAACGGGTAAAGGTGTTGTTAATACAATTTACACGAATCTGGCTATTATCGACGTAAAAAAAACTGGAATGTTTGTTCGAGAAATGGCTCCTGGTGTAAGCTTTGAGTTTTTACAAGAAAAAACAGAAATAATGTTGAAGCAGATTTAACTTTTCTTAATAATTCTTTAGTATGACAACAGAAAAACTAAATAAATCGGAAGAAATATATAATAAGGCTTTAGATGTTATGCCTGGTGGCGTAAGTCGTAATACTGTCTATCATGCTCCGCATCCACATTATGCTGCTGGAGCAAAAGGTGCTTATGTTACCGACATTGATGGTATTGCACGAATTGATTTTGCCAACAATATGGCAGCTCTAATTCATGGACATGCGAATCCGGCAATTGTTGACGCTGTAACGGAACAATTACAAAAAGGTACAGCCTATACTTTAGCAACTGAGGCTGAGGTGCGCTATGCAAAACTATTAACCGATAGAGCTCCGGGTTTTGACAAAATTCGTTTTGTAAATTCTGGTACCGAAGCGGTAATGGCTATGATTAAAGCTTCAAGGGCTTTTACTGGTCGTCCAAAAATTGCCAAGGCAGAAGGAGCATATCATGGACCTTATGATTTTGCCGAAGTGAGCCAAACTGCTAATCCAAGTAACTGGGGCGATATAGATAATCCGAATAGTGTGCCACATGCTTATGGAACGCCAAAAGGCGTTTTAAACGATGTTGTAATTTTTCCGTATAATGATATTCAACGTACATTGGCTATTTTAGATAAAAATGCAGATGAAATTGCCTGTGTTATTATTGATCCAGTACCGCACCGTGTTGGTTTGTTGCGTGGAACATCTGAATTTGTTGAGGCTTTGTATAATTGGACTCGAAAAAATGGAGCCTTACTTGTATTTGACGAAGTAGTAACTTTCCGCACTAATTATAGTGGAGCACAGCACGACTACAAAGTTAAACCTGATCTTACTTCGTTGGGTAAAATAATTGGTGGAGGCTTTCCTGTTGGTGCATTTACCGGAAGAGCCGATGTAATGCAAGTACTTGATCCTAGGCAGGCAAAAATGCCCTTGCCCCACTCAGGTACATTTTCGGCAAATCCTATTACCATGACAGCAGGAAGAGTAGCCATGGAGTTATTTGATGAAACAGCTGTTTTAAAACTGAATGCACTTACTAAAGTAGCGATTAAACAAATTGAAGAAGCTATAAAATTAGCCGATGTTCCAATTTCGTTAACAGGTGCTGGTTCAATGTTTCGTATTCATCTGAAAAAAACACCACCAACCACCTATCGTGAAGCGTATCAAACAAAAGAGGAAGCTGCTATACTCACCACTTTGCTCGACTACCTTTTTTATGAAGAGCAAATTATGATGATTAATACCTGTGCTTGTATGTTCTCGACTGCTCTTATGCAAAAAGAAGTAGATAGACTTTCACAAGGCTTATACAATGGTTTTAAACTGATAAAGCCTGAACTGATAAAACTATAAATCCTTATGGCTGCCTTACTGGCAAATAAGCAAAGTAAGCAATTATTTTAACTGAAACTTAACCAAAAGCATCAGCTTAATACTGACAAACTAACTTTAACAACATGAAAGAAGCATATATTTGCGATGCAATTCGCACCCCAATAGGAAGATACGGAGGGTCATTAGCCAAAGTTAGAGCCGACGATTTAGCCGCTATTCCATTAAAAGCTTTAAAAGAACGCAATCCGAATGTTGATTGGAATGCAATAGATGATGTAATTTTAGGTTGTGCGAATCAGGCTGGTGAAGATAATCGTAATGTTGCTCGAATGGCATTGCTTTTGGCCGATTATCCAGAAACTATTCCTGGTGTTACGGTAAATCGTTTGTGCGGTTCAGGTATGGATGCAGTTGGAACAGCTGCAAGAGCTATTATGGCCGGAGAAGCTGATATACTAATTGCTGGAGGTGTTGAAAGTATGTCTCGAGCTCCTTTTGTAACAGGAAAAGCATCTTCACCATTCGATAGAAATATTAAAACCTACGATACAACAATTGGTTGGAGGTTTATAAATAAAGCATTGGATAAAATGTACGGTACAGAATCGATGATAATGACCGCACAAAATATTGCCGACGATTTTAAAATTAGCCGCAAAGATCAAGACAAATTTGCCATAGAGAGTCAAGAGAAGGCAAAAGCGGCACAAGAAAAAGGTCTTTTAAACGCTGAGATTATTTCTGTTGTTATGCCTCAGCGTAAGGGAGAGGATATAGTCTTTTCTAAGGATGAGCATTTGCGATTATCATCTTTGGAAAAGCTAGCTTCCCTTAAATCTATTTCGAACCAGAATGGTTCTATTACTGCTGGAAATGCATCGGGAGTGAACGATGGCGCCGCAGCAGTACTTATTGCATCTGCCGAAGCAGTAAAAAAATACAACTTAAAACCCCTAGCTAAAATTTTAGGTATGAAAGCCGCTGGAGTATTGCCTAGAACAATGGGAATGGGGCCTGTTCCGGCAACAAAAAAACTACTTTCGCATATAGGAATGACTTTAGATGATATGGATATTATTGAGCTAAATGAGGCATTTGCAGCGCAAGGTTTAGGTTGCATACGCGAATTGGGTTTAGCTGATAATGATGAAAGAATTAACCGCTGGGGCGGTGCTATTGCTCTTGGGCATCCACTAGGAATGAGTGGAGCCCGACTACTAACTACTGCTACTTATCAGTTACAACAATCGGATGCCAAAACAGCCTTGTGTACCATGTGTATAGGTGTTGGACAAGGTATTGCTATGGTAATTGAAAAAGTGTAGCTGGGAAAACAAAAGCCTTGTTGGATTTTTACCAGCAATGCTTTTAAAGTTTAATCAATGCACTAGTGCATTGATTAATACCCAAATTGAGCGATTTGCTAACGCTAATTCGCTCAATCGACTGATCAATTGTACGTTATCACAAATCTTTGTTTCACTTGATTTGTGATAAACAACAATTTCTAGGTCGGGATTAGACCTAA